>NZ_JBGCCU010000003.1:0-322498 GCF_041261445.1 Catenulispora sp. EB89
AAACCGGCAGCCTCTACAACGAGGCCACAGCCTGGGCAAAACATGGCGAACCTCTCACTACTTGACAGGGCTAGCTACAGGGATGTCTTTCGATGGTTCGATGCAGGCCCGTGAGGCCTCCGTCTTCACGGACCGATGGCGACCGGTGGCCGGGGAGCGGCCGGGCCGGATAAATCACCCTGCGCGGGGACTCTGAAGGGCGGGCGGCGTCCCGAGGCGTGGAAGACACGGCACGCTGGACTGCGACAGGCTTCGCAACATACGTACTCATTTCGTTGGGAACACCGCGCCAGCTCCCGGCGAAGTAGGGGACTGCGACCGGTGAAACGCAGTCCGACATCGATTGGTTCACCGGATGCATGGTGGACCTCAGCAACTAGTCCGCGGCCCGGAAGCACGTGCCAGGGCCGGGACCGGCGCGGAGACTGCGACGGCCGCACCGGTGGCGACGGCCAGCTTCCAGGTGACGCCCCCGTTCGGGCGGTGGGGCACCCCTTCTGCGGCCGTCCGCCGCCCGGTCTTACCCCCGACCCCCCGCCCCCGGCAACACGTCACAACTTCGTAATACCTGAGCCGCCATCAGGACCGCGCGCCTCCCGCGCAACGACGAGGCCGAGGCCGGATCCTAGGTAAGACCAGCGGGACGACGTGCCGCTCATACGACGTGAGGCGGCGCGCACCGACGAGCGACGCCCTCGGACACGAACAAGGGAGAACGGTCATGACCGTGAAGCTCGGATTCCTCGCTACGCTCGAGGCCAAGGCGGACAAGGGCGACGAACTGGGCGCGTTTCTGCGCGCGGGACGCGAACTCGCGCTCGCCGAGCAGGGGACTGTGACGTGGTACGCGTTCCGGATCGACCAGACCCACTACGGCGTCTTCGACACCTTCCAGACCGAAGACGCACGCGACGCGCATCTGGCCGGCGAGATCCCCGCGGCGCTTGCCGCGGTCGCGCCGGACCTGCTGGCCGCCGAACCGTCCATCCGGCCGGTCGAGGTGATCGCGGTCAAATAGGCGCCGCGTCCCGGCGCGCACCGGGGCGGATAATGTGACTGCGTGACCCTGCACGAAGGCGATGCACCGATACTCGACCCGGCGTCCGCCGAGTGGATCAGCGTGTTGACCGCGGCCGGACCGGATCGCGAGGCGGGCCTGGTCCGGTTGCATGGGCTTCTGATCCGTGTCGCGGTCCACGAGTTGCACCGCCGGGCGGCCTCATCCGCGGTGGTCGGCGTGGAGCTTGACGACGTGGCGCATCAGTGTGCTGCGGATGCGATGCTGGCGATCCTGGACAAGCTGGACACCTTCCGTGGCGAAAGCCGTTTCACGACCTGGGCGTACAAGTTCGTGGTGCTGGAGGTGTCCAGCAAGTTGGGGCGGCACTACTGGCACCGGCATCCCACCACGGTGCTCGAGACTGAGGACTGGGAACGGCTGCCGGACGCGTTCGGCGTCGATCCCGGCGAACACGCCGAGCGGGCCGACTTGGTGAAGGCCGTGCAGCGGGCCGTCGAGGAGACGCTGACCGACCACCAGCGGCGCCTGTTCACCGCGATCGTGGTCAACGGGGTGCCGCTGGACGCGGTGGTGAGCCAGCTGGGTCTGAACCGGAACGCGGTCTACAAGGCCGTTTTCGACGCTCGCCGTAAGATCCGGGTGTTCCTGGTCGCGAACGGATATCTGGACGAGAGGAGGCCAGGGCAGTGAATCACCGTGAACAGCTCGAGCGTGTGCTCGCCACGGATCCGGCGGACGTCGGGTGCGAACAGGCCATGGCGTTGCTGCACGTGTACGTCGAACTCATCGAGACGGACCCGGACGCCGTCCGGAAGTACCCTGGCATCGCCGCGCACCTGGCCGCGTGCGGCCCGTGCGGCGAAGATTTCCAGGGCTTGCTGGAAGCGGTCACGGCCGGGGTCTGAGGCTGGCGGCGTCTGCTTCCCGACGCCGCCCAGTACCGGCACGCCCCCTGCCGACGAGTGTCCAGGTCCGGCCGCGCACGCGGTGGCGTGGCCTGTATGCAGACGACTTCGACGGCCTGCTCGCGACCGTCACCCGTCCATAGCGCCGCCGGTGTCGTCGACATCCCAGACCGCGCCGTTCTGCACCCCGCCGAGCCGGGCGAGCAGTGAGGCCGCCGTACGCTCAGGCGTGATCAGCTCGTCTGACGTGGCGAAGCAGGTGAACCGCTCGTGCAGGTCCGCACCGATCCGCTCCGGATCCTGCCCGCGGATCCACTCCTGCATCGCCGTATCCACCCGGCCCGGCCGGTACACGTTCGCCGTCACCCCTGTCCCGTGCAGCTCGGCGGCGAGATTCAGGGTGTGCGCCTCCAGCGCCGCCTTCGTCGCGGCATACGCGTTGCCCCGCACCATCGCCTCCGGGTGGGCGACAATCCCGCTCGAGACGTTCACGATCCGACCCCAGCCCGCATCGATCATCCCCGGCAGCACCGCGGTGGCCAGAGCGACCGGCGCGATGACGTTGACCTCGAACGCCCACCGCAGATCGGATGCCGGAACCTCGGCCGTCGCTCCCAGCGGCTCCACCGTCGCGGCGTTGTTGACCAGGATCTGCACCTGGCCACGGGCAAGAGCCACGGCGACCGCCTGTGCGCGCTGCTCCTGGTCTCCCAGATCCGCCACAATCACCGTGACCCGGCCGCGCCCGGCACCGCGCTCGGCCAGCGCCGTGCGCGTGGCCTGGAGCTGCTGTGCGGACCGGGCAAGCAGAATCAGATCGGCGCCGGTATCCGCAAGGCCGAGCGCCACCGCACGGCCGATTCCTCGTCCGGCACCCGTCACCAGAGCTGTCCTGCCCGTGAACGCGCCCGCCACCTCAACCGTCATCGCTGCCTCCGCCGATCTCCAGGGCGCTTCGCCCACACTGCCCGGCCAGCGCGGCCGACAGCACATCTGCGTCATCGGGCCCGCCACGCCTTACCGCGCCAGGTGCCGGAAATTCGCGGGCTTCGGTAAGAACCATGGCGCACACGACGCCAAGAAGGGGACAGCGAGGCGACGGAAACTGCGCCAACTCGGGCACCGCGCCGGCGCCTCAACCATCCGTCGGATTCGCGCGCACACCGTATCCCGCCGTCGTCCCGACCCGACGACACCTGACGGACGTTCCAACGCTCCAGGGCCGCGACGATCTTGGCCATCGATTTCCTGCACGTCGACAAGAGTGCGGTGCAGTCAGCAGTGCAGGGGTACTGATTCGCCGCGCGGTACGGCCGTGGCGAGTTGGCGAGGCGCCGTCTTGGAGCTCCAGTCAAGGTTCTTTCGGAAATGTCACCCGAACGCGGGAATCATGATTTGTCCCTCGTGACGGGATCGCCCGAGATTGAGAGTATGGATAGTAAGTTCGTACTCTGATTCACTCCTGCTTGCCACCTGGGGGATCGCTCATGTCGGTGACTGTGTCAGAGCTGCTCGCTGGATTCCCCGTCCCAGGGGCCGACTACGTTCTGTCCTCGGACCGGTGGGATCTTGCCGAGCTCTACGACCTGCTGGGATCCGGCAAGGAGCTCGCCCTGCGCGTCACCGATGTCGTCCGTGAACGCCTCACCGTGATCGGCGAGAGGGTACTCGGCGCGCACAACCTGGAAGTGGTCCTGGAGTTCCTGGCGGACTCAACGGACGCGAACGCGATCGTGACCGGGGTGACGGCGCGGATCGAGGGTGTCATCGAGCTCGTGGCGGCTGCGGCGGCCTGGGCGCTGGATCTGGCCGAGGCGCCGCTGGCCTTCATCGCCGATCTCGCGGAGCTCACGGCACACTACGATCTGACCGTCGGCAGCGTGGCGATCACCGCGCAGACCGATCACCTCCGGCTCGCGTTCGCCAGGCCGACGGCGGCCGTGCCGCTGGCTGCCCTCATCGGTATCAAGGACACCGCCG
The DNA here is from genome assembly GCF_041261445.1 of Catenulispora sp. EB89. Taxonomy (NCBI): domain Bacteria; kingdom Bacillati; phylum Actinomycetota; class Actinomycetes; order Catenulisporales; family Catenulisporaceae; genus Catenulispora; species Catenulispora sp. EB89. The sequence continues at coordinate 3,907 of NZ_JBGCCU010000003.1, forward strand.
CATACCTGCCCGAGCTCCCGTACATCGGCGACAAGCTCCTAGGTGGCGAGGCGATCGGTGTTCGTGGCGCGCAGCTCGCGGTGATCGGCCGCGGTGTCCTCACTGCAGAGCAGAGTGCCGCGCTCAATGCCGCCGTGGCTGCTGCGGTGGCCGGCCGCGAGGACGCGGGCGACTGGCCGCTGATGCCGGATCACGATCTGGAGGCCGGGCTGTGGGCCGGTGCCGCGTTCGTGCTCCCGTCCGCGGGCCCGCGAGTCTGGATGGTTCGCCTGCAAGCTCCGGGGATGCCGTCGGACACATCATGGCTCCCGAACTTCCCAGGGATCCCGCTGGGTCCCCTGAACCTGGCGGGCTTCGGGGTGTCCTGGTCGCGAGGCTCCGGGGGAGGAGGCGGCCCGGGTGACAAGGCGGGCTTCACCTTCGCCGGCGAGTTCGACCTCGGAGGGTTCAAGGTCAAGCTACCCGGCCTGGGCTTCGACTTCACGCTGCCGAGCACCGGCGGCGGCAGCAGCCGCGTCGTGCCGAAGTTCCCGGCCATGGCGTTCGACCTCCCCGGTGGCGCGTCGATGCTGTTCGCCGTCCCCGAGGTTCCGGGACCGCCGTGGCCGGTGGCCGTGACCGCCGTGTGGGAGGACGAGGACGGCGTCTCGGCGAAGGATCTCGCACAGTGCGTGGGCCTTGACCTGTCGGCGTTGCCCGAGACGCTGACGCCGCAGCTGTTCCAGGCGGCGCTGCACTACGACTTCGGCAATGCCCTGATGGTCGTCACCGCGACGACCGAGCACCTGGGCTGGGTACTGGCCACCGAACCGGTCGACGCCACTGCGAACGCGCCCCGCCGCTACGCGGTGGCCGCCCGCGGCCGGGTCCAAGCCCGGGCTTCGGATCTCCCGCTGGTCGGGGAATCCATCACCATCGACCATGACGTCGTGTTGACCGGCGTTCACTTCGCCTACGCCTCGGCTGTTTGGAATGTGTCCCGAGTCGAAGCGGTCAACGCAGTGCTCGAGGACGTCGACGCCGCCGACCCCCGGCAGCTGCCGCGCTTCCTGAACGAAGAGCTCATCCGCGGAGCCCTGGCTTGGGCGATCATCACGGCCGACGGGGAGGAGCTGCCGCCGCTGGTTCTCCGCTTGGGCAACCCGGGTCAGGCTCCGGCCTCCGGACAGTCCGTCATCCTCGCTCGCGAGCGCCGGGCCGGGGAGTCCCCGTCCGGGGAGATCGACAAGGTCTTCGGGCCGGTGCGTTTCCGCAGCGCAGGCTTGAGCTACAAGAACGGCAGCCTGTTCGTGTCCTTCGACGCGATCCTCACCGTCGGCCCGGTGCAGTTGGCTCTGTTCGGGCTTGGGATCGGCCTCAGTACCGACTTCACGGTCTCCTACGCCCTGCGCGGTGCGGGGGTGGTGCTGGACAAGCCACCGCTGAAGATCTCCGGCATGCTGGAGCGCCGCACGGGATCGGAGGTCACGCCCGGCTTCAAAGAGCAGATCACCGGGCTCATCGCCGCGGAGACCGGCTTCTTCGCCCTGCAGGCCATGGGCTCCTACGCGAAGTCCCTGGACGGCTGGTCGTCGATGTTCCTGTTCGGCGAGATCGCCGCGACCGGGGAGGGCGGCCTGTTCGGGCCGCCGCCGTTCACGGTCGTCGCGATCTCCCTGGGCTTCGGCGTCAACAGCACCGTCCGGATGCCGACCATCGACGACGTCGGCACCTTCCCCCTCGTCCAGCGGCTGGCCGGCGGGCCGGAGACGTCCCCGGAGCGAGTCCTGGAGGACCTCGCGGGCGAGGGCGGCTGGATCACCCCGAAGGCCGGCCAGTACTGGGGCGCGGGCGGGCTGGAGTTCACCTCGTTCCGGTTCCTGCAAGCCAGGGTCCTGCTGTTGGTTGAGGGCGGCCAGACCTGGAGCGTCATGCTGCTGGGCCGGGCCACGATAGACCTGCCGCGCAGCAAGGCCGTCAAAGCCCCGCTGGCCCGGATCGTCGCGGACCTGGCCATCGGCTACCAGGGCGCGCAGGAGCTGTTCTCCATGGACGTCGTCCTCGCCCCCGGCTCCTACGTCCTGGACCCGGCGGCCGAGCTGTCCGGCGGCCTGTCCCTGTACATCTGGGGCGAGAACCGGGTGGCCGAAGGCGGCGGCAAGGGGTTCGTCTTCACGCTCGGCGGCTACCACAAGAACTTCCCGGTGCCCAAGTACTACCCGACGCCGCCGCGCGTCGCATGGCAGTGGGCGCGCGGCCCCGTGATGATCCGGGGCCAGGTGTACGCGGCCCTGACCGACGGGGCGTTCATGGCCGGCGGCGAGGTGTCGGCCACTTACGACCAAGGTCACGGCATTCAGCTCCAGGCCTGGTTCACCGCCTGGCTGGACGTGCTGGTGCAGTGGAAGCCCTTCTACTTCGAGCTGTCGATGGGCATGAGCATCGGGGTCGCCGCCACCGTCAAGGTGTGGTTCATCAGAGTCCGGGTATCGCTGTCCGTCGGGGTCGAACTGGAGCTGTGGGGACCGCCGATCGGCGGCTGGGTCAAGGTGAAGGTCTGGTTCATCTCATTCACCATCAGCTTCGGCTCCGGCCGCGACGCCGCGCCGGAGATCGGCTGGGACGAGTTCCGCGTGCAGCTCCCGGCCCCACTGGCGATCGTGCCGCAGCGCGGCCTGCTCGTCGACGTCGACCCCGAGGAGACCGCGGCACGCGCCACCGCCGAGGAGCCTCTACTGGTCTCCATGGTCGGCTTCACGTTCAGCACCGAGGCCGCACTGCCCGCCTCCCGCATCACCGTCGACGGCAAAGTCGTCGAAGGGGGTACCGCGGACCCGGTTGACATCAGGCCCATGCGACGTACCGGGCTGGTCGCCGAGCACAAGGTCGTCATCTCGCGCTTCGACGACCCTGACTTCGATGCCAAGGACGCGGGCTGGAAGATCGAGCCGGTTGTCCGCGATCTGCCGCGGGCCCTGTGGGGCAAGCCCCTGGCCCGGCCCGGAGCCGCCCTGACCGAGGACGGCGTCGTCTCCGCCCTGGTCGGCGTCCGCTTCGAGATCCCGGCGCCGACCAGGTACGGGCGGCTCGGCCCGGTGACCTCCGAGGCCCTCAAGGCCACCCGCCTCGCCCCGTCCGGGATACCGCTGCGCGACGACGCCGTGGCGGGGCCGGCCCCGAGGGAGAACGACAGGAGCATCGCCGCGATCACCGACACCTCGACGGGCATCGGCGCCCGCGGAACGGCCGATCTGCGCACCGATGTCCACGCCGCGCTGGCCGCCTTCGGCCTGGCCCCGGACAGCGACGGCCGGCTGACCGGCTACGCGCGGGTCGCCGACTCGACGTTCACCCATCCGCCCATGACCACCGCAGCGAGGTGACCCGATGCCGACGACCGAGCCCGACCTGAACATCACGTTCCTGGACAGCATCCAGCCGAAGGCGACGGCCGCCGTCTACACCGTCCGGGCCGAACACACCCTGACCGACGACGGCGTGCCGGTCGACGGCACTGGGAATGACAAGCTGCCGATCGCCGAACAGAGGTTCGAGATCCGGGCCGCGCGCTTCGTCCTGGACGAGTCCTCGGTCCACGCGTTCTACCCGGCCGAGGGCGCGAGCGGTGCCTACGGTAGCGTCCTGCCGCACATCACGCTGAACCGTCCGCACCTGCCCTGGGAGCGGGAGCTGCTGGCGACGCGCGCTGATCTGGGCAGGCCGCCATGGCTGGCGCTTCTGGTGTTCGGCGAGGGCGAGATCCCCGACGACCCCGAGGCGACCGGGCAGAGCACCACCCGGACGGTCGCCGAACTTCGCCGGCCAGGCACCGGTATCCTCGGCCCCGCTCTGTCCGACCAGGGCATCGACCCGACTGTCGAGGCCAGCCGGTGTCAGACGATCGACGTCCCGGCGGACCTGTTCACCGCCGTGGTGCCGCGCGAGAACGAGCTGCACTACCTCGCGCACGTCCGCGATGTCGTCACCGCTCAGCAGCTCCGCGACGACGGCGAGATCCTGACCGAGGGCGAATACGCGGTGCTGGCCGCGAACAGATTCCCCCGCGACGAAGGCGCCCACGCCGCGCACCTGGTGTCCCTTGAAGGCTTTATCGGCCGACTGGGCCCGGGGCAACTGGACGGGTACAACGCGGTGCGTCTGTGCGTCCTGCGATCCTGGGGCTTCACCAACAACCCCGCGGGCCACCTCGACGCGGCGAGCCTGCTCACCGAACTGGTCAGACCAGGCCGCGCCGATCCGGAGAACCTGGCGCTACGCCTGTATCCGCCCTCTGCGAGGGCGGCAGCCGACCCCGGCGTCGCGGACGCCGCCGCCGTGCAATACACCAGGGATCGCCTCGGTCGCGGGTACGCGGCCGTGCCCTACCGCGTCCTGTCGGGCGAATCCACCTACGGCTGGTATCGCGGACCGTTCACGCCGGTCACCGCACCGGACGTCCCCGCGATCGTCGAACTCGAACCCGAATCCGGCCAGGCCGCCAAGGCGTACACGACAGCTGACCACGCCCTCATCTACGAACCCGAACACGGCCTGTTCGACGTCTCCTACGCGGCCGCGTGGACGCTGGGCCGCACCCTCGCCCTGAGCGACCCGGACTACTCCGCCGAAGTGACGCGGGCCCGTCGGGAACTGGCGAACAAGGCGGTCCGGATGATGGCGATGGGCAGCGACGCGGGGCTCTCATCGGCCGATCCCGAGGCTGTGGACGGGCAGACCCTCCGCGAGCTCGCCGCGCCGGGCTTCGGCCGCTCCCTGTGCGAGGCCCTGGCCGCTCCACTCGTTCCCGAGGCCGAGGCCGCGCCCGCCTCACGACGCTCCCGCCTCAGCCGAGCCACGGCACGCGGACTGCTGGCCGATTCCCGGCGCCAATCCGTTCTGCGAAGCACCGCGGATCTGCGCACCCAGGACGTGCCGCACTGGATCGACGAACTCGCCCTGCTGAACAACGTCCCCTTCTGCTATCTGGTGCCGCACCCGGGGATGCTGCCCGCCGAGTCGCTGCGGATGTTCCGCATCGACCAGGGCTGGATCCGGGCACTGATCAACGGAGCCCTCGACGTCGGTGTCCACACCTCGCTGGACGCGGATGTGGACAGCGTCCTGACCGCCAGCGTGGCCGGCGCCCGCACAACGGTGGACCCGGTCGCCGGTCTGCTGATCCGCTCCGATCTGGTGCCGGCCTGGCCGGTGTTCGATCTCGTCGCCACCAAGGACGACGAACCCGTCAACGAGTTGCGACGTGACCACCCGGCCCCGGACACGGTGCTCATCCTGTTCGACGACGTCCCCGACGAGATCGTGATCCGCGAGCCCGGCCAGGGCATCCACTTCGGCCTCTCCCGCACCGCGAAGCTCAACCCCCGTGATCTGACCCCCGGCAAGAACCTGGGCTTCTCACTCGGATACGACTTCCCGGCGACCGGCGACATCTTCACCAGATTTCTGCGCGGTGCCCGTCCAGGAGCGACCGCCGACGTCCTGAACCTGCGCGACGGGGGCGGGCTGGTCGGTGCGCTGGCCACGGACCTCGGCCAAACCGACCTCTCGCCGGGCGCGTTCGCCCTGCAGCTCATCCAGGCGCCGATCGAGCAACGCATCACCACCCCCGACCGTATGGACGCCGAGGAGTCAGCATGAGCGACACCGATGTGATCGTGCCGATCGAGATCCACTCGCTCCTGGTCACCAGGGCCGTGAACACGGCCGACGAGTTCAAGCGCTGGACGCCCCAGTACAGCATGATGCTCAAGCCCGACTACAAGACGAGCGCCGAGCCGACCGTGCAGCACTCCGAGGGCAGCCCGGCGGAAGGCGTCCACGTCCAATGGCAGCTCCCTGAGGCGCTGACCGCCGGACGTATCGATCCGGAGACCGGCATCAGCGAGTTCCCGCTGGTTCCCAATCGCTGGCTGGTCGTCCGGTACGCCGACATCGAGAGCACCAAGGAACGGAAGGTGGCCGGATTCCTGGTCCACAGCGACTATCTCCAGTACGCCGACGGGCCCGGCGGGCCGAAGGCGAACACACCGTTCCTGGACCCGACCGCACCGCGAGAAGCCCCGAAACTGGACTACATCGGCCGCGTCCATCCGCTCACCGCCGGGCCGTGGACTGAGCCGAAACGCCGCGAACCGTTCCTCACCGCGATCGGCAACGGTCTACCGGCCTTCGCCGCGTTCGCCACGTACCACATGAACGTATTCTGCTTCCACGACACGCTCGAAGACCTCAAGGGGAACGACAACTATCCCCCGCCGGCCACCGTCAGCTACTGCGTGATCGGCTGGTACAGCGAAGACGGCGCCGACATCCTCAACCGGGCCCGTCAGATCCCTGACCTGCTCCCGCCCGGCGTCGACCCGACCCCGGCGAACATCGCCTCGGCGCTGGGCTGGCTGCTCCCCGACGACACCTCGACAGACGGCCTGGTGCGCACCCGGTACGCGGGCACGTCCCTGGGCATCCCCTGGAACCGCGGGGGCGGACACCCGGAGTCGGACCGCGATGGCCTGGACCCCAAAGTCGCCATCGGCCACAGCACCGCCGACGCCGCCTCTGCCCTGGTCAGCCGCCAGGCATCGCGCCGGGACGGCGATCTCGTCAGGGCCCTGTTCAACGGCAGTCCCGAAGTCCTGGACGACCCGGACGGCCGGGTCTCCTCCGACGAGATCACCCGCCGCTCCTGGTTCAGCGGCCACGACGGCGGCTACACCTGGCACGTCGTCAACCGGCCGCACGACGGCGCCGATCCGCAGGCGCCCCCTCCGGAACAGCCGGCCTGGCTGGACGATCTCAACGCCGATCAGGCCGAGTACGACGCGGAACTGCCACGCGTGACCAGCGACCAGTGGCGACTGTGGAGCCTGTGGTGGATGAGCAACCTGCCCGAGATCCGACGTCCGCACGAATTCCCCTTCGTCAAAGCCGAATGGGACGCCCAGATCCGCGAAGTCACCGCCACGGTGGCCGCCGGGCAGGCCAAGCTCACAACGCTGCGCGGCCGCATCCCCCAGGGCAGCAACCCCGAGGCGTTCCAGCGAGCCGTCGAGCAACACGCCGTGCGTGAAGGCCTGCCGGCCGAGTTGGAGCTCAAACGCTCGGTTCGGCAGACGTTCTACCGGCCCGCCGACCCCGTCATCGCTTTGTCAGGCCTCGGCAACGGCCGACCGCTGACCCGCGACGACGACGATCCGCTGCCGTGCCGGGTCGCGTCGCAGCTGCTGACCGAAGTCCGCATCAACGGCACGCCCGTCAGGCCGTCGGCCACGCCGCTGCTCCCGCCGAACATGACCGCCTCCATACCGGAGGTTTGCAAAGCCCTGATAGCCGAGTTCGCTCTCTTCCATCAGGCGTTCTGTACTCCCGCGAGCGGATCGGATCCCGAAAAGAGGGCGCTGCACGTGATCGTCGCCGAGCCGGGCGCGAACAGCACCGGCCCTTGGCCGGAGTACACCCGGGTGTGGCGGCAGCCGTGGCTCCCGCTCTACATCCAGTGGGAGGCCAAGTACTGCGCGACGCCCTATGCGGACGACAGCGGCGCCCCGTACTGGGGTTTCGACGGTGACGAGCGCCGCTACCGGTGGAGCGGCGACGGCGCCGCGCAGGGTGACGGCGAGGGCGAGAGGCGCTGGACCGCGTTCGGCAACAGGGCGTTCATCACTCCCACCACACAGTACGTACTGCGCGAGCAAGCCAGACGCCAAGCCCAGTACGCGCCGGCGGAAGTCGCCAGCCGGCTCGACATTCTGCGCAGCGAGCTGGGCGACCTCGACATCCTGTCGCAGACCCTGGACGGCTTCAACGACTGGCTCATCCAGTTCGACGGCATGGCCCAGGTCGCGACCGATCCCGGCATCCTCGCCGCGGCCGGGGAGACCAACCACGTCCCCGACGGCGCCGAAGACCGGCGCCAACAGCGCTTCCAGCCGGTGCGTGCCGGACAGTTCTACTTCCTCGAGCTGACGGTCATCGACCGGTTCGGCCGGGAGCTGCGCCTGGTGCACCCGGAGCAGACCCAGCCGATCCAGTTCCCCCTCATCCGCGCCGACAGCGTCACCCCGGACGCCGATCTGTTCCCGGACGCTCCCGGACGGCAGCGCTTCGTCCAGGTGCCGCCGCGGCTGTTGTCCCCGGCCCGGGTGCGCCTGGACGCGGTCCGCCAAAGCGGCGACGGGGTGTTGTCCACGACGGCGTTGTTGGCAGACACCCCGGTCGCGGGCTGGCTGCTGGTCAACGACCTCGACCAGACCCTGCTCGTCTACGCCCCCGACGGCAGCCCGCTCGGTGAGCTGCGGGTGGTCCGGAACTCCTCGAACACTGAGATCATCGCCTGGAACCCGCTGCCGCACGCGCCGTTCCGGCATCCCGGCGACACCGCGTTCCGCAACGCCTACCCCGACATCGCCGGCTTCGCCCTCGGGCTTGTCGGCGACGGCCCCGCAGCTCCCGGCCCGGGTCCGGCAGCTCTCAGTGCCCTGATGGAGAGCATCGACGAGGCCTTCGACCACATCGACGAGCCCGCGCCCGCCGAGGACCGCTCGATCGCCCGCCTCATCGGCCGCCCCGTCGCCCTGGTCCGCGCCGACCTGGGCATCGACCTCCAAGGCCGGCCGCTCACCGACCCCGGCTGGGACACCATCCTGGAAGCGACCGAGGACGACGCCGTCTACCCCGACTACGGATGGACCGTCAAACTCGGCGACCCCGACCGGATCTCCGACGGCCTGGTCGGCTACTTCGCCGGGCCCGCGCCGGGGGAATCAATACGCTACGACACACTGCGCGCGGTGTGGCCGTCCAGCCGCAGCCCCTACACGGCGCCGATCGGCGGCGAACTCGTCCTGCCGGCCCGCCCCGACGACCGCCCCGTCACGCACCGTCTGACGCTGCTGGTCTGCCCGCACACGGCGGTGCACGCGACCACGGACATCCTGCCGGTGACGGAGCTGCGCCTGGACGCCGACACCACGCACCAGGCAATGGCCCGGATCCGCGCCTCATTCCGACTCAACCCCCTGCTGGCCCCGGGCTACGTCGACACCGGGGAAGAAGACGAAGCCCGCGACGGCGCCCCGCTGCCGGAACCGGGGCTGGTCATGCCCCGTCCCGCGGCCTGGCACGGCCAATGGACCTGGGCCGAGCCGGTCGCCGTCGACGGCAGCGACCTTCCCGACTGGGACGAACTGGTCATCCAGCTCGCCGACGACCTGTCCCACCCGGACGCCCCCGTTCCGGCGGCCCGCGCCGGCTACCTGCAGCTCCTCCCGCGCGGCCGGTCGCAGCCTGCTGACCCCTCCGGCAAAGGAGCCACGCGGTGAACAACCCCGAGCCCGCGCTGCTGCTGCCCTACCAGGTGACGGTCACTCCGGCGTCGACGTCAGGAGCCACACCCCTGACCACGGTGCACTTCGCCGTGGGCGCGGATCCTGAGGGCCGCACCGCCTGGCCCGTGCGCTGCGCGCAGATCAGCCTCGCCCTCCCCGTCCGGGCCGGCGCCGCGATACCCCGCGACGAACCGGTCTTCCTGCGGACCAAGCTGGCGAATCCGCCGGACGGCGAGCACGGCAGGAACTGGCACATCCACGCCGACACCACCGATCCCGCCGTCACCGTCCTGGACCTCGTCCCCGAGGAGCCCGCGGTCTTCGACGGCAGCTGGGAGGTCGCCGTCACGGTCGAGATCAGCACCCCGCTGGACCAGACCGTCCGACTGTCCGAACAGACGGCCGCCGGAACCGACCAGCTCGCCGCCCGCGCCGGAACCAGCCGGATGACCATCCGGTGATCCAGCGCCGGCACCCCGCCTTGACGACGAGAAGGAGGCACCGATGACGACCGAGCCGACCGCGACCCCGGCCGCGGCCATGCTGATCCCGCCCAGGATGACGCCCGACCCCAGCCCGTTCCGGGCGTCGACGTTCATCCAGCCCGAGTACGCCAAGCTCACCTTCCTCTACGGCAAGAGCGAGGACGGGAGCGTGAGCCCGACCAACCCGGTGCACTGCCGCAAGTTCATCGTCAAGATCCCTACCGGCGCCCAAGCCGGAGCCCTGACCGCCGAACCCGGCCTGATCCGCTACGACCTCACCGTCACCGGCGGCGACGGACACGACTGGGACATCTTCAAGAACACCACCAACCCGAACGAGGTGGTCTTCACCTGCGAACCACCCATCGGAGAGGTGGCGGTCTTCGACGGAACCTGGCAGATCAAACTGGAACTGTGGGCCATCGAGGTCAACAGAGGGCTCGGACCGGTCACCATCTCGTTCCAGGAAGACACGTCGCGCACCGGCAACGACTGGACCGTCCGGACCGGCACCGCCGAGGTGTCCAAACGCGACGACGCCTTCGTCTTCCACAGCCTCCGAGCCACGACCACGGTGATCGGCCACAACACCACCGCGCAGCTCAATTGGGAAGGCGCCGACAGCGAAGACAATCCCAACAGGTACACCATGTACTACCGCAACGCCGCAGGCGTCAACACGTCGGTGAGCGTCCGCGGCGGCAGCTGGACGACGCCCGCGAACGAACCCCTGAAGCAGCACACCGACTTCATCCTCAAAGCCACGTTCGGCGGCCAGGACTACTACCTCACCACCTCCGTAGAGGTGAAGGACCCCGACATCGTCGCGACCAGCATCACCGCCTCCGGCAAGATCACGGCCAACGGCAGCATCGAGGTCAACGGCGAACCTGCAGGAGGAGCGAAGAACAGCTACCTCTGGATCAGGAAGGGGGCACGCCTCGACCTCGAGGAAAGCACGACTGCGGGCGTTGACAGCGCCAAGATCAACGCCTACGGCCCCGTCACCGTAAAGGGCTTGCTCACCGCGAATGGCGGCGTGACCGCCGTCGGCAGCATCAGCACCGACGGCACCGTGTCTGGCGCCAATGTGTCCGCGACCAGCGGCACCGTCACCGCCAGCGGCAATATCAGCACCACCAACGGCACCGTGTCCGGGAAGAACGTTTCCGCGACCAACGGCACCGTCACCGCCAGCGGCAACATCAGCACCACCAACGGCACCGTGTCCGGCGCCACCGTCTCCGCCACCAACGTCAACGCCACCAACGTCACGATCCCCGCAGGCGACGGAAAGCTCGAGGTGAGTGGGGCACTCGTCGCGCAAGCCGGCAGGACCAACTACCACTGGCCGAAAGTGAAGATCGGCAACAACGCCCTCACCCTCGGCGACAACAACAGCCTTGACGTCATCAGCAGTATCACTTCAGGCAGCAAGCAGGTTCTCAAGGATGACGATAAAATCGTCCTCGTTAACGACGACAATTCCAAGTATCTCGGAGCAAAACTAGGAACTGGCGAGAAACCGGTTTACGCAAATCCAGGCTGGTACGGCGATGCGCAGATGGGCTGGCGCATCCAGCGACGGAACTACTGACGATCGATCCTCCGGCGGGCGCCGATCAGAGGCAGACGGGCCGTCCGGGTCGCCGCGCATCGCGGCGACCCGGACGGCAAAGGGGTTCCGGCCGTGGCGGACGGCGGCCTCGGTTTAGGTGTGGAGCGCGGCGAAGAGCCTCATGCTTCGGGACGCCCGATCCGTCGCTGCGCTCGCGACCACAGGCCGGAGACACCGACGGCGCCGATGCGGTCGCGTTGATCCCCCGGCCCGCCACCGAGAACCCGCGAAGGGGCACCGTCCGGATCCAAGACGAGCTGCGCCAACTCGGGCACCGCGCCGGCGCCTCAACCATCCGTCCGCCGCGCCCACACCGTATCCCGCCGTCGTCCCGACCCGACGACACCTAGCAGACGTTCCTGCCCGCCACGCAGCAGATCACCCACGGTCGTCCCCGAGCCCCGCGGCACGGCGGTCACCGGAGAACACCAGGTTGCGGGGCAACAGACGCACTCCCCCGCCGACTCACGGGACCTCGGCAAATACGCGGCAAAACTTGCCCCAAGCCAGGGCTGGTGACGCCTCCGTTGCAGGTCAGGACGCTGTGGTGGCGCGAGGGTATGGGGACTCATAATCCCTTGGTCGTGGGTTCGAGTCCCTCACGCCCCACTTCATAACAGAATGACCTGGCCCTCGGCAGCTGGTGAAGCGCTTAAGGGCCAGGTCGTTTCTGGTTTTGGCGCGCTTGCTCAGTGCCGCAGGTGTCTCGTGGTGTCGCACTGTCGACCACCTTCCCGCACCGGCACCGCCAAGGTTCTTCGCCGTTCAGGCTCGTGGCTGCTCAGGCAGCTGGCTGCCAGGGCGTGAGGTGAGCCGGTGTGAGGCCGCAGATCGTGGCCGAGCTGCACAAGGCGCACGCGGATCGGCTGCCGTTCGTCCTCGCCGCCAGCCGCCGCCCCGCGTAGCAAGGCGGCAGCCGGCCCGGCACCTCGCACGCCCGACCGATGGTCAGGGCGGCGCCCGCGGGCTTGGCGAGGTAACCGGAGCCAGGGGGTAATCGGAGCAGGTCCAGCAGCCTGGCCACGGCGGGCGACTCCGCGGCCAGGCACATCGCGAGGCCCAGGTCCGCCGCGCGCCGCCCGATCGAGAGCAGGGCTCGTAGCCCCGAGCAGTCCAGGAATGTCACCTCGGACAGGTCGAGGCCGATTCCGACAGCGTGGCAGTCGACCAGGTACGGCTGAAGGGCCTCCACGAGTCGTCCCGCGGTGGAGAGGTCGAGTTCGCCGTGTACGACGATGACGGTGTGGACCGGGCACCGATCAGCCTGATGGACGTCCATGGACTCCGCGCCTTCGAGTCGTGCGCGGCGACGCGTCCAGCGACGCCAGGCCAGGTGCGGCCCACCCGTCAGACGCGATGCGGCGCCGTTAGCGGCGCCGAGGTCCGGGGCGTCGGGGACTCCTCCGAGCGTACACCGGCAGGGACCTGCTGTAAGGCCCTTGCCGACTCTGAGGTGCTGTCCAGCCGGGCACGGCGACGCCCTGACACGAAACGCGTGAGAAGCCGGTCTGGCAGGAACACGGCGTCTGCGACGATCATCGCGCCGGAGAACTCCGGCAGCCCCAGCAGGACGGCGATCGCGACGTGCATGCTGAGCAGAGCCCCGAGGAGGACGTATTTGAGCCTGCTGAACAGGGCGAACGGAAAGGCGACCTGAACCAGGACGGTCACGTATCCGGCGATCGCGGCGCACACCTGGTGGCTGTCGGCCAGGTGGGACAGTGCGGGCCAGGGTTGGAACAGGTCCAGGTTCAGGACGTAGTGCATCGCGGTCCCGTCACGCCACATGCTTCCCTGCACCTTGTACAGGCCGGCCGCCCCGTACAGAATGCAGACCTGGGCGGCGATGACGAACATGCCGCAGTTGTGCAGCAGCGTGGCGAGCAGCCTGCGCACCAGGACTGCCTGCTGTCCTACGGGCAGAGGACCTGTGCGAGCCGTGACCGGTGGTCGCCTTACGGGCGAGAACGTGTGGAGCCGCCGCCGACGGGCGTCCAGTGACCAGCGCCGCCCGCAGTCGGTGAGCGTGAGGTACATGACCATCAGGACGGTGAGGTTGTCGCCTCCGTCCGTCATGAAGAGGTAGCGGCTGTGGAAGGACGCGACCACGATGGCGAACAGGATCGAGATCGCCCGGGTGTGCCAGCCGAGCATGAACAGGGCGGCCGTGACCAGTGCCAGCGAATAGCAGGTCTGGAAGTAGGCGGTGCTGTCCGACAGGGTCAGGATGCTGTGCCAGCCGGTTTGCCTTTGGAGTTCGCGGGCGAGGGACGGAGTCCAGGGCGAACCGGGCCCCCACATCTCGTCCCGGTTCGGGAACTCGCGCAGCAGGAACACCAGGTACAGCAAGCCGTATCCGATGCGTAGCACGCTTGCTGCGTGAAGCGAGACGGGCCGTTCGGTCAGGAAGGTGAACGCCCTGGTGACCAGGTCCGGTGCCGGGGCTGCCGCGTCGGCTGCTGTGCTGGCTGCTGTGGCGGCTGCTGTGCCGGGCACCGTGTTCATGGGCGTTGCCGCCGTGGTGTCGCCGGTCGAAGGCCTCATCTGGTCAGTGCTCATGTGACGTCACCGACCACCACGGCAGGAGCCTGATGCTGGGGGCGGGCTCGGCCGCCTGGTCGGCGCCGCCCGGTGGCGGGATCGGCGTCGAGGTGACGCGTAGTTGAATGGCGCTGAATGTGCTGCGGCTGTGCGCGGTGATGCGCTGTACGGCGATGTTGCGGAGGTATTCCTGCAGCATGAGGGCCCTCGGGGACGAGACCTGGCCGTCGGCGCCTTGCGCGTCGGCGTAGGCGGCCCAAGCCCGGCGCAGCATGTTCTGCGCGGTGTGGCTTGGGAAGACGTCGTGCCGTACAGCCGCGTCGTCGACAGCTGTCAGGTCGACCCAACCGCCGGGACGGGAGGTTCCGTCGGAGGCGGCCATCGAGGTGCGCGCCGAGATCTGCTGCCGCGCGGATTGCGGATTCGGGGCGAACAGCTTCCAATCCTGCTCGAAGTAGGGGTAGACCCATGTGTTGATCTGCCTCTGGTACAGCCGGGAGACGGTGTTGGACGGCGCGACGTACAGGAACACCGAGGCCACGTGGATGATGGTGGCCGTGAGACACAGGGCGACCGCACCGGCCACGATGAGCTCTGCGGGTCGTGACAGCTGTCGGCCCTCGCCGGACGGCACGACGGGCTCGGGCGGGGGCGCGGTTCCTTCGCCGGCGGCGCGGTGAGCCGCAGCGCTGATGTTGTTCACTGGTTCTTTCCTTGTCCGTGCGGCGACTCCCCGGCCCGGCTCTGGGTGCCGGGCCGGGGAGTCGCGCGGGCCTTACATGCGATATCGCCTCAGGCGCGGTGTGACGGCCGACGGCGGACCAGCAGCGTGCCGCCGATCAGGGCGAGGGCGCTGAGTGGAATGAGGACGAGGACATCGGTGCCGGTGTGGGCCAGCGCCTTGCCGCCTGCTGCGGACTGGCCGGCTGTGGTGGCGGCGGTCGTGCCGCCGGTCGTGCCGGCCGTGGTACCGCCGGTGGTGCCTCCGGTCGACCCGGCCGTGGTCCCGCCGGTCGTCCCGCCGGTGGTGCCGCCCGTGGCGCCTCCGGTCGTCCCGGCCGTGGTGCCGCCGGTCGTTCCGCCGGTCGTCCCGGCCGTGGTAGCACCAGTCGTTCCGCCGGTCGTGCCACCGGTGGTCGGACCGCCAGTCGTGCCGCCGGTAGTGCCTGCGGTCGTGCCGCCAGTCGTGCCACCAGTCGTCGTTCCGCCGGTGACCCCACTGGTGGTGCCTCCGGTCGTCCCGCCGGTGGTGCCGCCGGTCGTGCCACCGGTGGTCGGACCGCCAGTCGTGCCGCCGGTAGTGCCTGCGGTCGTGCCGCCGGTGGTCCCGCCGGTCGTCGTTCCGCCGGTGACCCCACCAGTGGTGCCTCCGGTCGTCCCGGCCGTGGTACCGCCGGTCGTGCCACCGGTTGAGCCACCGGTTGTGCCCACAGTCGTTCCACCGGTGGTCGGGCCACCGGTCGTGCCGCCAGTCGTCGGGCCACCCGTCGTGCCACCGGTGGTCGGGCCGCCGGTCGTACCACCGGTCGTCGTGCCGCCAGTCGTGCCACCAGTCGTCGGGCCACCCGTGGTGCCGCCGGTGGTCGTCCCGCCAGTCGTGCCGCCTGTCGTGCCGCCGGTGGTCCCACCGGTCTGGCAGGTCGGACGGGTGATGGTGTTGGTGTCGAGGGTGACCGACCCGTTCCGGGCCAGGGCACGGCCGTCGATCGTCGCGCTGGTGGTGACCGAGATCGATGTCAGGGCCAAGATGGTGCCCACGAACGTGGTGCCCGTGCCCAACGTCGCCGAACTGCCCACCTGCCAGTAGACATTGCACGGCTGGGCACCGTTGATCAGCAGCACCCGGCTGGCCGAGGCCGTGGTCAGCGTCGACCCGATCTGGAAGATGAACACCGCGTTGGGATCACCGTGCGCATCAAGCGTGAGCGTCCCGGTGAGCCCGATCGACGACGAAGCCGTGTAGACGCCCGGCCCCTTCGTCAAACCACCGAGATTCCCCGCGACCGCAGCACTCGACGGCTGGCCCGCCGCATCGTTGTACGCGATGGTCAAATCCGACTGCGCCTGCAGCGCCGCGGCATCGGCCGCATGCACAGCTCCGGCGACCCTGCCCGGAGGAAAACCGGTCACCGAGGCCCGCCCCGCCGGGCTCACCCCCAAATCCCCGGTGATCGTGGTGGGTCCCGTATTGGTCACGCCCTGACCGGCCAGCACCGCATAAGACTCCGCAGTCCCCAGCCCCACAGCCGTGGCAGCGTTCACCCGGGCTGGAAGGAACACCGCCCCGGCGACCACCAGCGACACGAGCAGACCCCCACAGACCCGGGCGGCGAACCCGTGACGGTGAGATCTAGCAGACAAGCTAGCTTTCATGATGACTCCACAATCCTTCAGAGATGATCCGGCATGTTCCACACTGACGCCTTAAACCCGAGAATCCATTCATCGGCTTTTTAGGCCCTTCGGCCACCGAGGAAGACTCCGGACTTTTACGTATGAGCGGAACTAGGGAAAGTGGAACCATAGCCCTGAAAATGGGAATCAAAACGCACACGGAAGGCTTGACCGAAGAGTTATTAATCACGAATGAGTGAACGGCGTTACGCCATCTCAGGGACCCACCACGAGAACGGGACGGCCGCCGCTCGCACACCTACAGGTCACTGAGCAGGCCTGGATCGCGTGAGGCCGACCGCCACCTTGGCGGACTTCCCACCCGAACTCGAACGCGGCCAGCCTCTCGCCGAACGCGTAGAAGCATTATATGGAGAAGCACTTAATTCGGAAGTGCGGAACAACTGATGGCGGCGCAGCGGAAGCGCTGCGCGTCAAACCGGCCAGCGCGAAGGACCTCACGCCCAGAAAGAAGCGAGGGACGCCAGCTCCGGTGGCCAAGAAGGCGAACCGAAAGGCGGCCCCGCTGGTCGCCTACCTTGCGGAGCTCGACGGCGCAGGATCCCCGAGGCCGGACGCCGCCGAGCCGGCACCGCGGTACGGCGTGAGCGTGCGAACCATTCAGCGGTGGCTCGCGCGCGAGGAAGACTGAGGCGACCGCCCGACCGCCCGACCGCGCCACCCGGGCACTGAGTACGACCGGGAAACCCAGGCCATGAGGCCGTGGGAGAATGCGGCCTATGAACCGCGCCCGAAGGGCGCGTGCCGCATAAGACGCCGGCATCACTCCGACCGCGCGAGCGCTCCTGGCGCAGTCCATGGGTGCGCTACCGCGATGTCCCAACCCTGTCTGGATCGGCGAACGCGGCCATCCGCTCCGTGGAACGCGATCGACTGATACCCGGCATCATCGCCACGGCCCTGAGCGTGTGGTCCGCCCGAGTCCACGGGACTAGGCGACGCTGGAAGCCATGGGAGGCCGAGTTCACCTGCCCATGCTGCGGGCGGACCCATCATGAACCACAGACAGCCCCCGAGCTGTCCTGGTGGCACCGCAGATGCTGATCCCTGAAGTTCCCGAACGTCTCTTCAGCGACCGACTTCACCGGCGAATCCGACGGCACGCCTTTCTGGGGCTGCTGGTTTTGGTCATCCTTTTGACGCGCACCCCGGGTGTGTGCGGGTTCTGGTCAGCCCGGGAGGGGTTTGCCGTGCTTACCGGCGGCGTGTCGGTTGTCGACCGCGGCGGTGGCCCATTGCCCGGGGGTGAGCTGTGTGTCGTCGGCCGTGGTCCGGAGGTAGGCGGCAGCGGACTGGAGCGCCCAGGCGGCCTGGTCGCGCAGGACTGCCGCGAACTGTCCGGAGGCGAGCATGTTGGCGCGGGTGAGGAAATCGGGGGCGAGTTCGCGCGGGGCGGTGTCCTGGGCCAGGTGCAGGTCCTGGGCCAGGAGCCCGGTGCAGGTGTCGTCGACGGCGGAGGCGATCTCGGCGTGGTCGTCCTCGTTCAGGGGTGTGCCGACCTGCCAGCCGCGTGCCAGGATGGCGGCTGCTCCGACGCCTAGCAGCTCCCCGAGGTATTCCCCGGCGTTGAAGTGCTCGACCAGCGGTGGGTTCTGGTCGCGGCCGTAGGTCAGCTGGAGGCGCATAGTGGCCTGGGGCGGCAGCGTGGGGTGCAGCATCACGGTGGCGATCTCGCCGAGCATGGTGCGCTCTTCGGCCGTGAGCTCGGGACCGGACGACGCCGGGCGGGCGGCGGTGCTGGTTACGGGATCGGCCCTCGGCATTGTGGGCGCGGTGGTGTCGGTACTGGGGTCCATGGCTGTCAACCTACTGTCTTTCTCGGTAGACGCTTCGCTGACGTGGGAAAAGCCTTCTCAGCACAGTCGGGCCTGAGAGTGTGTCTGGCGCGTGGGTGGGCGGCGCTGGAAGGGAAACCGGCTTCAGGCGGCGGCTCGGGCGGGTCGTGGCGCCTGGGTGCGGGATGCGGCGTTTGCCTGCGTGCTGCGTCCCGCGTACGCGGGACGGCTACGCCGGTTGCGGCCTGCGCCGGTGGCACCGTTGTACCGGGGGCGTTCGATCACCGGGTCGGGGATCGTGACGGCGATCCCGGTGGGGACGCGGGCCCCGGTGATGTCGGCGAGTTCGGCATCGCCGGAATGGACGTGGGCGGTGTGCGGGGTGATGCCGGCGGTGGCCATCATGCGGGTCATTTCGCGGCGCTGAGTGGGCAGGACCAGGGTGACCACGGTGCCCGACTCGCCGGCGCGGGCGGTGCGGCCGCCGCGGTGCAGGTAGTCCTTGTGGTCGGCGGGCGGGTCGATGTTGACGACCAGGTCCAGGCCGTCGACGTGGATGCCGCGGGCCGCGACGTTGGTCGCGATCAGGGCGGTGACCTGGCCGTTGCGGAACTGCTTCAGGGTGCGGGTGCGCTGGGGCTGGGACTTGCCGCCGTGCAGCGCCGCCGCCTTCACGCCGCTGGCCAGCAGATCGCGCACGAGGCGGTCGGCGCCGTGCCGGGTGTCGGTGAACATGATCACCCCGCCGTCGCGGGAGGCGATGTGCGCGACCGTGACGTTCTTGTCCCCGGGCTGAACGTGCAGCAGGTGATGCTCCATCGTGCTGACCGTGGCGGCCGAGGGGTCCACGGAGTGGGTGACCGGGTCGGTGAGGAAACGGCGCACCAGGCGGTCGATGTTGCGGTCCAGGGTGGCCGAGAAGAGCATGGTCTGCCCGCCCGGTGCGACCTGGTCCAGGAGTTCGGTGACCTGGGGGAGGAAGCCCATGTCAGCCATCTGGTCCGCCTCGTCCAGGACGGTGACCGCGACCTGGTCCAGGCGGCAGTCGCCGCGCTCGATCAGGTCCTTGAGACGCCCGGGCGTGGCCACGACGATCTCCGTGCCGCGCCGCAGGTCCTGTGCCTGGCGGCTGATCGACATCCCTCCGACGACGGTCGCCATCCGGAGCCGGACCGCGTGGGCGTAGGGGGTGAGTGCCTCGGTGACCTGCTGGGCCAGTTCCCGGGTCGGGACGAGGATCAGCGCCAGCGGCTGGCGGGGTTCGGCGGTTTGCCCGGCGGTGCGGGCCAGCACTGCCAGGCCGAAGGCGATGGTCTTGCCCGAGCCGGTCCGGCCGCGGCCCAGCACGTCCCGCCCGGCCAGCGCGCTGGGCAGGGTCGAGGCCTGGATCGGGAACGGAGTCGTGACACCCTGACGGGTCAGCGCCTCCAGAAGCGTGCTCGGCATGTCGAGCTCGTCGAAAGCAGCGACGGCGGGCAGCGCGGGCGTGGTGCTGACGGGAAGAGCGAACTCGCCCTGCGCGGCAGAGCCCTGACGGCCTGACCGGCCGCCGCCGAAGCGGCGCCCGCCTTCCGGCGAGCGGTACCCGCCCCGGCCGGGGCCGCCATCGGACGAGCCGGAGCCGAAGCCCGAGCCGGAGCCGAAGCCCGAGCCGGAGCCGAAGCCCGAACCGGAGCGGTAGTTGGAGCCGGAACGCGGGTTGGAACTGCGCTCGGCAGAGGAGCGGCTGGAACGGATCATGGAGTGGACCTTCCTCGAAGGGCGCGTGTCGAGGAAGGTCCGTGCCGCGGCGCAGCCGCGGGGAGACCATCACGAACGAGCCGGAAACGACGTGGGGCGTGGGCGGTCGAACCGTTCGGCGCGTCACCTACGGTCGGCGCACACCCACAACGACAGGGCAGGGGAGAAACCTCGAACCGCACTCGGAATACGAGGAGAACGGTTCGGTGGGCGCGACCCAGACACGGCGCGGAGCGCGTGGTGCGGGCCGGTCGCCGGGGGCGGAGCCGGCGGCCCTGACGTGCCGGGCCGGATGTAGCTCAGATGGGGGTTCTTTGCCCGAGCAGGGCGCGAGTACGGCGCGAGTACGGCGCAGGCAAGATCTTCGCGGCAGTCGCCGCGGGAAAATCAGATCGGGCGGATGTTCTCGGCATGCGGGCCCTTGGGGCTCTGCGCGATGTCGAACTCGACCCTCTGGCCCTCGAGCAGCTCGCGGAAGCCGTCGGCGCTGATGTTCGAGAAGTGGGCGAACACGTCAGGTCCGCCACCGTCCTGCTCGATGAAGCCGAAGCCCTTTTCCGCTTTGAACCACTTTACGGTACCAGCAGCCATATACGTGTTCTCCTTGGTGGGGTTTTGTGCCGAAACCCGCGCTGCGCGCGTTTCGCGCCGCCGCGATGACGTCCAGCCCGGAAACAACACCCGGGAAAACAAAGATGCGCCTGTCGGCTACAACCGGCAGGCGCACATAAGTACATGGGAACCACAACTGCAACATCTATGGCTGTAGCATCCGCGGGCTTCGTCGGGGCTTGATTTCGCCGGTACGTCGACCACGTCTTGCCAACGCAGTGGTGCGGGGCTGTACGCCGGCGGTGGACCCCAGCATGGCGGGGCACGCCGCAACCGCCTTTGCCGAGCCGGGCTCCGCCGACCGCGCGTCACCTGATCGGCCTACACGATCCGGGCGCCTGGCGTGGCGGCCGCTGGAACGGCGGGACCGCACCCTCCTGTCCCCGGAGGCCGCCATCGCACCTGCTCAGGCCATATTCGGCAGGCCGCATCTCGGCAGCCGGCCGCGCGTGAAGACCACCTCACGACATCGCACCTACGACACCGGTGGCCGAAAATCTATTGCGGCGGGAGTAGACATGCGCTGCCTACGTGGGTAGTGTTCCTGTCGTAACCACAGCAAGGGAAGACGCGCGGCAGACACGAACTGGCGCGAAGCAGGAGCAGGGCGGCAATGGGGTTCCGGGGCCAGCAGTGTTGGTCGGCGCCGGAGCCGACGGCCGGGCAGATGACGCCCGGGGCTGCCGAGCAGTACAGCAAGTGAAGTAGGCAGTACCGCAGGTGAAGTACGCAATACCGCAGGTGAAGTACGCAATACCGCAGGTGAAGTACGCAGTACCGCAGGTGAAGTACGCAGTACCGCAGGTGAAGTACGCAGTACCGCAGGTGAAGTACGCAGTACCGCAGGTGAAGAAGCAGTACCCGATTGGTAGGACACGAAGAAAAGAGGAGCGAACACCATCAGGATCGCCCAGGCGCAGGTCAAGTCTGGGTGGGCAGATCAATCCCCGGATGGGAAGGTGATTTCCGGTCACTCGTCCGAGATCCCCGCAGTCGGCCGCACCACGCGGCCTCGCGGAAACAGTAAGCCGGTGTGTTCAGCCGGTAGGCAAATGGTGTTGAACCTCCCCCAGGGCCCGGTGCCGTACGGCACCGGGCCCCTCCTCGCGTTCTGCCGACAGAGCAGACAAAAGAGGTGCAAGTGACAGGCAGTACCCGCTCCACCCCGGCCGACCGGCTGGACGACGACGACTACCCCGCCTACACCATGGGCCGGGCCGCCGAGATGATCGGCGCCACCCCCGCGTTCCTCCGCGCGCTGGGCGAGGCGCAGCTGATCACCCCGTTGCGCTCCGACGGCGGCCACCGCCGCTACTCCCGCTACCAACTGCGGATCGCTTCCCGCGCCCGCGAACTCGTCGACGCGGGTACCCCCATCGACACCGCCTGCCGCATCATCATCCTGGAAGACCAACTCGAAGAAGCCCTCCGGCTCAACGAGGAACTACGCCAGAACGCCGGCACCCCGCAGACTCCGGGAAGCCCCTGACCCTGACCACGGGGCGATTCACCCCGGTGCAGTCGCGAGTCGGTCAGACGTGGGCGCCCAGCAGATGGCCGATGAGATAGGTCGCCCCCACTGCCAGGGCGCCCAGGAGCAGCTGGCGCAGGCCGCTTCGGACCGGCGAGCGGCCGGTCAGGACCGCGGCCAGAGCTCCAGCGGCCATGAGGGCGATCGCGCTGACGGCCAGAGCCACGGGCAGGGAGCTCAAGCCCAACAGATACGGCAGCAGGGGCAGGAGCGCCCCCAGGGAGAAGCTGAGGAAACTGCTGATCGCCGCGGTCCAGGCCCCGGGCAACTTCTGGGCGTCGACCCCGAGTTCCTCCTGGACGTGGACATGCAGGGCGTCCTTGGGGGACGCGGCCAGTTCGGTGGCGAAGGCTCTCGCGGTGGCCGGGCTGACACCTCGGGCGATGTAGGCGTCGGCGAGCTCGGCGATCTCGCCCACCGGATCCTGCGCCAGGGCGGTCTTCTCGTTGGCGACCTCGGCGTGGATCGCCTCATTCTGAGTGGTGACCGAGATGTACTCGCCGGTGGCCATCGAGAAGGCGCCTGCGACCAGCCCGGCCATGCCGGTCAAGACAATGGTGTGGTGGGCTCCGCCGCCACCGCCCACACCCGCGATGAGGCTGGAGTTGGTGACCAGCCCGTCGGTGGCGCCGAAAACCGCGGCCCGCAGCCAACCGCCGGACACGTCCCGGTGCTCGTGCTCCCCTGACACCCCCGGTGCGCCTGAATTCGGCGCGGCCGTGTCTGCGTCGGCACCCGGTTCCACTTCGGCCTCCTCAGAATCACGACACACCCCGTAACGGGACGCTAGTCGCTGTCTCCCAACCCGGCGAATCGACAACACAGCAGTTCCAACGCTCAGGAGCGAATGACCGAACGGCATCGGTGAACGGGGCCATCCGGCCGAGCCGCGCGCCGCCCCGCTCGCCGCCCGACTCGCAGCCGGATCGGCGGGATCGCTCCGGCACGCTCCGTCTCGCCGACGGCTGTCAGCCGATCCCAGAGTCCTGATGTGCAAGCAGATCTGCTGCCGCGGCCGCGAGCAGCGACTCGATACGGCTCTCCTCGGTGACCCGGCGCTTGTGGCCACGGTCGTTCGGCGGGGATGCGGCAGGCCCTTCGGCCCTGGTCACCATCGGCGACCAGTGGTCCGATGGTGAAAGGCGACCAGTTGCAGAACCAGTTGCAGAACCAGCTCCGGAGCCTGCCGCAGCACCGCCGACCCCGTCGGCGCACCAGGTGGACATCGAGGATGTAGCTACTCCGGCACCGCTTAGACGAGAGGGCTGACAAGATGACCATGCCGGTTCGGCAGAATCGCGAGGACCGGGCTATCGGGCAGGTGTGCGAAAAGCTCCGGACGGTGTTCGGCGATCGCAGCCGGTCCGAGGTCGACGGCGTCGTCAGCCGGGTGGCGGAGAGCTTCACGGCCGCGCGGATCCGTGACTTCGTCCCCTTGCTCGTCGAGCGGATCTCCCGGGACGAGCTCAGTCACCGTTTCGGCCCGGTCCGGGGTTTCCGCTGCTGAGACCCGTAAGCCCCGCCTCGGCCTTCCCGACCTGTTCACAGGTCGGCCAACTCCTGGTTCGCCACGGCTCTCAGGCCTTGCTCCCTGGCCGTGAACGCCGTTCGCTCAGCCCGCCAGGCAGCGCGGCGCCGCAGCTGCCACGGCCTGGGCCGCCGCGAGCGCCAGGCGTCCATCTCAAGGCGCCAGCACAGGTCCTCCACGGCGACGGCCAGCAGCGTCGGCGACTTGGCCGCCAAGCCCACCGGGACTTGGAGGCCGCACGATTCCAGGCCGAGATTTCCCGACTGGCGGAAGGTCCGCGCTGATGGCCGGCGTCGCCGGACAAGTCGCTTCCGGACGACGGCCGCGCCGCCGTTGAGGATGGTCATGATCCTGTCCCTCCCGCTGAAGGCACTCCCCATGATGTGACGACGCATGTCTCATCCGGCGCGGCGGACATCAGTCGAGCGGTACGACCGCGACGGGGCAGTCGGCGTGGTGCAGCGCGGTGTGCGCGACCGGTCCGATCCGCATGCCGTGCAGGTTGCCGCCGTGGCGCTGGGCTCCGACCACGAGCAGATCGAAGCCCTTGGAGGCCTCGACGAGTTCGGCGCCGGCCGGGCCGGCCCCGATGAGCTCGGTGACGGCCACGTCGGAGTACTTGGACCGCCACGGCTGGACCACGGCTTCCAGCCGGATGGCCCACTCGTCCTTGACCTTCGCGGTGTTCTCGAAGGCGCTGTCGCCTTCGTTGTAGGGCAGGAACCACGGCTCGTCCCAGACGTGCACCACGGTCAGCGCGGCCCCGCGCCGTGCGGCCAGGGTGAAGGCGAAGTCGAAGACCCGGTCGCAGGGCCCGGCGAGGTCGACGGCGGCCAGCACCGCGCTGCGGGCCGGGCGTTCGTCGCCGCGGACCACGATGACCGGACACACGACCCCGGCCAGCGCCCGCAGCGACACCGAGCCGACCATCAGCCCGTCGAACCCGCCGGTGCCACGGTTGCCGACGACCAGCAGTTCGGCGTCGCGGCAGGCCTCGACCAGCGCCGCGGCCGCGTATCCGGCGACGGCGCGGGTCTGGACGTCGATCTCCGGATGGCCGGCGCGGACGCCGTTCGCGGCCGCTTCCAGCAGTACCTCGGCCGCCTCGTGGCACGCCTCTTGCGGCATGTCGGGCTCCGCGGACAGCCGGCCTGCGACCGGCCACTGGTAGGCGTGGACGATGCGCAGCGCACTGCCCCGGGTGACGGCCTCGCGAGTGGCCTCAGCCAAGGCGCGCTCGCTGGGCGCGGTGTGGTCGTAGCCGACGACGATCGTGCGATTCATGATGATGCCTTCCAGGGGGAATCAAGTCGCGGGGTGCGCCGGCCTACACGGTCAGGCCTTGCTGCATGGCTTCCAGGACGGCGATGCGGTCGGCGATCGGCGGGTGGGTGTCGAACAGGCGGTGCATCCGGCCGGTGTGGTGTTGGAGCGGGTCGTCGATGCACATCGCGGCGGTGGCGTGGTTGGTGTGTGCCAGCGGGATGTCGTTGGCCTGGAGTTTGCGCAGGGCACTGAGCAGTCCGGCGGGGTTGCGGGACAGTTCCACGCCGCTGGCGTCGGCCAGGGACTCCCGGCGCCGGGACAGCGCGAGCCGGATCAGCGGGCCGAGCAGGAACCCGACGACGGACAGCAGCGCCCCGGCGGCGAAGACCAGCATCATCAGCTGGGCGCCGTCGCGGCCGCGGGAGCGCATGAAGAACGCGCTGCGCCAGAGAAGCCCGGCGAGCAGCGCCGCCAGGCCGATCAGGGTACTGACCACGAGCAGCAGCCGGGTGTCGTAGTTCTTGATGTGGCTCATCTCGTGGGCCAGGACGCCTTCGAGCTCCTCGCGGTCCATCATCGCCAGCAGCCCGGAGGTCACCGTCACCGCGGACCGTGCCGGGCCCATGCCGGTGGCGAAGGCGTTCGGCGAGGGATCGGCGACGATGTACACCGCCGGCATCGGGACCCCGTCGCCGAGGGCGAGTGCCGAGATCAGGTTGTACAGTTGCGCGTTCTGCCGCGGGTCCGCGGGTTTGGCTCCGGCCACCGACAGGACCAGGCGCGTCCCGGAGCGCAGGGTGAACGCGATCGCGGCGACGGCGACCAGCGCGGCGATAGCCAGTCCGACCACTATGTCGCCGGGCGTGGTGTCGGTGCCCCCCGCCGGGGGTGCTGAGGCCGCGGCGTACAGTGCCCCGATGATCGCGCCGATCCCCAGCCAGGCGAGGAAGAACAGGGCGATGTAGACGACCGTGCGTCGCTTGTTGCGGGCGATCTGCTCATACATGGCTGGTCTCCTCAGCCGTGGGTGGGCGGCGCGCCGGGTGTGGTCGCGGTGGTGAAGTCGACGACCGGGACGTCCTTGTCGGTCTCGCCGGCCTGGAGGAACACGACAGGGTGGAATCCGAACGGGGAGGCGATCAGCGTGCGCGGGAACGACTGCGTGGCGGTGTTATAGTCTCGGGCGCTGGTGTTGTAGTAGCGGCGGGCGTACTCCAGCTTGTCCTCGGTAGCGGTCAACTGCTCCTGAAGAGCCAGGAATCCCTCCTGTGCACGCAACAGCGGATAGTTCTCAGCGACCGCGAACAGTGAGCGCAGGGAACTGCTCAGCGTGTTCTCCGCAGCGGCGACGGCGTTCGGATCGGCCGTGGCCCCGGCGGTCACCGCCCGGGCGCGGGCGTCGGTCACCGCCTCGAACGTGCCGCTCTCGTGGGTGGCGTAGCCCCGCACGGTTTGCACCAGGTTCGGGACCAGGTCGTGGCGGCGCTTGAGTTCCACGTCGATCTGCGACCAGGCCTCGCCGGTCCGGTTGCGCTTGCGGACCAGGCTGTTGTAACCGAGCCCGGCGGCCAGCACCACGACCAGGACGATTGCTACGACGATGACGACTGCGGTCATGAGCATGCACTCCTTGAGTTCTCTGATCCGGCGGCGGCTGCCGGCCTGGTCGCGGTGGAGATCACGGAGTTCACCGGTGATCCCGCCGCCCGCGGATCGCGGTGCGGCTGATCGCCCGCCGCTCTCCTTCGGTCAGGCCGCCCCACACCCCGTACTCGGCCAACCGCGGGTGGTCCAAGGCCCACCCGCGGCAGGACTCGACGGCGGGGCATCTGCGGCAGAGGCTTTTCGCCAGGCCGATCTGACCCGCCGACTGCCTGGACGGGCCGATGGGGAAGAAGAGTTCGGGATCGGTTTCCTGGCAGGCGGTGGACTCGGGCCAGGACTTCATGTCGTCCCCCGCTGTCCTGATGCGCGGCCGCGCCGCGGACCCGGTGTCGGTCAAGCCGCACTCGACGGTGTCGCGCGTCAGGGTTCTGATGGCGCGGTCGTGCGCAAGCGCTCTGGTATGGATGGCCGTACCTGCTTCCTCGGGTGGTCGAGGCCGGTCGGGGCCGGTCGAGGCGAGGATCGGATGCCTCGTGGACGACACCGGGCAGCTGCCCGGGCCGATCTCCTCCGCCCATGAATGCCCAGTCCGCTCAGACCAAACGTACGAATCGGAGCCGGATACCCTCTGTCGCCGGGATCGGCGGACCGGTCAGGTCCGCCGCGGGCGAATCCCCTGCTGATCAGCCCAGTCGATCAGGGGCGTTCGGCCCTGCTGCCGGCGGCGGTCCGGCGGACACGATGGGTTCATGACCCAGACACGGCAGAAGACGGACAGCGCGCTCAAGGTCGCGATCATCAGTGAACTCGCATGGACGGCCGGAGTGGACAGCGCCCACGTCGGCGTCGCTGTCACCGACGGCGCGGTCACCCTGTCCGGGGAGGTCGAGAGCTATCCGGAGAAGCGCCGCGCGGAGAAGGCCGTGGCCAGAGTACGCGGCGTCACAGCGATCGCCGAGGAGATCACGGTCCACAGCCGGCACTCGGTCAACGACACCGACATCGCCCGGGAGGCCGGCGAAGCCCTGGACCGCGCCGTGGACGTCCCCGCCGGCGCGGTGACGGCGACGGTCCACGATCACGCCATCACGCTGTCGGGCCAGGTCCCGTGGAACTACCAGCGCGAGGCCGCCGGACGCGCGGTGCACTACCTGCGGGGCGTGACCAACCTGTACAACACCGTCGGCATCCGGCCCGAGGCCTCGGCCACGGACATCAAGACCTCGATCAACGCCGCACTGGTCCGCACCGCGCGCGCCGAGGCCCAGGACACCGTCGTGACCGCCGACACCGCCGGGACCGTCACCTTGGCCGGAACGGTCCACTCCATGACCGAGCGGCGCGCGGCCGAGTACGCCGCCTGGTCGGCGCCCGGCGTGGCGGACGTCGTCAACCACCTGCGTGTTCAGAACTGACCTTGAAGCGTGGCGGGCCGAGTCGCCTCGGGGATGGTGCGGCGCCCCGGCCCGCGCCACCCAAGACGCTTCGACGAGAACGTTCGCTCAAAACGAGCGTAGGCTCGACATGTCGCTCTGGTCCCCGGTGGCTGTCCACCCGCCGCCGATGACGCGCCCACGAGACTCGTGGGCTCCGACCGAGCAGATCACCACCGCCAGCTTTTCGCCGCCACCTGTCGCGGCTTCCTGTGGTCGGCGTCCCGACTCCGCTTGCCTTCGGCGTCCGACAACGCCCGGGCCGTCGACGAACGCTCGACCAAGCAACCCGGCCCATCAGCGCAACGGTCATTAGGCCACTGCGACACCCCATCACGGAGGTTGCCATGCCAGATCAGACCACAGACCGAGAACACCGCATCGTCGTCGGAGTCGACGGATCGCTGTGCTCGAAGACAGCCCTGCGCTGGGCCATGAACCAGGCGCGGCAGACCGGAGCCGACGTCGAAGCCGTCGCCGCCTGGCAGTTCCCGACCGTGTACGGAGCCGGTTTCGGCTACGCGTATCCGTCCGCGACGTTCGACGGCGACAGCGCCGCCGCCGACGCCCTGAAGGCTCTGGACGAAACCGTCTCCGAGGTCTCGGCGGAGTCGGACCAGCCGGTCAAGGTCCTCACCCGCGTGGCCGAGGGCCATCCCGCCGAGGTGCTGATCACGGCTGCGGCCGGCGCACGGATGCTGGTGGTCGGCACCCGCGGGCACGGCAGCTTCGCCGGGATCCTCCTGGGCTCCGTCAGCCAGCACTGCGTCCAGCACGCCCCGTGCCCCGTCGTGGTCGTCCCCCCGGCGGTCGAGACCGCCGCATCGCACATCCCGAACACCGATGACGCCTGGAGCCAGTCATGATGAACACCGCGACATCGGCAAGCATGCGGGTCACCATCGCAGCGGCATCGGGCAACCAGGTGTCGCTGGGTTCGTACCCGACCTACGCGCAGGCGCAGGGCGTGATCGAGCGTCTCGCCGACCAGCAGTTCGAGGTCGAGACGACCGAGATCATCGGCACCGAGCTGCGCATGGTGGAACAGGTCACCGGCCGGTTGACCTGGCCGCGCGCGCTGGTCGGCGGCATCGCCACCGGGGCCTGGTTCGGGCTGTTCGCCGGCCTGCTCATCGACATCCTGACCAGCGTGTCCCTCGGCCGTGCGCTGCTGCTCGGCCTCACGTGGGGGGTGGTCTTCGGCGGCGTCTACACGGCCGTCGGCTACGGCCTGATAGCCGGCCGCCGCGACTTCACCTCCCGCAGCGCCATCGTTCCGAACCGTTTCGAGGTCCTGGTGGCCGCGGCGCACAGCGACCGCGCCCACGCCCTGCTGGCCGCCTCCCCGCGATAAGCACCCCCGGCGATGGCTCCGCGAGGTCGGCAGGGCTGAGGAGAGACGACGATGACCGCCACTGACACAGCACCCGTCGAAAGTCCCGGGTCGCCGGACGACGCCGGCACCGCCGAAACCGTCGACGAACGTCAACCGCTGGCCGAGCTGTACCGTGATCTGCACACCTCGCCGAAGGGGCTGTCGGAACGGGAGACCGCCCGGCGGCGCCTGGTCTACGGCGCGAACGAACTGACCCGGCGCGGCGGCCGGCGGTGGCCTCGGGAGCTGCTCGATCAGTTCACCCAGCCGCTGGCGATCCTGTTGGCGGTCGCGGCGGTGCTGGCGTGGGCGGGTGGCACGCCGGCGCTGTCCATCGCCGTCGTGGCCGTGATCCTGCTCAACGCCGGATTCGCGTTCGTGCAGGAGATGCAGGCCGAGCGCGCGGTGGAGGCCCTGGCCGCGTTCCTGCCCGCGACGACGAAGGTGGTACGCGACGGGGTACGCGGCGAGATCCAGGCCCGGGACCTGGTCCCCGGCGACGTCCTGGTCGTCGCCGAAGGCGACCGGGTCAGCGCGGACGCCCGGATCATCGACGGGGACGTCCTGCTGGACCTGTCGTCGCTGACCGGCGAATCGGAGCCAGTGAGCCGTTCCAAGCAGCCGACGGCAGCGCCCGGTTCGCTGCTGGAGGCACACGACCTGGTCTTCAGCGGCTCCACCTGTACCGGCGGCGAGGCGACCGCCGTGGTGACCCGGACCGGCATGCACACCGAGCTCGGGCGGATCGCCGCCCTGTCCCAGCGCGGGACCACCGAGCGGAGCCCGCTGGAAACCCAGGTGCGACGCGCGACCTGGATCATCGCGCTCGTCGCGGTGGTGATGGGTGCGGCGTTCCTGCCCGCCGGGCTCGCCGCCGGCCTGGGCTGGAGCGCGGCGATCAGCTTCTCGATCGGGCTGATCGTCGCCAACGTGCCCGAAGGACTGCTCCCGACCATCACCCTGGCGCTGGCCGCCGGAGTACGCGAACTCGCACGAAAGGGTGCCGTCGTCAAGCGGCTGTCCGCGGTGGAGACGCTCGGATCGACCACCGTGATCTGCACCGACAAGACCGGGACCCTCACCGAGAACCGGATGCGCGTCACCAGACTCTGGCTGACCGGTGCCGAACTCGACGCCACGACTCCGGTCGACGATCCGCGGGCCCTGGCACTCATCCGGGCCGCAGCGGCCTGCACGACCGCCGAGGCTCCCAGCGACACCCAGCCGAACGGCACCGGCGACCCGACCGAACTCGCCCTCCTGAGGCTGGCCGACGAACTCGGCGCCGCCGTCGATCCCGCCGGACGAAAGGCCTCCCGGCGCGCGATATTCCACTTCGACGCACGCCTGAAGCGGATGTCGACCATCGATGTGGACGGTGCGACTGCCGCCGTCCACACGAAAGGTGCGCTGGAGACGGTCCTGCCGTGCTGCACGCGACTGCTCGACCAGCAGGGCACAGAGCGTCCGCTGGACGATCCAGCGCGCGCCAAATTGCAGCAGGCCATGGATCGCTACGCGGCCGGCGGCCTCAGAGTCCTGGCGGTCGCGAGTCGCACGGTGGACGCCGGCCGGACCGTCCCGGACAAGCGCGAGGACGCCGAGTCCGGGCTCACCCTGATCGGGCTGGTCGCGATGGCCGACCCGCCGCGCGCCGGGGTCGCCGAAGCGGTGGTCCAGGCCCATGGGGCCGGGATGCGGATCCATGTCATCACCGGCGACTACGGCCCGACGGCGGCTGCGATCGCCCGGCAGGTCGGTATCGGCGGCCGGGACGGCCGGATCGTGGCCGGGCCGGAGCTGGACCGGCTGACCGATGCCGAGCTGGACGCGGTGCTCGCCGAGGCCGGCGAGATCGTGTTCGCGCGCGCGTCCCCGGAGGCCAAGCTCCGGATCTGTGCGGCGCTGCGAGCCCGTGGCGAGGTCGTGGCGATGACCGGGGACGGCGTCAACGACGCCCCGGCGCTGCGGCACGCGGACATCGGCGTGGCGATGGGCAGGTCCGGGACCGACGTCGCCCGGGAGGCCGCGACGATGGTCCTGACCGACGACCACTTCGCGACCATCGTCGTCGCGGTCGACGCCGGGCGGCGGGTGTTCGACAACGTCCGCAAGTTCGTGCTCTACATCTTCGCCCACGCGGTCCCGGAAGTGGTGCCGTTCCTGGTGTTCGCTCTGTCCGGCGGCGCGATCCCGCTGCCGTTGAGCGTGCTGCAGATCCTCGCGGTCGACCTGGGCACCGAGACGCTCCCGGCTCTGGCCCTGGGCCGCGAGCCGGCCGAACCCGGGCTGATGAGCCGGCCGCCCAGGCCGCGCACCGCGGGCGTCATCGACCGCGTACTGCTCCTGCGCGCCTGGGCCCTGCTCGGATCGATCTCGGCGGCGCTGGTGATGGGGGCGTTCTTCTTCACCCTGTGGCGGGCCGGCTGGCACTCCGGCGACCCGACCGGCGGCGGCACCCCACTGCACCACGCCTACCTCCAGGCCACGACGATCACCTTCGCAGGCATCGTCTCCTGCCAGATAGGCACCGCCTTCGCCGCCCGGACAGACCGGGCCTCCCTGTTCACCATCGGTTTGTGGTCCAACCCGCTGCTGCTGTGGGGCATCGCCTTCGAGCTGGTCTTCACCGCAGCCGTCATCTACACGCCGCCGCTGCAGCACGTCTTCGGAACCGCGGCGCTGAGCCCGGCGCAGCTGGCCGTCATCGCCCCGTTCCCGGTCATCGTCTGGGGCGTGGACGAACTCGTCCGCTGGGCCCGTCGCAGCAGGCGCGAACCCGCCGCGGCCGCGACTCCCGGTCCGGCGTTCTCCCCCGCACAGTAAGGAATCCCATCATGGTGTTCGCGTGGATCGTCGTCGTCATCGTCGTCGTGGCAGTGCTCTACCTGTGCCTGGCCGTCAAAGTCGTCAAACAGTACGAGCAGGGAGTCATGTTCCGACTCGGCCGGGTCAAAGGCCTCAAGGAGGCCGGGCTGATCCTCATCGTCCCCTTCATCGACATCCTGCACCGGGTGTCGCTGCGGATCGTCACCATGCCGATCCAGTCCCAGGGCATCATCACCCGCGACAACGTCAGCGTCGACGTGTCCGCTGTGGCCTACTTCCGCGTCGTCGACGCGGTGAAATCGGTCGTGGCGATCGAGAACGTCCACGCCGCGATCAACCAGATCGCTCAGACCACCCTGCGCAAGGTCGTCGGCCAGCACACACTGGACGAGACCCTGTCCGAGACCGACCGGATCAACGTGAACATCCGGGAGATCCTGGACGTCGCCACCATCGAATGGGGCGTCGTGGTCACCCTCGTCGAGCTCAAGGACATCCAGCTCCCGGAGAGCATGAAGCGAGCCATGGCCAAGCAGGCCGAGGCCGAGCGGGAGAAGAGAGCGAAGATCATCAACGCCGAGGGCGAAGCACTGGCCGCCGACGCCCTGGGCACCGCGGCCGACATCATGATGGCCCACCCGCTGGCGCTCCAGCTGCGCAACCTGCAGAGCCTGGTGGAGATCGGCGTCGACAAGAACACCACCGTCGTCTTCCCCGCCCCGCTGATGAGCACCATCGGCGAACTCGGATCGTTCCTGGCCCACGAGACGGCGGCGGCCGGCGGCGCCCAGGCCCCGTCCGGCCCGACGGCGAAGCAAGATCAGTGAGCTGTCACGGCTTCGGTGATCGTTTCCGCGGGGGAACGCCGGCTTGGGAATCCCGGTGCGGACGGGGCCTTCGGCTCTGACATCGGAGCACCGTCGACGGCGCTGCATCCCCGCAGATCCGACGGATCGCAGGAGCCGGACACCGATCGGCGACCACCAGGTGCCCGTCACCAGCGACCGTGGTTCTCAGCGTGCGGAGGCGCGGAGGCGTCCGCCACCCGAGCAGGGCAGTTCGGCCCTCCAATAGGGGTCCTTCGCCTCGTCCGCGAAACGGTCTACCGCAGGATCCTGAGGCTATCGACCAATTGGAGGCAGTCCCCATGACCAGCCAGCAGCCCATCAGCGTGAACACCGTCCACCCCGAGATCGCCGAGATCCCCGGGGCGATGATCACCTCGTACGCGGCCAAGGCCCTGGCCGTGCTGCGGATCGCCGCCGGCTTCCTGTTCCTGTGGGCGTTCCTGGACAAGACGTTCGGCCTGCACTACTCCACGCCGTCGGCCAAGGCCTGGATCCACGGCGGATCGCCGACCAAGGGCTTCCTGAAGGGCGTCGCGGTCGGGCCGTTCCAGTCGGCGTTCCACTCCATCGCCGGCAACCCGGTCACCGACTGGCTGTTCATGCTCGGCCTGCTCGGCATCGGCACCGCGATGATCGCCGGCGTCGCCGTGCGCGTCGCCGCCGCCTCCGGCGTCCTCATGGTCGCCTTCATGTGGCTCGCCACCTACCCCCTCGCCCAGCACACCAGCGCCGGCGCCGCGACCTCGTCCACCAACCCGTTCGTCGACGAGCACGTCATGGACGCCCTCGTGCTGATCGTCCTCGCCCTGACCTACGCCGGCACCACTTGGGGCCTGGGCCGGATGTGGGCCAGGCTGCCGTTCGTGACCCGGCACCGCTGGGCACTCTGATCGACCCCGGCATCGCGCGGGACTTGCCTGGCCGTGAGCTCACGGCCAGGCAAGTCCCGCGCGGTGCCGGATGCGCCGGCGAGACGCCTGTGACCTGTACCTTTCGTCCTCGATTCGTGCGATGCTGGAAGTACGCAGCGCGCTTGGACCTGTCCAGACCACGTGCTCTCCCGCCGCGCGCGACCTTCCATGAGGCGGCGAGACACATGACAGGCCTTTTGATTGACGGGGACCGTAGGCCGAAGGCTTCCCCACCTGGCGATCGTCCTTCTTACGCCACCCAGACGGGCGGCGTGAGCCGATGACGGCCTCCGCCCTGTCGCAGCCGGCCGCTTCGGTCCACGAAGCGGCCTCAGCTGCCTTCCTGCCCACGGCGGACGTTCTGCGCGGGCTCGGCGTGACCGCCGAGCAAGGTCTGACGGGCGAAGAGGTCGACCGGCGGCAGGCCGAGTACGGACCGAACGCGGTCGCCTCGCACAAGGCCCGCATGCTGGCAGTGCTCTGGCACCAGCTGCGCTCACCGCTGCTCGGGCTGCTGATGGCCGCCGCCGCCGTGTCCTTCCTGGTCGGCGAGCGCAGCGACGCCGTCATCATCGGTGTGATCGTCGCGGTATCGGTCGGGCTGGGGTTCGTCAACGAGTACCGGGCCGAGAAGGCCGCCGAGGCGCTGCACTCCCAGATCCGCCACACCACCGTCGTCATCCGCGACGGCCGACCGGGCACGGTGGACGTCACGGCGCTCGTACCCGGTGATCTGGTCGAGCTGAAGCTCGGCGACATCGTCCCGGCCGATCTGCGGCTGCTGGCCGTCACCGGCCTGGAGTGCGACGAGTCGGTCCTGACCGGCGAGTCCCTGCCCACCGACAAGCACACCGACCCGGTTCCCGCAGGAACCCCGCTGGCCGAGCTGTCCGGGTGCGCACTGATGGGCACCGTGGTCCACGCCGGGAGCGCCACCGGGCTCGTGGTGGCCACCGGGCCGCGCACCGAGTTCGGCAAGATCGCCGCAGGCCTGGACACGCATCCCTTGGACACCGAGTTCCAGGTCGGGCTGCGCAAGTTCTCGATGCTGCTGGTGTACGTCGCCGGCACGCTGACCACGACGATCTTCGTGATGAACGTGGTGCTGCACAAACCGATCATCGACGCGCTGCTGTTCTCCCTGGCCATCGCGGTCGGCATCACCCCGCAACTGCTGCCCGCGGTCGTCTCCACCTCCCTGGCCGCCGGATCGCGCCGGATGAGCCGGCGCAAGGTCCTGGTCAAACGCCTCGTGTGCATCGAGGACCTCGGCGACGTCGACGTGCTGTTCACCGACAAGACCGGCACCCTCACCGCGGGGAAGATCGACTACGAGCGCGCCATCCCCGCAGACCCCGGCGGCGGCGGAGCAACAAACCCAGAGGCCGTGCTTCGCTGGGGGCTGTTGTGCACGGAGAACTCGGGGGCCGACGGACTCGCCGTGGGCGGGAATCCACTCGACCAGGCCCTTTGGCAGTCTCCCGCCTCGCAGGCTCTGCACCCCGCGCTGGCCGACTACGCGCGCCTGGCGACGCTGCCTTTCGACCACGAGCGCCGGATGGCCTCGACCCTGGTCCGGGACGGCGCGGGACAGACGACCATGGTGACCAAAGGTGCACCGGAGAGCGTCCTGGACCGATGCGTCAACGTCCCGGAGGCGGCGCGCGAGGCCCTGGGCGCGGAGTTCGCCGCGGGGAACCGGGTCGTCGCGGTGGCCACCCGGCCCGTCCGCGGAATGAGCCAGGTGACACCCGATGACGAACGGGGGCTGGCCCTCGTCGGGTTCCTCGTCTTCCTGGACCCGCCCAAGCAGGACGCGGCCCAGGCGCTGCGCCGTCTGGCCGACCTGGGCATCGCGGTGAAGGTCGTCACCGGCGACAACGCCGCCGTCGCCCTGAAGGTCTGCCACGACCTGGGACTGGGCCGCGGTGACGCGCTGACCGGTGCCGACCTGGACAAGCTCGACGACACCCAGCTCGCGGCGGCGATCGCCACCACCACCGTGTTCGCCCGCGTCAGCCCCGAGGACAAGGCCCGCATCGTGCACGTCCAACGGCTGACCGGCGGCGGCGTCGCGTTCCTCGGCGACGGCGTCAACGACGCGCTCGCGCTGCATGCCGCCGACGTCGGCATCTCCGTGGACTCGGCGACCGACGTCGCCAAGGACGCCGCCGACGTGATCCTGCTGGAGAAGGACCTCGACGTCCTCGCCGACGGCGTCGCCGAAGGCCGCCGGATCTTCGCCAACACCATCAAGTACGTCCTGATGGGCACCTCCAGCAACTTCGGCAACATGGCCTCGGCCGCGGGCGCGTCGCTGTTCCTGTCGTTCCTGCCGATGCTGCCCTCGCAGATCCTTCTCAACAACCTGCTTTACGACACCAGCCAGCTGGCGATCCCCACCGACAACGTCGACGAGGAACAGCTGCGACGCCCCTCGCACTGGGACATCGGCTTCATCCGCCGCTTCATGATCTACTTCGGGCCGCTCAGCTCCGTCTTCGACTTCATCACCTTCGGAGTCATGCTCTGGGTCTTCCACTCCGGACCAGCCCAGTTCCGCTCCGGCTGGTTCGTCGAATCCCTGGCCACCCAAACCCTGGTCATCTTCGCCATCCGCACCCGCCGCGTCCCCTTCTTCCGCAGCCACCCCAGCCTCCCGCTGACCCTCGCGGCGCTGACTGTGGTCGCCATCGGCGCGGTGCTCCCCGCCACCCCACTGGCCCACACGCTTGGTTTCCAGCCGCTGCCGGCCGCGTACTTCGCAGCTCTCGCCGGCATGGTCATCGGATACCTGGTCCTGATCGAGATCGGCAAGAAGATCTTCTACCGCACTGCGGCCACTCGCGCGCCCAGGGCTCAGGCCGACCTTTCGCACCGCGGCCTTCGCCATCTCCGGCGCCGCGCTGCCCAGTTCACAACCGCCGATCGCTGAGGCAGCGAGAGATCCTAAGCTCCTGCCGGACAGACCGAACCGCCTCGCGCATGAGCGCGGGGCGGTTCGGTCTTGGCTCACAGCCCAGAAGTCACGAGGACTCCGAGGCGGACGCCCGGTACTACCCGGTACGACCCGGTACTACTTGGCAGACGCGACCTTGATCTTGTGGCTGGCGGCCTTCACCGGCTTGTCCAGGGGAACCCGGACGGTCAGGATGCCGTCGTCGTAGGTCGCGGTGACCTTCTCGGCCTTCGCACTGTCCGGGAGGCGCACGGAGCGGTTGTACGCGCCGTAGCGGAACTCCGAGTGCTGGCGGTCCTGCTGCTGCTCGTTGCGCTCGGCGTGCAGGGTGAGCATGCCGTCGGTCACGGCGACTTCGAAGTCCTTCGCGGAGTCGAGTCCGGGCATCTCGCCCCGGACGACGTAGGCGTCGGTCTCGTAGTGCGTCTCGATACGGATGCCGTACGGCGACTGCGGGCGGATGCCGAACAGCTGCTGCAGCGGATCGGTCAGGTCGCTCAGTTCCGGCATGGCCGGGAACTGTGCACGGCGAGTGGACTCGCTCATGGGAACTCCTATCCAGAAGACGTATCCGCCTTCTGCTCACCTTCCACACAACACCCAGCGCAGGTATCAGAGCAGTGCCATAGGTCCTGGCATATCCGGGACCTCTGTCGCAGCGTCGCGGCCGGCCGATCCGGCACCTCAGCCGCCCTCCCTTGCCGTTGCGGCTTGTAGTGCGCATACAGTGCGCCTAGGATCAAATCAGATGCTCCACAGAAAGGCAGCCTCGCCGAGTCGCGGTCAGGCCAGGACCCCGTCGGTCCCGGTTCCGCTGTGCTGCCTGCCTCAATGGCAAGGTGGCTCAACCATGACATTCCGCATTCAGGCGGACGGGTCGTCGGTGCCCAGTGCGATGGAAGCCGATGGAGATCTGGACGCCGAGCGGGAACGTATCGCCGCCGGCCTGACCAACCAAGTGATCCACTCCATGTTCGCGGCCAGCCTGGACCTGCACGGCGCGCTGGCCCTGGAGGCCAGCGACCAGGTCCACGATCGGCTCCGAGCCGCGATCGACGCGCTGGACCAGGCCATCGCCCTGGTGCGAACCACGGTCTTCGACTTGGCGTTTCCAGCCGCCGCGGCCCAGGACACGCTCGCCGTGGCCGTGGCGCCTGCCCAGGACGGCCCTTCGATCTGATTCGGCGATCAGCCGGTCGCATGGGTCGGCCACGGCCTCGGAACGAGGCGCACTGCGCCGTCAGGCGTCACGGCGTACGAGGACGAAGGCTGCGATGCCGAGCGTCAAGGCGGTGTACCCGCAGATGACGGCCAGGCCCGCGCCGGGTCCCAGCAGCTGGGGGAAGTGGATCACGGCGGACATCGCCTGCGCCGCCGAGCTGGGCAGGAACTTGACGATGGTGTCGTTCCAGGGCGACGGCAGCAGACTGACCAGACCGGGCAGGATCAAGAGCACACCGAACAGCACCGCGATCGCTCCGGCGGTGCGCCGGAAGATGGCGCCGACGCCCACGGCGACGGCCCCGATCAAGACCAGGTGCAGGGCTCCGCCGGCCACGGCGCGCGCGACGCCGGGATCGGTGATCGACAGGCCGGCGTGCTTCGAGGCCAGCATCCCCTGGCAGATCAGGAACGTCAGCACGCAGGAGACGAGGGCGACCACGGCGACCACCGCGCTGAACGTCGTGACCTTGGCGGCGAGCACCAGGCGCCGCTGCGGCGTCGCGCCGAAGGTCAGTTTGACCGCGCCGGTGGCGTACTCGGACGTCATGACCAGCACGCCCAGGACTCCGACGGCCAGCTGGGCCAGGTTGACCCCGGCGAAGCTGTAGAGCAGCGGATCGAAACCCGCCGCCTCCAGGAACGGGCGATGGTCCCAGCGGCTCACCGTGAGCGCGATGAGGAGGGTCCCGACACCGACGACGCACACGACCACGAATATCAGGGCCCAGATGGTGGAGCGGACGGTACGCAGCTTGGTCCACTCCGATCGGCAGGCCGCGAAGAACACCCGGTGCAGCCCGGGGGTCGGCCGGGAGGGACCCGCGGCCGGTGTCGCGGGAACGAGGGTCTGGGTCATGACGCGCTCCGTTGCGGGTTGCCGGTGGTGGCACGGAAGTCGGCGTGCTCGCCGGTGAGTTCCATGAAGGCGTCCTCCAGCGAGGCCCGCCAGGTGGACAGCTCGTAGAGGGTCAGCCCGGCCCCGGCGGCGAGGATCCCGACGTCACGGCACTCCATGCCCTTGACCGCGAGCCCTTCGGGGCCGTCGGCGGTGACGCCCGCGCCCTTGGACCGCAACAGGTCGGCGAGCGCGGAGGCGTCGGGTGTCAGGACACGCACATGGTGTCCCTCGCTACGCTCGATGAAGTCCGCGACGCTGCCCGAGTCCAGCAGCTTGCCCCGGCCGATGACGATGAGGTGGTCGGCGGTCAGGGCCATCTCGGACATCAGGTGGCTGGAGACCAGGATCGTGCGCCCCTCATCGGCCAACGAGCGCAGCAGGTGGCGGACCCACAGGATCCCCTCGGGATCCAGTCCGTTGACCGGCTCGTCGAAGATCAGCACCCCGGGGTCGCCGAGCAGCGCCGCGGCGATGCCCAGGCGCTGTCCCATGCCGAGGGAGAACTCGCCGGCCCGGCGGTGTGCCACCTCGCTCAGGCCGACCGTTCCCAGGACCTCGTCGACCCGGCTTCGGGGGATCATGTTGGAGTCGGCGAGCCAGACCAAGTGGTTGCGGGCACTGCGGCCGGGATGGACGGCGTTCGCGTCCAGCAGGGCGCCGACCTCGTGCAGCGGGAATCGGAGCTTGCCGTAGCCACGCCCGCCGACGGTGACCTCGCCGGCCGACGGGGCGTCCAGCCCGACGATCATGCGCATCGTCGTGGACTTCCCGCTGCCGTTGGGGCCCAGGAACCCGGTGACCTGCCCGGCGGCGACCGTGAAGCTCAGGTCGTCCACGGCCCGTGTCGAGCCGTAGCTCTTGCTCAGGTGTCGTGCCTCGATCATGGTGCCTCCGTGGTGTGGCCGGGCGACCGGCCGGCCGGGTTGGCGGGTCAGGCTGCGTCGACGCTGATGGTGGTTCCGGCGGTACCGGCCAGGACCGCCGCCGCCTCCGTGAGCGATCCGATGGCCGCCGGCCGGCCGGTGGCTTCGGTGAAGCGGCGGCAGGCGGCGATCTTGGGGCCCATGGAACCAGCGGGGAACTCCAGCCGGTCCAGGTCCCGAGGACTCAAGTGCCTCATGGGAGCCGCCTGCGGTGTGCCGAAGTCCTTGATCACGGCGGCGACATCGGTGAGCACGAGCAGTTGGTCGGCTTCGACGGCGATCGCCAGCAGGGCCGAGGTGAGGTCCTTGTCGACGACCGCTTCGACGCCGTGGAGCTGTCCGGAGCCGTCGCCGGCCACCGGGGCTCCGCCTCCGCCGCCACAGATGACCACTGCTTGATCCCGGAGCAGCCCGGTAATCGAGTCCTGTTCGACGATCCGCTTCGGCGCCGGCGAGGGCACGACGCGCCGCCACTTGTCCCCGTCGGCGGCTATGGACCAGCCATGCCGATCAGCCAACTGTTTTGCCTGCTCAAGGGTGTAGACCGGTCCCACGAACTTGGCGGGGTCGGCGAAGGCCGGATCAGCCGGGTCGACGACCGTCTGGGTGACCAGGCTCAGGACGGGCTTGGTGACCCCGGCGTTGCGCAGGCACTGGGCCAGCCAGTACCCGATCATTCCCTGTGTCTGGGCGACCAGGACGTCCAGCGGATAGGGACGGGTCAGCGACGCGTCGTTCTCGCTCTCCATGGACAGCATCCCGACCTGCGGGCCGTTGCCATGGCAGATGAGCAACTCGTGCTCCATCGCCAACGGGGCCAGGGCCAGCGCGGCTGCCCGGATGTGGTCGATCTGGATCGCGGCGTCGAGCTTCTCACCACGGCGCAGCAGCGCGTTCCCACCGAGCGCGGCCACGATGCGCATGTCAGTCCCGCCCGAGAGCGGCGACCATGACCGCCTTGATGGTGTGCAGCCGGTTCTCCGCCTGGTCGAAGACCACCGAGCGGACGGACTCGAAGACCTCGTCGGTGACCTCGGCGCCGTCCAGGCCGAACTGGTCGAACAGACGCTGACCGAGCCTGGTGGTGGTGTCGTGGACGCAGGGCAGGCAGTGCAGGAACTTCGTGTCCTGCCTGCCCGACGCTTGCATGACCTTCTCGGTGACCCGGTAGGGCAGCAGCGTCGGGATCCGGGTGCTCCACTGCTCATAAGGCTCGCCCATGCTGACCCACACGTCGGTGTAGACGAAGTCGACACCGACCACACCCTGCTCGACGTCCTCGGTGACCAGGACGCGCGCGCCGCTGTCCGCGGCGAGACGGTGAGCGGTGGCGATGACCTCGTCGGGCGGCCAGAGCGAGCGCGGGGCGGCGATGCGTACGTCCATGCCGAGCAGCGCACCGGTGATCAGCAGGGAGCGGGCGACGTTGTTGTGGCCGTCGCCCAGGAAGCAGAAGGCGATCTCCTCGATCGGGCCGGGGTGCTGCTCGGTCATGGTGAGGATGTCGGCGAGCATCTGGGTGGGATGCCAGGCGTCGGTCAGGCCGTTCCACACCGGCACCCCGGCGTGGTCGGCCAGTTGCTCCACGGTGTCCTGGGCGTAGCCGCGGAACTCGATGCCGTCGAACATCCGGCCCAGCACCCGTGCGGTGTCGGGAATCGACTCGTCGCGGCCGATGTGGGAGCCGGTCGGGTCGAGGTAGGTGACGTGGGCGCCCTGCTCGTGGGCGGCGACCTCGAACGCGCAGCGGGTGCGGGTGGAGCTCTTCTCGAAGACCAGCGCGATGTTGCGGCCGGTCAGCCGGGGGTGTTCGGTGCCGGCGGCCCTGGCCTGCTTCAGCTGCGCGGCTTGGGCGATCAGCGCCAGGAACCGCGCTTTGCTCAGGTCGAGTTCCTTGAGCAGGCTGCCGGGGTGACGGGTCGTCATGGCGATGGTCACGGGAGGGGTCCTTTCGCTGCGAATCAGGGGCGTGCGGTACGAGCGGGGCTTCAGATGCCGTCGCGTTGGATGGGGCACGTCATGCAGCGCGCGCCGCCTCGGCCTCGTCCCAGTTCGCTGCCGGGGATGCTGAGGACCTCGATGCCGTTGTCGCGCAGCATGTCGTTGGTGACGGTGTTGCGCTCGTAGCCGACCACGACGCCGGGTGCGACGGTGAGGAAGTTGTTGGCGTCGTCCCACTGCTCGCGCTGGGCGGCGAGGGCGTCGTCGGCGGCGGACAGGACCCTGATCTTCTCGACGTCCAGGGCCCGGGCGATGGCCGCGAACAGGTCGTCGCGGTGTTCGACGTGCAGGCCGCCGGTGTCGTGCTCGAAGGTCTCCAGCGGGTCCGCGGGCTCGATGACCCAGGTCCTCATGGCCGCCGGGTCCAGGTACGGGTAGCGGACGAACGTGTCGGTGTCGAGCATCGTCAGCACGGTGTCCAGGTGCATGAACATGTGTGACTTCGGCAGCTCCACCACGATGACGGTGGTGGCCTGCCGGGTGCGGAACAGCTCCCGGGCCAGGATCTCCACGCCCATCGGGGTGGTGCGCTCCCCCATTCCGATCAGGACGACGCCCCGGCCCAGGACGTGGATGTCGCCGCCTTCCAGGGTCGCGGGCTGGTGGCTCACATCGTCGTCGCCGTAATAGGCCGGGAGCTCCGCGTCGGCGAACAGCGGGTGGTGCCGGTAGACGGCGCGGCTGTGCAGGGATTCGCGCTGCCGGGCGGCCTTGGCCATCGGGTTGATGGTGAGGCCGCCGTAGATCCAGGCCCAGTTGTCACGCTGAAACATGGTGTTGGGCAGCGGGGCCAGGACGAAGTCGTCCAGCCGGAGTGTCTGCCAACGCAGGCTGCGGACCTGCATCGGCGAGAGGTCGGACCGGATCACGCCCCCGACGAGGAGTTCGGCCAGCGTCGGAGCGTCGGCTTCTTCGGCGAGCCGGCGCAGCGGCTCGACCAGCGTCGGCCCGACCTGCTCCGGGGTACAGACCCGGTCCAGGACGAACGCCCGGGCCTCGGGGATCGCGAGGGTCTCAGCGAGCAGGGTGTGGAAGTGGTGGATTTCGACACCGCGGTCGCGCAACACCTGGACGAAGGTGTCGTGCTCCTGGCGCGCCTTAGCGACCCACAGCACGTCGTCGAACAGCAGCGCTTC
Organism: Catenulispora sp. EB89; assembly: GCF_041261445.1. Lineage (NCBI taxonomy): Bacteria > Bacillati > Actinomycetota > Actinomycetes > Catenulisporales > Catenulisporaceae > Catenulispora > Catenulispora sp. EB89. Next base: position 46,883 of record NZ_JBGCCU010000003.1, read on the forward strand.
GCGGTTGCCCGGGGTCAGGCGGCTCAACTCCAAACCGGGGCGGTGGACGATGGCCCGCTTCAGCTGGCCGACTTCGGAATGCACTCCGAGGGTGGTGGGCACGGCAGTCTCCTTATGACGGTGGGCAAGTCAGTGGCCGGATGCGGTGGCAGCGGGTTGGAGCGGGTCCTCGTCGGCAGACACGAGATGTGGTGACGCACCGCTGGAGGCGGGTAGCAGCTCGACGGTGCCGACGGGGATCACGGTGCTCTCGCCGTACTCGTCGCGCCCGACCTTGAGCCAGATGTAGACCGGCAGCCCCAGCAGCAGGCAGAACAGGCCGTAGTAGACGGCCTGGTATCCGCTGCCGGCCAGCGACCAGAACGTGAAGACCAAGGCGAGACCGGACACCCCGCAGTCGCGGATCAGGTGGGCCCAATGGGCGTCACGACCGCGGGTCAGCAGCCAGTACAACTGCGCCCCGGCACTGAACAGATACGGGATGACCGCGGTGAGGACCGACAGGAGCACCAGTGTGGTGAAGACCTTGTCGAACCTGGTGTAGCTGACCACCGTCAGTACTGTGGCCAGGACGGTCGAGCTGATGATGCCGAACGCGGGCACGCCTCGGCGGGTGCGGGCGAACGCGGCTGGGAACAGCCGGTCGCGCGCGGCGGCCATCGGCATCTCGGCCACGATCAGCGTCCAGCCGATCAGGGCGCCGAGACCGGAGATGATCGCGGCGATCGCGACGGCCTTGCCCGCCCACTGGCCGCCGAAGATCGCGTTCGCCGAGTCGGTGAAGGGAGCGCTGGTTTTCCTCAGCGCCGCGTTGGACACGGTCCCGAAGACGGTCACGGTGCCCAGGATGTAGACCACAGCGCAGGCGATCGTGCCGAGAACGGTGGCCCGGGCGACGTTGCGCCCCGGGCTGCGTACCCGGCCGGCCGCCACGGACGCGGTCTCGATGCCCAGGTAACTGAACAAGGCGATCGCGGCGGCCGCCGAGATCGCGCCGCCGGCCGAGGTGCCGCTGGCGTTGAACGGCCCGAAGTTGTGCGACTTGATGAACAGCAGCCCGATCGTGGCCATGAACAGCAGCGGGATGAACTTCAGGACCGTCGTGACGACCTGGAAGATGCCCGAGTTCCGCACGCCCGACAGGTTGACGACCGCCGGGATCCACAGGCCGAGCATCGCTATCGCGATCGACCATGCTTTGGCGTGGCCGCTGTTCCAGAACACCTCCACGTAGCCGACCCACGCCACGACGATCGCGGCGTTGCCGGCCCAGGCCGTGATCCAGTACGACCAGGCGTTGAGGAAGCCGGCGAAGTCGCCGAAAGCGTCACGGGCGTAGACGTACGGCCCACCCGAGCCCGGGACGCGCTTGGACAGGGCCCCGAAGGTCAACGCCAGCGCGAGCGCCCCGATGGTGATCAGCACGAACGCGACCAGGCTGATCGGGCCATAGGCAGCCAGCGCGCTCGGCAGCGCGAAAACGCCTGTGCCGATCACCGTTCCGACGACGAGCGCAGTGGCCGTCGGCAGACCGAACTCGCGCTTGTCAGGAATCTCACCTCCGGTATCGGGCACAGGTGGCGGTCCGGTTGCGGGAAGATCCGCTGAGCCCGGACTCGGGGAGGCGTTCTGGCGATCGTCAGCGATGTCGACCAACACACTCACGTTCCTCAAAGTGCGTAGGGTCCGAACCCTCGACGCGCGAGCGCCGACAGATCAGGTACAGATCAGGTTTCGGGCAACGAGCAAACCCGCAGCGCCCGCGTCGGAGAATCAGCTCATTGACCGAGTCGATGGCGCCGTGCATGCGCACGACACCAAGGCACTCGTCGAGGAGATGAACAGGTGAGGCATCATCACGATGCCTTCTGATCCGGGATACGGTCACGGCGGCGAGCAGACAGCCACCGGGGTCCCGAGCAACGGCTCCACCCTACGCCGTATCTGGCCGGCGAGCATCGTGCACGGTGTCGCACCAGCCGGAGACCCGGCTGCCAGGCCTCTGACACCGGCACAGGCCGGTGGACCCTGCCGCCGCCGGCGAACGCACGTACGCACGCACTGACGCCTCACGCCGTATCGCGGGCACGCTGTCCAGCCCGTTCCCGGCAGATACTGCTCTGCCGGACGTTGCCGGACGCTGCCGGGCTCGAGGGATACCGTGTGAAACGACGGCCGGCAGCGTGCGCCCGGTCACCGAGAATTCGGAAGGCCTGCTCGCTCATCGGGCGGGCCAGCTCGCGCACCAACGCCTCGAAGCGCTCACCGGACCCGAACGTGCTACCCCGGTGATGGCCGGGCTGCTGCGTAAAACACCAGGTGGCCAGCGCGTTCGCTCGAACACGGAAAACCGAAACCACTAGCAGACGTCGTCTGCTGACTTCCGTTACTACGAGGTGAGCTACAGGAATTCGCTTCGGTAGGTCTCGGCCAGCTCGGCCGCGAGGCGGCGGCGCTGTGCGAGCTCGTCCTGCGACAGCTGCGGCGGCGGCGTGTCCTTGCCGGCGACGACGTCACCGATGCGCATGAAGTACTCGTCCTGGCCGGCGGGGGTGCACATGCACAGCATGCGGGCCGGTGCGCCGGAGACGTTGCGGAAGTTGTGCGGCGCGTTGGCCGGGACGTTGATCGTCGACCCGGCGTGGACGGTGTGCTTCTCGCCGCGGAAGGTGAACTCGATCTCGCCTTCGAGGATGGTGAACATCTCCTCGAAGTCGTGGCGGTGTGGCGGCGGACCGCCTCCGTCGGGGACGCGCATGTCGATCAGGCAGTATCGGCCGTCGGTCTGCTCGCCGGTGATCAGCATGGCGTAGGTGTTGCCCACCAGCGAGATGTAGGTCGTGCTCGGGTCGTCGGGGTTCGCCACGGTCAACGAACGGGACGGGTCGTCAGCGGGGAGCATTGTGGTCCTCCTTCGAGCGTCGGTCAGGTTGGCATCAGGCATCAGGCATCAGGCATCAGGCGCGAGGACGACGACCTTGCCGCCGGGCAGGTTGCCGGCGGCGGCGTCGGCGTGCAGGGCCGGCAGTTCGGCCAGCGGGACCCGCCGGGCGACCTCGACACGCAGCTCGCCGCTATCGACCAGCTCCACGAGGTGCGCCAGCTGCTGCGCGTCGCTGCGGACGAACAGGTCGATGCCGCGGACGTCGCGCTGTTCGTCGCTGGGCGCGGGCATCCACACGGTGGTGTTCACCAGGACACCGCCCGGTCGGATCAGGTCGAGCAGCGCGGCCAGCTGCGCCGGTTCGATCGGCGCGAGGTTGAGCACCACGTCGACCGGGCTTGTCGCCGCGTCGACCGCGGTGGTGATGTGGTCGATGACCTCGTCCGCTCCGGCGGCCTTGACTCGGTCGCTGCTGCGCGGGCTCGCCGTGGCGATCACGTACGCGCCGGCGCTCTTGGCCAGCTGCACGGCGTAGCCGCCGACCGCCCCGCCCGCGCCGTTGATCAGCACGCGCTGGCCCGCCGTGAGCTTCGCGTGGTCGAACAGCGCCTGCCACGCGGTGAGGCCGACGGTCGGCAGCGCCGCGGCGTCGGCCAAGGCGACGCCGGTGGGCGCCGACGCGAGGATATCGGCGGGGGCCACGACGTATTCCGCGGACGCACCGGCCTCCGTCATCGGCAGGAACCCGACGACCTGGTCACCGACCTCGAAACCCGCGACGCCCGCGCCGAGCGCGGCGATCGTGCCGGACACGTCGATGCCCGGGGTGTGCGGGAGCGTCACCGGGATCGGCCCCTGCATGAACCCGGCGCGGATGTTGCCGTCGACCCCGTTGAAGGACGTCGCGGCGACCCTGATCAAAGCCTGGCCGGGTCCGGGGGTGGGCTGCTCGACGTCCTCGTAGCGCAGGACGGTCGGGTCGCCGTACTCGTGGAAACGCACTGCCTTCATCACGAACTCTCTTCTCTCCTCCGACATGTGCTTCGTTTTCGAAGCACTTGCCGACCATAGCATGCTTCGAATCTGAAGCAAGCCTGGCTTGTGAATGACCCGCAGGCGTGAAGACCAGGAGAATCTGGTGTTCTACCAGCGCTGCGGCGTCCGATGGGTCAAGCATGGCGCGAACCAGGAACCGGATGAAGGGCCACCTTGTCCACGGACAACTTGTCCCTGGACAACCGGTCCGGGAAGCGGGCTGCCGTGCCGACGCCGACGAGCACCGACGAGCGCCGAAACGGACGCTCAGATCACCGGCGCGACACTGCCGCCGTCCACGATGGTCAGGCGCTGAAGCTTCTCCTCGCTCGGGGAACCGGGCTCGGCCATGAAGACCAGCAAGTCCTGGCTCTCGTCGGGATCCATCAGCCGCCAGCTGTACATCTCCAGCTCGCCCAGCTCCGGGTGCAGGTAGCGCTTGAGCTCGTGATGGTGGGTCACGTCCACCTCGTGCCGGCGCCAGACCTCGGCGAACTCGGGGCTGACCGCCAGCAGCGCCTCGACGATCTCGCCGGCCGTGCCCGCGGGGTCGGCCGTGTACACCGCCCGCAGATCCACGGTGAAGACCCTGCCGCGAAGGTCGTGATCCTCAGGTGGATAGATGGCACGTTGCGCCGGATCGGCGAACCAGCGATAGACCAGGTAGCGGGACATGCCGCTGAAACGGGTGTAGTCACCGAACAGGGCAACCGCCCCGCTGGTCTGCAGCAACGCCTCGCCGAACTGGGAGAACACGATCGCGGGCGTGTCGGCCAGACGCTCGACGATGCGCTGCATGGCGGGACTGACTCGCTCGTCGCGCAGGACACGCCGGACAGCCGAGTGCCCGCCGAGAGCGAGCAAGTGCTCCCGCTCACTCGGGCTGAGTTTCAGCCCGCGCGCGAGGGCGTCAAGCATCTGCTCTGACGGCATCGGACCGCGCTGCTGCTCGATCCGGCTGTAGTAGTCGGCCGACATGCCGGCCAGCACCGCGACCTCCTCGCGGCGCAGCCCACCGGCACGACGCCGGGAGCCACGGGGAAGCCCGACGTCCTCCGGCTGCAGAGCCTCGCGGCGGGCCCGGAGAAAGTCCGCCAGCAGTACCCGGTCCATCGCCTCGTCCGCCTTTTCGGTGGGTGCGGCTGCGTCCGTCGCGAGGTTTGGCAGACCGTGGCGGCGCGGCGCGCATATGGGCCCGGGCAGTGAGGTCTTCACCGGACAGCGGATCGAACAACACCTCCCGGACGCGATCGACATGCCCGGGAAGACGATCCTACTGCTTTGAATTCGAAGTGCACCTACGGCTTCCGCGGCGTCGACCGCCAACCAAGACGAACGTCTTCTGCTGTGGAACTACGCGGGGCTTGCTTGGGCGCCTTGGCGGATTTGCTCGTTGAGCCGCTGGGCTTCTTGCAGCTGGTCTTCCAGGACGATGATGCGGCAGGCGGCGTCGATGGGGGTTCCGGTATCGACGAGTTCGCGGGCGCGGGCGGCCAGGCGCAGCTGGTAGCGGGAGTAGCGGCGGTGGCCGCCTTCGGAGCGCAGCGGGACGATCAGTTTGGCTTCGCCCAGGGCTCGCAGGAAGGCGGGGGTGGTGCCGATCATCTCGGCGGCTCGGCCCATGGTGTAGGCCGGGTAGTCGTCATCGTCCAGCCGGTCGGCCGGAGTGGGATCGATACTGCCTGTCACTTGCACCTCATCTGCGCCGGAACGCGGTAAGGGGCCCGGTGCCGTACGGCACCGGGCCCTGAGGAATTAACACCATCTACCTACCGACGTGACGTCGGCTTACTTTCCGCGCTGGTCTTGTGCCGTGGCGCGGGGATCTCGGACTGCTGACCGGGGACCACCTTCCAATCCGGGGCCTGAAGTGCCCACCCGGACACGAATGTGCCGTCCGGGCGATCCTGATGGCGTTGCCTCCTGTTCCTACGGGTTGTACTGACCGGGTACTACACATGCGGTACTGCTCGGCAGCTCCGGGCTCTTCCCGGCTGTCGGTTCCTGCACCTGTACTGCTGGTTTCGGAACCCTATTGCCGTCTTGCTTTGCCGTCTTGCTCGCGCCAGTTCGTGTCTGTCGCGCCTTGTCGACTGCTGTGCTTACGACAGAAACCATACCCACACAGATCGCGGATGTCTACATCGCTGGCTATAGATTTTCGCGAGCAGTCGGGCGAGGTGTGCTCCGTCCGGTGCATGGGCCGAAGACCGGCTGCGTCGGCCAGGCCGTTCTTCCGGTGACCGCCGGAGAGGGGGCGGCCACCGGAAGACGTGGGTGGCGTGTCTTTCGGCCCGCCGCTCGGGTCAGGCGTTGATCGCCTTCTTCTCCCCGGAGGTGGTGATCTCGACCTTGCGGGACTTGGCCTTCTCTGCGACCGGGATGCGCAGGGTGAGCACGCCGGCGTCGTAGTCGGCCTTGATGTTCTCGGTGTCGAGGGTGTCGCCGAGGAACAGCTGGCGGGAGAACGCGCCCAGGGGCCGTTCGGAGATCTCCACCTTCGCCTCGCCCAGGGCGGTGGGACGACGCTCGGCCTTGACGGTGAGTACGTTGCGTTCGACGTCGACGTCGATGGCGTCCAGGGACACGCCGGGCAGGTCGAAGCAGACCACGAACTCCTCGCCCTCGCGCCAGGCGTCCAGGGGCATCGGGTTCGGGCGGGACCAGGTGCCCGCGGCGGTGGTCCCGAGCAGCTGCTGGGCGATGCGGTCCAGGTCACGGAACGGGTCGGTGCGCATCAACATGGGGGTCACCTCCAGGTGAGTGGTCGACCATTGGGGTCGACTCGCTGACAGACACCGGTATAGCATGTCATCGGAACGACGACAAGTGATGGCGTCGCCTAGGAGATGACGCGATGAAAGAAGCACCGAACAGCCAGGCCGCGCCCGGGGACGCCGGGTTCGACACCGGCGCCGCCCTGGGACAGATCGCCGCAGCGATGCAGGCGATGCACGCCCCGGCCGGCCTTCTGGGAGCCCCGGCGCCGGCGGGGTTGAGCGCGAACCAGGTGCTGGGCGCCTTGACGCTGCTGCGCGAGCTGCGTACGGAGATAGCCGGCTGGGAGCCGCAGCTGATCGAAGCCGCCCGGGCGTTGAACACCAGCTGGGCCGATCTGGCCCCGGCCCTGGGCGTGGCCAGCCGGCAGGCCGCCGAACGACGCTACCTGCGGCTGCGCCCCGCCGCCGACGGAGCCGAAGGCACCGGAGACCAGCGGGTCGCCGCCGAGCGGGACCGGCGGGCCGGCGACAAGGCCGTCGCCGGGTGGGCCCGGGACAACGCCGCCGGGCTCCGCCAGCTGGCCGGGCAGATCGGCGCCCTGACGGACCTGGGCGAGCGCGCCGACGAAGACCTCGCCGCGCTGCACACCGCCCTGGGCCGCGACGACGCCGCGGACCTGTTGGGGCCGCTGGCCGACACCCGAGGCCACCTGGCCTCCGGCCATCCGGGCCTGGCCGAGCAGGTCGGGGCCCTGGACGCCAGCATCGCCGAGGTCCGCGCCGCCTCCGACCGCAGCCGCCGGCCCGGCACGTAAGCACCACCGGACACGTTCCATCCAGGACAGGAGGGTTGATCATGGTGCGTTTCGAGTCGTTCATGGAGCAGGTGATCGATCGCGGTGAATACCGCAGCCCTGATGAGGCGGACCGAGCCGCCCGGGTGGTGCTGGCACTTCTGGGCGCGCACCTGATCGGCCGTACCCGGGCTCAGCTGGCCGCGTCGCTGCCGGAGACGTTCGCGTTGATCCTGCTCAACCCGCTGCCGGCCGCCCAGCCGCTGAACGCCGAGCGTTTCGTACGCGCCACCGCCGCCTGGATCGAAGGCGCCACCGAGGCCACGGCGCTGTGGGACATCGGCGCGGTGCTGTCGGTGGTCGCCGACATCGCAGGTCCCGACCTGATGGCCCAGGTACTGCTGCAACTGCCCACGGACTGGCCGCCGCTGTTCGGTATGCCCGAACCCGCCGACACCGCCTGAACCCGACCCACCAACGGCCGGCGGGCACATCCCATCACGCGGCAGGCCCGGCTGTCGTCTCGCCTCACCACCTCACCGGCCTGCGCGACGCCCACACCACGAACCCCGACGACCCGGCCCTGCCCGACCCCGCCCGCTTCGCGAAACTGCTCACCGACCGCCTGGCCCACGCCGTGTAACAACAACTACGGCCACAGCACACACGCGGTGCGGCCCACCCGACCAACGGGCCGCACCAGCCGCTCAACCACCAGCCCCACGCCCGACCGCGACAACACTCCCGTGACCACCATGACCGTTTCGATGCTCGCCGTTCCCACCATGAGCAGCCGCCATCATCTGCTGCCCGCGCTGGAGGCCGCCGTCCACGCCTCCCGCGAGGCCCACGAAGCCACCCGCTCCCACACCGACACAGTTCTGGCCTGCCAGCACCTGCCCGCCGAGGTCTACCAGTACGCGCCCCACCTGTCGCACGCCACGAACACCCTCACCGCCGCCGGCCGCGCCGTGACCGTAGCCACCGGCGATGCCACCGCCAACCCCACGCCCGACAACCTCCACGCACTACGCCGCGCCACCGCCGAACTGACCGCCGCCACCGCCGCCCTGCGCTACCAGACCGCAGCCCTGGCGACCGCCGCCAGCTGGTTCAGCACGCCGACCGCGCTGCCACCAACCGACGCCGCCCCCGAAGGAGGGCAGCCGCTGTGACAGCCACACTCACGCTGGCCGAGACCACCGCACCATGCGCCCGACCGACTGTGCTCACGGTGTTCCTCAACGGCGCCCCGCAGATCACCACCGACGAACGCTTCACCCGCCACCAACACGCCGACGGGGCCATCAACTGGGACGGCATCCTGGCCGAACCGGGCTGGAGCACCGGACAACGCATACTGATCAAGCTCGCCGCCGCGTTGACCGGAAATCAGCACCTACCCCCCGACAACCTGAGCGCACACCTGACTCGCCAGCAAACAGACCTCGTACTCGCGATGTGCCGAACAGCGCGGCTATAGCCCGTGGACAGATGCGGGGCCGCATCATGGACGCTGCCGGCTATCCGGCCGCCAGAAGGTTCGCGCAGCGGATCAGCCCGATGTGGGAGTAGGCCTGGGGGTGGTTGCCCAGCGATCGTTCGGCGATCGGATCGTACTGTTCGGGCAGGAGACCGGTCGGTCCGGCGGCGCTGACGATCTCGGTGAACAGCTCCACGGCCTCGTCGCGGCGGCCGGCGAGGAGGTAGGCCTCGATCAGCCAGGCCGCGCAGATGTGGAATCCGCCCTCGCCGCCGGGCAGGCCGTCGTCGCGTCGGTAGCGATACACCGTCGACCCGCTGCGAAGTTCTGACTCAATGGCCGTCACCGTCTGCTGGAATCGTTCGTCAGCCGGGTCTATCAGCCCGCTGAGTCCGACGAACAGCGAGGCGGCGTCCAGGTCCGTGCCGTCGTAGGCGGTGGTGAACGCCTGGACCTCCTCGTTCCAGCCGTTCTCCAGGACGTCGGACCGGATCTCGTCGCGCAGCGCCTCCCAGCCCGCCGGGATCTCGCGGCCGTAGTCGCGGGCGAGGGTGACCCCGCGGTCCATGGTCACCCAGCACATCACCCGCGAGTAGACCCGGTGCCGCGGCGTGTGGCGCTCCTCCCAGATCCCGTGGTCGGCCTCGTTCCAGCGGCGCGAGACCGCCTCGGCCATCGCCTGCACCAGCCGCCAGTCCTCGTCCCGCAGTCCTCCGCGCGCCTCGGCCAGGGTCCGCACCAGCTCCACCACCGGACCGAACACGTCCAGCTGCACCTGGTGGTTGGCCAGGTTCCCCACCCGCACCGGACGCGACCCCGCGTAGCCCGGCAGCGACTCGATCACCGCCTCCGCGCCGATCACGGTGCCGGCCAGCGTGTACAGCGGGTGCAGCCACTCCGGGCCCGCGAGGGTGTCCAGCACCCCGTGCAGCCAGCGCAGGTAGCCTTCGGCCTCCTCGACCGATCCCAGGTGGACCAGTTCGCGCACGGTCATCGCGGCGTCGCGGATCCAGCAGTAGCGGTAGTCCCAGTTGCGGACGCCGCCGATGTCCTCCGGCAGCGACGTCGTCGCCGCGGCCAGCACGGCGCCGGTGTCGGCGTTCACCAGACCCCGCAGCGTCAGCGCCGAGCGCAGCACCAGATCGGTCTGGACTCCGGGAAGACTGAGCTTCGAGGCCCAGTCAGCCCAATACCTGCCCGCATGGTCCCGCCGTTGCAACTCGGGCAGTTCGTGATCGTCCAGCTCGGTCGAGCCGCACCGCAGCTCCAGCACGATCGGATTCCCGGGCGAGGGCTGGACCAGGGCGGAGGCCGTCTCATGCTGACCGTCCGAAGTGATCGTCCAGGCGACGCCGGGAGAGCGCAGCACGAACGGCTCCGACGTGCCGACCACGCGCAGGCCGCCGTCCTCCGCGACCAGCGTCACCGGCACCCCGCCGAACTCCGGACGCGGCGCGAACGTCACCTCCGCGGGCGCCTCCCCGGAGATCACCCGCACGAGGTTCGTCTGGTGCGGCGGGCTGTACGGTTCGAGGTAGTCGGTGACCAGCAGGCGTGACCAGCGGGTCTCGACGGTCATGGTGTTCGGAAGGTAGCGCTGGCCCAGCGGCAGGCCGTTGCGGTTCGGCTTGATCGAGAAGCACCCCGCACCCGGTCCGCCGAGCAGATCGGCGAACACCGCGGGCGCGTCGGGGCCCGGGTGGCACAGCCAGGTCAGTCTGGCGTCCGGGGTGAGCAGCGCCACCGACCGCTCGTTGGCGAGCATCGACAGCCGCTCGATCGGCATCGCGGACTCCCCGTAGAGCCAGTTCCGCCGCTCCTCCAGCAGGAACGCCAGCAGGAGCGCGACGTCCGCGGCCTCCGGGACACGGTAGGTGGCCAGCGACTCGCCTTCTCCGACCTTGATGCCGACATCCGGGCCCGCCAGCCGCGCGAACGCCTTCTCGTCGGTGACGTCGTCGCCCAGGAAGACCGTCGCGGTCGCGCCCGCCTGATGGCGCATGAAGTCCAGCGCCTCGCCCTTGTCGGTGCGGATGACCGCGAGCTCGACGACCTCCTTGCCATCGGTGGTCGACACACCCTCCCAGGTGGACGGCCCACGGTGCACCTCAGCCAGGACTCTGCGACCCGCCTGGTACTCGGCCCGGCGGACGTGCACCGCGATGCTGGCGGGCTTGACCTCCAACGTCACGCCCGGCACGTCGAGCACCAGCCTCTCAAGCTCCGCCTGCAGGCGGTGGAACAGCTCGCGGGGCCCCGGCTCGATGGCGTGGACGAAGCCGATGTCGAACTCCGAACCATGACTGCCGACCAGGTGCACCTCGGCCGGCAGCCGCGACAGCGTGGCCAGGTCACGCAGGGCGCGGCCGGAGATGACCACGGTGGTCGTCTCATGCAGCGAAGCCAGGGACCGGAGCGCGCCGACCGACTCCGGAAGCGGCCGGGCCTCCTCCGGATTCAACGTGATGGGGGCAAGCGTGCCGTCGTAGTCGCAGGCAACCAACAGACGCGGGGTCCGAGCGATCTGGACGATGGCGCGTCGCAGCTCGGCGGGAAGGGCCTCAGCGGGCAACACAGCTCCTCAGGGAGTTCGAGTTCGACGGCGGGTTCGAGTTCGTGGGCAGGTTCGAGTTCGTGGGCGGGTTCGGTGCGGATCGGGGAAGTCGCCTTGACCCGTCCATCATCGCGGACCGCGGTGGCCGCGATGCAGATGTGTCCGTATCTCGCCAAACGGCCCGCGCGCGCCGGGGATTCAATTTCGGCCGATGGGCTGCTGCTTCGTGATCTCCGCCATGGCTTCGGCCTGTCCTTCGAGCACGTTCTGGTTCTCGAAGCTGTAGGTCGGATTCGTTGAAGACTCTCCTTGATGGCGCGGCGCTCGTCCATGGCGCGATAGGCCTCGGCGGCCTGTTTGAGCGGCAGGTCGTTCCTGGCGTGGCCTGGTGCTACCTGGTACGCGCCGTCAGCGGGTACTGCGGCGCGGGCCGTTGTATTCGATGTCCGTGACGTGCTCGAGCCAGGCGACCTCGTCGCCTTCCCACAGCGCGAGGTGCGCCATGAACCGGTCGGGGGCGGCGCCGTGCCAGTGCTCCTCGCCGGCCGGGGTGAACACGACGTCGCCGGGGTGGGCTTCGACGATCTCGCCGCCGCGGGCTTGGATCAGCGCGATGCCCTCGACGATGTACAGGGTCTGGCCCAGCCCGTGGGAGTGCCACGCGGTGCGGGCGCCGGGGGCGAAGCGGACCATGTTCGTCCGGACCCGGGAGGGATCGTCGCCGCGGTAGATCACATCCGCCCAGGCATCGCCGGTGAACATCTCCGCGGGCAGCTTCATGGTCGCGGGGCGCTTGAGGATCTCCATGGTGGCGCTCTTCTCTCTTCGTCGGGGGATCGTTGGCTTGGAACAGAAGTCGGCTACTCGGCGGCGGGCTGCTCAACGATCGCGTGCAACTGGTTGATCGCGGTCATCGCGCTCGGCCATCCGGCGTAGAAGGCCAGGTGGGTGATGGCCTCGGCCAGCTCTTGCTCACTCAGCCCGTTCTTGAGGCGGCAGGTGTTGAATCTCGCTCCGACCACTACTCAACCGGCGATCCCGACGACGTGGGAGTCACGCTCGAAAGGGGTAACGGCAGGGACTCCCAACCGCGGCTCCACCACCCCGAACGGTCAAGCGGTGCGGTCGGCCGGTTCGGCGGGGTCGTCGGAGGGTTCAGGTGTCGCGCTCCAGCTCGCCAGCAGCGCCAACGCGTCTGCGGTCGGCTGCCGGGCTCGGCGCTGTAGACGGCGAGGGTCTGGCCGGTTTCGGTCGGCAGCTGCAGAGTCTCGTGGTCGAGGTCCAGCGCCCCGAAGACCGGGTGATGCAGCCACTTCTTCTCCTGCCGGAAGACGTAGACGTCGTGGGCCGCCCATCAGGGGCCTTAGTCCCAGGTCAGGCTCAGCCCGGACGCCTGTGAAAAGAGGGCTGTCGGTGGCATGCCGTTAAATCCGTCGTCCCAAGACTGCCATCGCTACGATCCGGTCACGCGACTACGGAGCCCGCGGCGAAAGGGAACGACGTGCCATACCTGGGTCGAATCAACATCACCGGGCCGGAGCCCGAGGTGGAACGTCGGCAGCATTTCGTCAATGCCTTGTCTTCGGCCATGACCGAGGGGTGGACATCGGTCTTCGCGGTCGCTCTCAGCGCGGGCGACGTAGTCGGCCCGGCGGCGGGCCGAGTCGCGCCCGCTCGCAAGGTGCTCGAGCACCACACCATCTGCTACTCCGGCGGGGCGACGGTCACGGCCGTTATGGACGGCGACGGTTTGGACTTTGAAGAAGCGGCGGCTGCGCTCGCGTCGCTGGGGCGGCATCTGACTACCTGGAGTCCTGAACTGTTGCAGTACACGTTGCAGCGAGTCGAGATCTCCCGGCTTGAGCAGCGCTGGGATGAGGACCACTGGCTGCCTCCGCTCGATGTCCCCTAGAAGCTGCCGCCGATCCTCGATCTCATCGCCCGGCTCGCGTAGGAGGCCGCGCGCGAGACGATCACAGATCGGTGGCGCCGATCCAGCTGATCGACGCCACGAGGCCAGGGGCCGTGTCGACCGCCTCGGCAGCCAGCAACGCCCAGTCGCGGCAATGCGCGACGTTCCGGTCCCACGTCCAGCTACGGTCGAGGTCCCAGTCGACGTCGGACGCGCCGTGCCAGAACCGCCGTCCGTCGGTGCCGATCTGCCAGATCTGGAAGTACAGCACCGCCTGGCTGTGCGCCGCGAGGTCTTCGACGATCTCGGACAGGTGGACCATGGGCCACAACGGATACGCTTCGTCGCCGCTGCTGACGCGCAGCGCCGCCGACCGCGGCGGAAGCACGACACGACGAGCTCCGAGTCGGGTCAGGGCCCAGCGGATCCCCTCGCCTTCGCTATGGTCCGGTGACTCGCCGCGCTGCCGAAATGCCTCATAGGCCCTCGCCAAGGCTGGTACGGCACGCTCGACAGCGAGTTCACCCAAAGCCTCGGCGGCCCACTGTCGGACGGTGTCGCTCTCGCTGTTCAGCAGGCTGATGAGGATGTCCGCAGCCCTGGGGTCACCCAAGGCAGTGAAGATCTCAATCGCGCACAACTGTCCGAACCGGCCCATGCCGGGAACCGCGGCGATCACGTCGTCCAGAACGTCGGGCCCCATGGCCGTCAACGCGTGCTGAGCGTCCTCCGCGGTCTCGGTCGAGTCCGCGTCCAGATCGCGTACCCGGCGTGCGATCTCGCTGTTCACAGTCATCTCATAGTCATCGAGCGGCGCGGGGCAGTCGGAGGGCGGACACGAGGAAGAAGATACCTCCGAGCGCCGCATAGCCCGCGAGCACCTTCAGCGAGGGATCAGTCTTGGCCGAGTCGGCGAGGAACGAGGCGCCGGCCAGTACCGAGATGCCGCCACTGAGGATCATGGGCCACTGGCCGCCCATCGAGCGGCGCAGCAGCGCCACGGCGAGTTGGACCAGGCCTGCGGCGATGGCCCAGGCTCCCCAGACGCGCAGGGCGTTGGCGGTCCCGGAGGCGCCAGCGGTGCCAGCGGTGCCGGCGATGGCCAGGCCGATCGCGGCGGCGGTGCTGATGGCCATGTTGGCGTAGAGGGCCTTGGTGGAGCGTGTGGTCCGCGAAGTCTTGGCGTCGACGATGGCCGCCGCCACGTCGAAAGCGGGATAGAGGAACAGCAGGATCTTCGTCGCAGGCTTGAGATCGGGGCCGAGCGAGGCCAGGAGCGCCGCCCACAACGCGGCGAAGACGAAGCGGACGATGTACAGCCGGCGCAGGGTGGGAGCCGAGGTGGCCTGGTCGGATGTGGCGGTGAGAGTCATGGCTGCTCCGTAGGGTTTCGGTGGGGACGGGGACACGGAGGTGCGGCAGCCCGGTTGGCCGCTGCCCTGCAAAAGGAGTCTCGGCGTCTTCGGCCGGCGCCACGTACTTCGAACGAAGTAGTTCTCCGCCAAGGCCCCGCAGCCCCGCCAACCGGGTTCGCGTCTACATCGTTCGAAGTACGCGACCGCGGCACACGTGAACGAGAATCAAGCCATGGCCCAGCCGCAGGACGATCACCAAAGGACCGCGACTCCCCTGTGGATCCGCCGCCCCGAGGTGCTGCATCTCGCCGCCTACACCGTGGCCGCGCTGGTGTTCGCCGGCCAGGTCGTGGCCGTGCTGGTGCGGGGTTCGGACTGGCCGACGTCCCTCGCCGTGCTGCTCGCCGGCGGTGGTGTCGCCCTGTCGTGGCGGTGGCCGTGGGCCGGCCTGGTCGTCACGAGCGCGGCGTCCTTCGCCGTCACCGCCGTGGGCCGGGATCCCCTGTCGGTGTGGATGATGGCCGTCCTCGTGCTGTTCTCGGTCACCTTCCGGGGACGCCAGGCCCTGATCGGAATCGCCGTCGTGGCGGCGTCCTTCCTGGGAGCGTTCATGACGGTGGGAGGCTTCCGCGGCGGCGCCGTCGTGGGCGCCGCCGCCCTCTTCTCGGCCATCGCAGGCGGAGCGACCGGGGCGGCACTGCGCATCCACCGCGACCGGTGGTGGATGCTGGCCGAACGCGCCGCGAGCGCCATCGCCACCCGCGAGATCGAAGCCACTCGGCGGGTGGTCGAGGAGCGGCTGCGGATCGCCCGGGACCTGCACGACGTTGTCGGCCACCAGGTCGCGATGCTGAGCATGCATCTGGGAGTCGCGGAGATCGGACTCCCCGAGGGCTCCGACGCGTCCCGGCAGGCCCTCGTCTCGGCCAGGTCCGCCGCGCGCACCGTGGTCGTCGAGACGCAGCGGATTCTCACGCTCCTGCGCCGCACGGACGACGCGTCAGAGGCTGAAGCGCTCCGGCCGATCCCCGCGCTGAGCAGTTTGGAAGGGCTCATCGGTTCCTTCGAGAGCATCGGCCTGGACATCCGGCCCTCGATCGACGTCCCCGCCGTCTTCGTGGAGCCCAGCGTCGGCGTGACCGTCTACCGGGTCGTCCAGGAAGCGCTGACGAATGCCCACCGGCACGGACAGGGGACGGCGACAGTCGATGTGCACGAACGCGACGGCAGGATCTGCGTCACCGTGGAGAACCGCGTCGGCCAGCCGTCCCCCGGCTCCAGCCCGGGCGGCGGACTCGGGCTCGTGGGCATGCGCGAACGCGTCGAGTCCTCCAGCGGACGCCTGACGATCGACAACGACGGCGAACGCTTCCGGGTCCGTGCCGAGTTCAGCCCGCTGGGAGCGGCCCTGCGATGACGCGCATTCTGATCGTCGACGACCAGGACGAAATCCGCGCCGGCATCCGGGCGATGCTGCGGCTCGACCCGGATCTGGTCGTCGCCGGCGACCTCTCCGACGGGCTCCAGGCCCTGCCCTTCCTCCGAGCCCACCCCGTCGACCTGGTCCTGATGGACATCCGGATGCCCGGCATCGACGGTGTCGAGGCCACCCGCCGGATCCGCAAAGAACACCCGCCCGAGAAGCTGCGGGTGATCGTCCTGACCACCTTCGACCAGGACGACATCGTGCTCGCCGCCCTCCGCGCGGGCGCCAACGGCTTCCTGAGCAAGACCGTGAGCCCCGCCGAACTCGTCGCCGGCATCACCGAGGTCGTCGCCGGAGGCGGTGCGCTCTCCGCGGTCGCGACCGCCGCGCTCATCGGCCACATGACCCACAATCCGCCGCCGGTCGTCGACCGGGAGCTGCTGCGGCGCTTCGACGCCCTGACCCCCAGGGAGCGGGACGTGATCGTGCTCGTCGCGAGCGGTCTGGGCAACGACGAGATCGCGGCCCAGCTGCACGTCTCGCCGTTGACTGTGAAGACGCACGCCGTGCGGGCCATGACGAAGGTCGGCGCCCGCGATCGAGCGCAGCTCGTCTCGTTCACCTTCCGCGCCGGCCTCTACCCCGGAGCCCCCGGGACTTGAACAGGGCCTGGGGCTTCCAGGCGAAGTTCGGGGGCAAGCCCAGCAACTCCACAGCGTCGACACTGCCCCGGACGAAGGCGTCGACGATGACGACGGCGACCAGCCTCGGGGTCTGGCTTGCGCCGGCGAGCGGGTGTCCGCGCCGCGGCCCGGGGTGAATCAGGGATTGTGTGACGTCTATGCGGCTGCTGCTCGTACCGGGGTCCGCCGCCCCAGACACCTGGCCGGGAGCGGGGCGGCGGACCTGCCAACCTCTGTCAGAAGTCCGCCAACCCCTTCGGCGTCCCCCACCCGGTGGGACCGTCGTAGCCGACCACCGCGTTGCACTGGTAGTCGCCGCCGCAGTCCATGCCGCTTACCGAGTTGTTCCCGCCGACCACGTCGTTGAGGCCGGACGCGTGCGCGTACAGGTACGACGCGTCGGGGAACCGTCCCGGGTGTCCGCCGAGGGCGACGACGCCGGCGAGGAACGGGGAGGAGGCGCTGGTGCCGCCGATGATGCCCCAGCCTTGGCAGCCTTCCGTGCAGTAGACGGCGGGGCCGGTGTTCGGGTCGGCGTCGGCTGCGATGTCGGCGACCATGCGGCCGGGGCAGTTCGGGTCGGTCTGCCACGCCGGTTTGGCGAACCAGGCCGAGCAGCCGCTGCCGGAGCCCGACCACGCCGTCTCGGACCAGCCGCGGGCGTTCGCGGCGCGGGTCAGCGAGGTGCCGCCGACGGCGATCACGCTGCTGTAGACGGCCGGGGCGCTGGCCGGCTGGAAGCCGTAGTCGCCGCTCGACGCGAGGATCGCGACCCCGGGGTGCGAGTAGTGCGGGGCGAGCCGTGCCGAGTCGGAGCCTTCGGGGCCGCCGTAGCTGTTGGAGACCTCGTTCGCCCCCAGCGCCACCGCTTCGTCGACGGACGCGGCGAGGTTGTCGGTCGTGGCGTCGTCAGCCTCGACCAGCAGGATGTGGCACTGCGGGCACGCCGCCGAGACCATGTCCAGGTCCAGCGCCTCCTCCACGCTCCAGCCCTGGTCGGCCGGCAGCGGCGTGGCGGCGCCGCGCTGGTTCACCTTGGTGAAGCAGCCGTTGGCGGTGGTGCACGCGGGCAGGCCGTAGGTGGTGCGGTAGACCGCGAGGTCGGCCTCGGCCGTCGCGTCGTCGCCGGCGTCGACGATCGCAACAGTCTGCTTCGCGCCGCCGGTGGCCGGGAGGCCGTAGGCCGCGCGCAGGTCGGTGGGGCTCAGGCCGGCGGGCAGTGTCGCGGCCGCCGGTGTGGCACGGGCCGCCGCCGGGCCCCGGACGCCGGTTCCGCCGTGGACGTCGGTCCGGATCCGGGCGAAGCAGCTCGCGTGGCCGGGCAGGGCCGTGGCGCACACGGGTACCGAACGTGCCGCGCCGAGCTGGGTCCCACTGCCGTTGGCGGTCGTCGGCGTCGCCGCCGTTGTCGCGCTTGTCGTGGTTGACGCGGTCGCCGCGCTCCCGGTCGCCGCGCTAGCCGTCGGCGCGACTGTCGTCGCCAGGCCGAGAGCCGCGGTGGCGCCGGCGGCCAGGAGTGCCAGGACTCTTATTCGAGACTTCATATCTGCGGGAATCTCCTTGCTGGAGCGCCGGTCAGCCGACGGTGTAGGGGTTGGTGACGGTCTGCGTGATCGAGCCGCCGATCGCGTCGGTCGCGGTGACGCGCACCGTGACCGAGCTCCCCGGCGCGGGGTTGCACCACTGCGCGACGTAGTGGCCGACAGCACCGAGAGTCGGCACGTCCTGCCAGCTGGTGCCGCCGTCGAAGGACACTGACACCCGCGCGGAGACCACCGGGGCGAGCGAGCCGTGCCCGCCGAAGGAGTGGTGGCCGATGTCCAGGACCAGCACCTGGTTCCGGCCGGTCGAGACGTTCGTCTGGGACAGCCCGCCGTACTTGTAGCCGACGGTCAGGACCGGCATGATCTGGCACGGCGCCGACGGCTGGCCCGCGGCCCGGGCCGCCGGGCAGTAGTTCCCGTCCGGGAGTGTGGACCACGCGTCGGTCTTGCCGGTGTACTGGAACGTCACGTCGGTGTGCGTCTTCGTGGACTGAGTCGCCCCGGCCGGCCGGGCGGCGTCCAGGACCGCGCGGATGGTCGCCGGGCCGGTACCGATGTTCGGCAGGATGATCGCCGGGGCCTGGAACGGCCCGGGCGGCTGGGACACCTGCTGGCCGTTCACATAGAAGGCCGCCGTGGTGGTGTCGCCGATGCCCGCGCCGATGGTGTCCGGGTTGCTGTCGCCGGTGTCGTCGAACTCGAGGTCCATGTTCCCGGCACCGACGCACGCCTGGCAGTCCTCATCGGCCGCGGCCTCGGGATAGCGGCCGAAGACCGGGGCGGACGGCGCCTTGCCCCAGGTGTGCTCCGAAACCTGGCCGGCGTAGTAGGTCTTCGCGCCGGACTGGAGGCCCAGTCCCCCCAGGCCGCCGGGCGCACTGGCCCAGGGACCGCTGACGCCGGTCACCCAGCGCCCCGGGGTGAAGTACGACGTCGACTTCAGCGGCATGGAGGTTCCGAACATGAAGGCATCACCCGCGCCCGGATCCACCGGTGCGGCGTCGACACCGCGCGTGGTGCCGGCGAGGGCCGGATCGGAGGCGATGTCCTCGGTCTCGGCGGCCAGGTCGCGGTCCGCGAGATGGTGGGTCTGATCGGCGTCGATGTGGTCCGAGGTGAAGTCCGTGAAGTACTGGTACTGGCTCTGGTCCGCAGTGGCGCCGACCGGGCCGGACGCGGACTCGAACGTGTCGATCAGGAACTTCCCGACCTTCGCCGTCGGCTGCGGCGACACCGTGATCGGCGTCGTGCCGGTGTAGATGAAGAACTCCCCGAGGACTACGGCAGGGCCCTGAGCCGGCGTCCGGACGATGCGCTGCATCGAGTCCTGCGGCGTCGAGGGCTGCTGCGTAGTGATGGAAACCGGCGCGGTGGCGGTCCGCGCGTCCAGGGTCAGCGCCGGCACGTCGCCCGACGCGGGGACCGCGAAGTCGTTGACCGCGACCTGCGCGTCCGCGGTGATGTCGCCGATGGAGTCGTAGGAGTAGTCGCTCATGTAGGCGGCGTAGTTCCCGGCGGGCAGCGCGATCCGGGCGACGCCGTTCTCGATCGGCTCGCTCAGCGTCATGATCCGCGAGTCGTCGGTGTTGATCACCGTGACGTAGCTGTCGAGGGCGGCCCCGTCGGTCCCGACGGCGTTGATCTGCAGGATCCGCATCGGATAGGCCGGAGTGACCGGCGTTCCGACGCCGGCCAGCCGCATCGAGGCCAGGCCGAGGAGCCCGCCGCTGCCCACGATCCGGCCCGCTGCCTTGTCGGCGGCGATCTGCTGCCGCAGCGCGGCGGCGAACGCGGCCCCGGACGCCGGGGTCAGGTAGCCGGTGGCCGTCTGCCCCGCGACCGCGGTCAGGGTGACGCCGGCCGGCGCGCTCGGCGTGACCCCGGCCCGGAACGCCAGCGACACCGGGACCTGCCCGTTCGGCGCGGTGGCGGCGAGCCGGGTGACGTCGAACAGCGACAGGTCGAGCAGCCGGCCGGCGAACGGCACCGCCTCGGCCGGGACCAGGTAGTTGTCGCCGTTGGCGTCGGTGAAGGTGTTGAAGGCCTGGCTCGGCCCCCCGGGCTGCACGCGCATGCCGGCCGGGGACATGGTGACGCTGTCGCCGGTGGGCAGCACGACCTGGCCGGTCAGGCTTGATGAGGCCTGGATCGCCGCCCCAGGTGTGGCGGCCCTGGCGACGTCAGCGGAAGCCCCCTCAGGCATGACGGTGAGCGCCGCGACAGCTGCCACGGCGACACCCAAGGCCGCCACGCGGGCGGTTCGAGTTCTCTGGTTTCGCACCCTGATTCCCTCTGGTGAAGGTCGGTAGGACGCACCCAATCAACCAGACAGGCGCAGTCTCCGTCAGGGAGCTGATTTGGCGAGAACCCGACAGGGCTACGAGCCAACCCGGAGGCCGGGCCAGCGCGTTCTCCGGACTGGCCGAGCTTTCACGCCGAGTCCGGAGAAGATCACGCCGATTCCCGGATCACCAGCTCCGGGGACAACGTCACCGGCGATCCGGCCGCACCGCCGCCGATCTGTGTCAGCAGGCTGTCGACCAGCGCCTGGGCCATGGCCTTCAGCGGCTGGCGCACCGTCGTCAGCGACGGGTCGGCCAGCTTCGCCGGCGGCGCGTCGTCGAACCCGATCACCGCGACGTCGTCGGGGATGGCCCGGCCCGAGGCGCGCAGCGCCCGGATCGCGCCCAGCGCCATCAGATCGCTGGCGGCGAAGACGGCGTCCAGGTCCGGCGCGCGGTCGAGCAACTCGGTCATCGCCGCCTCGCCCTGGTGCAGCGTGAAGTCGCCAAAAGCCACCACCGGCGGGCCTTGCAGCTCGCGCCGGAAACCGTCGAGGCGGTCCACGCCGGCCGCCATCTCCTGAGGGCCGGCGATCGTCGCGATCCGGCGGCGTCCGCCGGCCGCCAGGTGCCGGACGGCCCGCGCCGCGCCCTCGGCGTTGTCCGCGTCGACGTACGCCATGTCCGGCGACGCTCCCCGCAGCGGCCGGCCCAGCACCACGGCCGGGAACCGCGCCTGCGCGACGGACCGGACCGGCGGGTGGTCGTCGTGGAAGGACACCAGGATGACGCCGTCGACGGGGCCGCCGTCCAGGAAGCGATCCAGCCCGACGCGCTCGGCGGCACTGCCGACCATCTTCAGCACCATCTCGATGTCCGACCCGGCCAACGCCCGCCCGACCGCCCAGATCATCGAGCTCAGGAACGGATCGGCGAGCACCAACTCCGCGGGCTCGCTGACGATCAGCGCCACCGAGCCGGCGCGCCGCGTGGCCAGCGACCGCGCAGCGCGGTTGGGCAGGTAACCGAGTTCCGCGACCGCCGCCTCGACCGCCCGGCGCACCCGCGGCGACACCACCGACGAACCGTTGACCACCCGCGAGGCCGTGGCGCGCGAAACACCCGCGCGCGCCGCCACCGATTCCAGCGTCGGCAGATCGGGCCCGCGGCCGGCCGCCTCGGTCATCTGCCCCTCCCGTATGGCTCTTGGGAAAGCGTATCCCGCCGGCATCCCGCCGGGGCATGAGATTCCGCCGGGTAGAAGCCGGAGCCGACGTCGCGGGGCCGCCCGCCGCTCCGGCTCAGCCGGGCGAGCCGAGGACGCACAGGAACCCGCTCGCGTGCTGCGGGTCGAGCGCGTTCTCGATGAGGTGCCAGACGTTCGGGTCGTAGGCCTCGCCGATGTGGCCGACCGGGTCGAAGGGGCAGGTGTCCTGGACGTACTCGTTCGTGACGCCCGGTTCGTTCACGAAGGACGTGGCGGTCGGCGTGACGAGTTCGTCCGTGCGTGAGGTGATGACCGTGTAGTGGACGCCGGGCTGCGCGATCGGGCCGTTGTCGAGCGCCGTGACGGCGGCGCCCCCGGTGACGAGGTCGGAGCAGGCGCCGCAGCCGAAGGCGTCGAGCACGGCCTGGGTCTGCGGCTGGATGCCGAGCGCCATGGCGATCGAATAGAGCCCGGCGAAGCTGGTGCCGTGGGCCGGCGGGGCCAGCGCCACGACTTTGTCGACGGCGGCGGCGACGTTCTGCGTCTTGGTCACGTACAGCGCCTGGAACGCGCCCTCGGAGTGGCCGACCAGATCGACCTTCGGCGCGCCGGTCTCGGCGAGCACCTGGTGGATGAAGGCCGCGATCTCGGGGGCGGAGTCGCTGATCTGCCTCAGACCGCCGACCAGCGGGAAGCCGGGGTAGGCGCCGTAGGTCGCGCTGAAGGTGCAGTAGCCCTTGAGCGCGAGGTCGGCTTGGAGGAAGTTCAAGTCCTCGTAGTAGGTCGCGCCGAGACCGTGCAGGAGGACCACCGGGTAGGGATGCGCCGCGCTGGGCTTGCACGACGCGTCGTTGTCGCCGCCGCCGGTGCCCGCCGAGGCCTGGCCCGCGCCGGTAGTGAGGGAGGCGGCCAGGACGAGGGCGCCGGCGACCAAGGGGGCTGCGATCCTTCGGATCCGGCCGGATGGGGGCGTGCGGAAGCCTTTCGGTCTCATGGGGATCCCTTCTGCTGCGTCAGGGATGGTGTCTCGGTTCGATACCGTGCGGTATCGGATACTCGGAAGTATCGACCTGTTAGATTGAAAGTCAATACTCGACGACTCAGCGCGGGGAGGTCGACGTGGCGGCACCATCCACCGGCGACGCCGCCGATGCCATCACTCCTGCCGCCGTGCGCGCACGGAAACGCCCCCACCGGTCACAGACCCGGCGGCAGGTGCTCGACGCGGCGTTCGCCGTGTTCAGCGAACACGGGATCGCAGCCAGCAGCCTGAACCAAGTCGCCGCAGCGGCCGGCCTCACGAAGGGGGCCGTCTACTCGAACTTCGCCTCCAAGGACGACCTCGTACTCGCCCTGATGGAGGAACACGCCGCGGCCCGCACCGACGCCGCACTGGCCGGCTTCACGAGCGCCGACGCCGGCGACCCGCAGCGCGCCCTGGCCCAGATGGCCGCCGCACTGGTCCACGGAATGCGCGCCGACGCAGCCTGGCACCGGCTGCTCGCCGAGTACTTCGCGATGTCGTCGCACGACGCCGGACGCCGCGAAGGCCTGCGCCACCGGCGCCGCGAAGTCCGCGACGCGGTGGCACGGGCCGTGGCCCGCGTCAGCCAGGACCTCGCCATCAATCTGCCGTTCGCCCCGACGGAGATGGCCACGGTGATGCTCGCCTTGAGCAACGGCCTCGCGGTCGAAGCCGCCATCGACCCCGACGCCGTCCCGGACGACCTGCTGGGCCGGGTGCTGGTTCTGATCGCGGGCGACAGCGCCGCGCCGGGGTAGGCGGCGGTCGCGGCACGCCGGTGAGGGGTAGGTTCAGGCGGATTGGGCGCGCAGGGTAGCCCAGTGCGCGATCTTCCTACGGTTCAGCCGTCGCGGCAGCCGCCACCCTGATCACACGCGCCACGACGTCAGGCTGCGAAAGCGGGACGGCGTGCGAGGATGCGACCTCGGCGATCCGTGATCCGGCGCGGGCGGCCATGAAGTGCAGGATTTCCGGCGGGAGTGAGCGGTCTTCGGTGGAGACCACGGCCCAGGAGGGGATCGTGCGCCAGGCGGGCCGGCCCGTGAACGTCTCGCCGAGGGCCGCGGGCTCGATCGGGCGCTGGCTCACGGCAAGCACCGCGGCGTCCTGCGGGGGCAGGTCGGCGGCGTAGGCCTCCGCGAACCGCCCCGGCTTGAGGGTCAGGTCGGCGCCGCCCAGTGGGTTCGGAAACACATCAAGGTTCTCCGGAACCAGCAGAGTGCCGGGGTACTTGGCGTTGAGCTCCCCGGCGCTCTCCCCCGAATCCGGCTGGAACGCCGCGACGTACACCAGCGCGCTCACGCGGCCGGTGGCCGCGATGTCCGGATGCGAGATCACGGCGCCGGCCCACGAGTGGCCGGCCAGGACCACCGGTCCGTCGATGCGTTCCAGACAACCCACGAGGTAGGCCACGTCCTGCTCGAGGCTGCGCATCGGCAGTGCGGGGGCGGTGATCGGATGGCCGGAGTCCAGGAGTCGCCGGGCGACCTGATGCCAGATCGAGGCGCCGGTCAGGGCGCCGTGGACGAGGACGGCGGTGCGAGTAGAAGTAACGTTCGTTCTCTCCATGACGCGGAGCCTAGGGCCCGCGCTCGACGGGAGTCAACAGAACGTTCGTTCTCTAGTACCGCACGTCGCTTTGCAGAAGCGGCGGGTAGACCGCCGATTCCTCGCCGTCGACGGTCGTTCCGGCGAACTGGAGCATCGCACGCTGCGCGCCGTGCATCGGGGCCGGATAGTTCAGCGTCGGGGCGGAGACCTCGTTCAGGGTCCGTAGTTGCTCGGCGCTCAGGGTGACGTCGAGCACGGCGAGGTTGGACTCGAGGTGCGTGATCCGGCGGGCCCCGATGATGGGGACGACGTTGCCCTGGGCTCGGAGCCAGGCCAGGGAGACGGCTGCGGAGGTCGTGTCCAGCGCTTCGGCGATCGCGGCAACGGCCTCGATGACCTCGTACTCGGCCTCGGTCGGGCCGCCGACGAAGGAGGTGCGGGCCGAGTCGGTCACCTGCGTGCCGCGCCGGTATTTGCCGGACAGGAAGCCGTTCTTCAGGGGGCTCCAGGGGACCAGCGTCATGCCCTGGTCGTGTGCCAGAGGGCTGAGTTCGCCTTCGACCGTGCGGGCCAGCAGCGAGTACTCGACCTGCAGGGCGATCAGCGGGGTCCAGCCGCGCAGGAGGGCGGTCGTCTGGGCCTGCGCGGTGAACCACGCGGGGGTGTTGGAGAAGCCGAGGTAGCGGATCCGGCCGGCGCGCACGAGGTCGTCCAGAGTCTGCATCGTCTCCTTGACCGGGGTGTTGCGGTCCCAGTTGTGCAGCCAGTACAGGTCGAGGTAGTCGGTGCGCAGGCGGCGCAGGGTCTGATCGAGTTGCCGGCGGATCGAGCTCCGTCCGGCGCCGCCGCCGTTGGGGTCGCCGGGGTGCATGTTGAAGAAGAACTTCGATGCCAGGACGGTGTGCTCGCGGCGTCCGGGCCGGGCGGCGAAGTAGTCGCCGAGGATCGCCTCGGAGTGGCCGTTGGTGTAGAAGTTGGCCGTGTCGATGAAGTTGCCGCCCTGGTCGAGGTAGGCCTCCAGGATCTTCTCCGACTCCGCGACGCTGCATCCCGCGCCGCCGAGATCCTCGCCGAAGGTCATGGCGCCGAGCGCGAACGGGCTCACGCGCAGCCCGGAGCGGCCGAGGGTGACGTAGCTGTCGAGTGTCATGATCGTGCTCCTCAAAGCGAGTGGTGCATCGTGTCCCCTCGATCAAACCCTCGCCGATCTGCGGCTGGTAGACCAGAACGGGCCCAGGCTTGCACGATCCTGCTCCATCCGCGCGGATCGGGTTGTCCGAGCCGGGACGCGGATGGTTTCGTGAAGTCATGCTGGAGGAGATCCGCCGCCTCATCGCCGCGCACGCGCGGCCGGACCTGCGCACGCCGATCGACGGCCTGCTGCTCTCGCGCGTCAGCTCGAGCGAGACCGACTATTCGATGACCTCGCCGCTGCTGGTCGTGATGGCGCGGGGCGGCAAGCGCCTGCTGCTCGGCGACCGGGTCTTCCAGTACCGGGCCGGCGATCTGCTCCTGGTCACCGCTGACCTGCCGGTCACCGGCCACTTCTTCGACCTCTCACCGCGGGCCCCGTCGCTGGCCGTGGGCCTCGAACTGCGCCCCGCGCTGATCGCCCCGCTGCTCCTCGACGCGGCCTCCGCTCCCCCGGCTCGTCCCGGCACGGGCGCCAGGGCAGGCGCCAGGGCAGGTGCCAGTACAGGTGCCAAGGCAGGCGCGATCGCGACCGGCGTCGCGGACGCCGACCTGCTCGACGCCCTCGTCCGCATGCTGCGGCTGCTCGACCACCCGGCGGACGTGCCGGTGCTCGCGCCGTTGTACGAGCGCGAGATCCTCTGGCGGCTGCTGACCGGCCCGCACGGCGCGGTGCTGCGCCAGATCGGGCTGGCCGACAGTGCCCTGACTCACGTGCGCGGGACCATCCAGTGGATCCGCGAGCACTACGACGAACCGCTGCGGATCCCCGACCTCGCCCGGCAGGCCGGCCTGAGTCCGTCGGCGTTCCATCGCCGTTTCCGCGACGTCACCGCGCTGAGCCCCTTGCAGTTCCAGAAGCGCATCCGGCTCCAGCAGGCGCGGGAGCTGCTGGTCACCGACGCCGGCGACATCGCCGCAGTCGGCCACCGCGTCGGATACGACAGCCCCTCGCAGTTCAATCGCGAGTACCGGCGGCTGTTCGGCGCGCCGCCCGGGCAGGACGCGGCCAGACTGCGCGTCGGGTCGGGTTCGGGCTCAGGCGCCGAACCGCAGCAGGTCCTGCCCTAGTCGGCCGTGGTCGGCCGTAAGTCGGCGATCACTCGACGCTCGCCACGGCCTTCAGACGATCGCCGGAAGAAAGAACAAGCTCCCCCAGTTCGGCATTGACCGCTCCCAGCCACGCGACCAGGGCGGCGCCGTCCACGTCCAGCTCGGCCGCGAGGTCCCGCTCGTCGAAGCAGGAGCCGAGGTACGCGGCGCGGGCCCACCGCACCGCCAGCCGGTCCGTGAGCTCGGATTCGGTGTGCTCGAGTCCGAGTCCGTCGCGATCCAGCAATGCGACCGCGTGGAGAAGCGTCAAGTGGACGTACACGTGGAACGCCGCCAGAGTGCGGTCCGCGGTAAAACTGCGGCCGGGCCCTCCCCACGGCACCGGGGCACGGTGGCTGGCAGCATCCTGATAACCACTACGGAGCATGCGACGGGCCAGGCCGAAGTCGACGAGTTTCTGGTGCAGGGACTCATGAAGTACCGAGTCCGCGCCGGCCAGGGGGTCGGCCGCGACGCGTTCGTTCAGGTAGATCACGAGCGGCGTGGCGCTGATGTAGGCGCTGTGCGGCGCACCCTGGAACAACACGACGCCGTCGACGAGCGCCGCCGTCTCGGGAGCCACGGTCGGCAGGCACGCGTAGAGCAGCCGGAACGCCCGATCGACCGAGTCCTGCGAAGGCGCGGCCGGTTCCTGGAGCGCGATCTCGACGGTGAATCCGTCGTGGGCCATGGCCGCGTGGAAGCGCTGCGCGAGCTGTTGTCCGAGCGTGTCGTCGACGTCCGTGAGTGTCGGCGGCCGGAGCAGGCCAGCCGTCGCGGGAGCCAGAGCCGAGACCGGCACCGGCGGAACGGGCTCCAGGCTCCGCGCATACGCCACCAGCTCGACAAGCTGTCGCAGCCGTTCGTCGGAGCGCTCCTCGCGGTCGCGCAGCCGCAGGAAGGCCTCGTCGGCGAATCCGCGCAGCAGCGACCGGCTTTGCGGGCTGTGGGCCTTCTCGGCGAGATCCGCGAACGGCGGGAAGATCTTGCCCAGCAAGGCGTAGAGGCCGCCGTAGTAGACGTCTGCGTTGGCTCTCAGGGCGCTGCTGTCGCCGAACATCCCGCGCGCCAGATGCCGGTCCAGCTCACGGAGCCTGGCCAGCTCTGCGTCCGTCACTGTTCGGCCTCCTGCTGTTCCACCGACTCGATCAAGCCGACTCCACTGAGTCCGTCCAGGACACGGTCGAAGCGGCGTTCGGCCTCGTCCGCGCCGAGGCGTCCGCCGACCGTCGCCGCAAAGCGCTCCGCCGCCGCCTGCCGCGGGTGTCGGGTGACGAGCTCCAGGACGTACAGACTGACCTTGTCGAGGATCAGGACGTAGGGCTGCCGCCCCGTGAAGGCGAATGCGTTCGACAAGTCGTCGTACGGCCGGACGTCCCACTCCTGCGACCTGCGGTATCCAACACTCAGGGTCATGATTCCTCCCGCGCTCATCCGGTCGGGGCGGCGGCCTCGGATCGGGCCGCGCGCAGTGTCGGGGCGACTAGGGCGGCCACGCCGACGATGCTTCCGAGAACCCCCGCCGCACCGAGCACCACCGCGCTCGTCCGGACGGGGTCGGCGTGCGCCAGGTCCACCGCCGGGCCGGCGATGAGCAGCCCCAGCGGCGTCGCCGCCTGCACCAACGAGCGCCGGATCCCGAAGACCTGGGCCTGGCGCTCCAACGGCACCGCCGTCTGCCACAGCGTCTGGTAGGCGCTGGTGACGCTGGGCAGGACGAACGCCGCGCAGAACGCCGACACCAGCCACCACGGCGCCTGTCCGCTGACCGCGGTCAGCACCGGACCCGCCAGGCACGCGGCGGCGACCCCGGCGGGTACCAGAACACTGCTTCTCACCCGGCGCATGATGACGACGGCGCTCAGTCCCCCGAGCACCGCGCCCAACCCGGCGGCGGACGACACCGACCCCAGGATCACCGCGTTCTGCCCCGAGCGCAGCATCAACAGCGGCTTGCTGAGCACGGCACCGACCGCCGAGACGAAGTTCAGGGTGAAGAAGACGAAGACCAGCCCGCGCAAGGTCGGCCGGCTGGCGATGAAGCTCAGGCCGGCCCTCATGGTTCGCAGGGCGCTGTCCCGTCCGGCGCCTGCTCCCGCCCGGGTTTCGGCATTGTCCGCCTGCGGCTCCGCGCGATCGCCGGGAACCCTGGTGAACGCCAGCGTGACGAAGCCGGCCAGGTAGCTGAGCAGGTCCACGAGCAGCACCGCGGGAAGCCCGGCCAGCTTCAACAGCAGCCCGGCGGCCAGCGGCGCGATGACGGAGCCCGCCGATTCGCCGAAGCCGATCTGCGCGTTGGCGCGGGCCAGACCGTCGGCGCCGGCCAAGGTGGTGACGACTTTCGAGTAGGCGAGCCAGTGTGCTGCTTCGAGGACGCCCTCAGTCACGCCCACGAGGTACAGGTGCCACGTGCGCAGGTCGTGATGGTGCGCCAGAAGCAGGAGAACCACGGCGACGACGGCCAGAAGCGCGTCGCACGACAGCATCACGGACTTGGCGCTCAGCCGGTCGACCCACACGCCCAGAAATGGCGAGAAAAGTATTCCCGGCAGCAGATTGGAAAGCAACAGAAAAGAAAGCGTGGACGCGCGGCCGTCGGTCTGCCAGGCCCACAACGTAATGGCGAACCAACAGATCTGTCCACCTACCGCGGACGCGAATTGTCCGAGCCAGACCGTGGTGGCGGCGGATCTCAGAGACCGCGCGCGCAAAGTCGATCCGATGACCGCACCTCCCCGTGAACAGCACCGACGATCCCTGAGAGTAGCAGCGCCGCTCGGGGCGAACGCGATGACGGTGTTGCGTTCAACCGTCGAAACCGGGAAGTCCGCAGGCTCGGACAGCGGATTCAAGCACTTGACTGGCCGCTCAATCGCGTTCAACTGTCCAGCCGGGCAATCCGCTTTGTGTGGACAGTGGACTCCGGCATTGGCTAACTTCACGCCGAGCCGATCACATTCGGCTTGTGAGTAAAGGCACCGGTGCACCGTGCCCTGAGAAAGGGGAAAGCCCATGCAGGAATCGAGCACGCTGCAGGATCTCGAGGCGACGCTGGCCGCCACGTTCGAGGCCGGCGACTGGGGTCTGGACGCCGCGATCGCGGAGCAGTCCGGGACCGAGCTGGTCGACACCTCGATCCGTCCGATCAACATGGACCTCAACGACCTGATGGGCAGCCGTCCGGTCGGTAACTGAGTCCAGAACGGGCCCGACCCTCCCACAGGTGACACACGGGGACGGGACTAACCCGGGGATGGCCGGCCGGCCGCACCGCGGCCGCCGGCCATCCCCGCACGCGACGGGGATCACCGCATGAACCTTTCCGGCAGCCCGAGCGGTGCCGTGCTGCGCGCCGCCATCCGGGTCCCGAGCCCGGCGGTCGTGTACGACCTGGACCTGGTCACCGAGGCCGTGGCTGGGCTGCGGGCGGACCTGGGCGCCATCCCCGACGCCGCGATCCTGTTCGCCGTGAAGGCGAACCGGTTCCCGCCGGTGCTGCGGCATCTGGCGGGCCTCGGAGTCGGCGCGGACGTGGCCGGGCTCCGGGAGTACGAAGCAGCCGTCGAGGCCGGGATGACGCCGATCACCGCGACCTCGCCCGGTTTCGACGCGGCGGCGCTGCGCCGGCTGAGCGGCCTGGACGTCCCCGTCGACGTCAGCAGCCGATCGCAGCTGGAGGGCTGGATCGCGGCCGGCGGACTGCCGGCGGACGGGGAGATCGGCCTGCGGATCAGGGTTCCGGTGGCTCCGGTGGAGCGCGCGGGCACCGGAGTGGCGTGGAGCCGCTTCGGCGTCGATGCCGCGGATCCGGAGTTGCACGCGCTTCTGAAGCAGCATCGGCTGACGGTGACCCGGCTGCACGCACATGCCGGCGAGGTGATGACAGCGCGACGGGCCCGGGGCCTGATGACCGCGCTCCTTCAGTGCTGCACGGCTACGTTCCCCGACGTCTCAGTCCTCAACATCGGCGGCGGCCTGGCCGGTCTGTACGCCGACCCGGCCGAGGCGCGGCGGGCCTGGGCAGCGGTCGCGGCGGCGCTGAGCGAGTTCGCCGAGACGACCGGACGACGGCTGAAGCTGATCGTCGAGCCCGGGATGCTGCTGACCGCCTTGGCCGGCTACCTCGTGGTGACGGCCCGGGGAGTCGACGCCCATCCCGGCGGGGTCCCCGCCGTCACCGCCGACGCCTCCGGATGGAACCTGCTGAGCTGGACCCGGCCCCGGCTGGTCGCCCAGATCCCGGACCGGGGCGCGCCGCCGCGGCGCTACGCGCTGGTCGGCAACAGCTGTTACGAGGAAGACGTACTGGTCCCGGATCTGGCCGCCGGCGAGGTCCGAGTGGGAGACCGGCTGGTGCTGAACGCGGCCGGCGCCTACGTGACAAGCATGGCGCGGTCTCTGCACGGTATGGAGCCGCCTCACGAGGAGGTCGTGCGCGGAAGATGATGAAGATGACTGAGATGCTGCTCAGAGACCCGGCGGCGGTGCGGGCGCTGGCCGAGGCCTGGCTGTGGGACTTCGGTGCCGCCGACGATGCCGGGACCGAGGTTCTGGAGGGCGTCGGCAGCCGGTGCGCGGTCGTGGACCTGGGCGGCGCGCCCGGCGGCCTGATCAGCACCCTGAAGGAGATGCTCGACGAGTCGGCGCTGCCGGGCCCGGCGACGCGCGCGGTACTCCGTCGCTATGAGCCCGGCGACTACACCCCCGCGCACCGGTTCCGCGACGAGGCCGTCGGCACGGAGGGCGGCTGGACGGTGCTGTGCGCCCTGGACGACTCCGACCTCGACGCCCTCACGCACTGGGACGGCGAGCGCTTCACCAGGACGTTCGACCGCTGCGGGGTGGCGCTGCGGCTCCAGCCGGAGTGGTGGTGCTGGACCAGCCCGGTGCGCGGCGGCGTCCGGCACACGTTGGCGATCGGAGGGGACGAGCTGTGGACGAGCTGATCGTGGTACCGGATGTCGTGCCGAACTGCGCGGAGATCATCGAGATCGCTGAACGCCACCGGCGGCTGTTCGAGGACTATCCGTCGGCGGCGGCGCTGGAAAACCGGGGCGATCACGATCCGCTGAACCCGTACCGCGACTCCGAGTACGAGGACGACGACCGGTACCACGTCCTTCAGGCCACCGCGATGCCGGTGGAGCTGCGCCGGGCGATCCTCGCCGGCCTGGCGGACGAGGACTCGGACCTGAGCCGCTTCTACTTCCAGATCAACCGCTACGACCGCGGGGACTACATCCTCCCGCACCGCGACAAGCTTCAGCAGGGTCTTTACATGCTCAGCGACTCGGCGGCCGACGGCCTGGTGGTCCAGGCCGGCGACGGATCGATGGCCTTCGTCGCCGACCGGGCCGGGACGCTGGTGCACCACGACCCGGCGGCCTGGCACTGGGTCGACCCGGTCCGGTCCGCGGTGCGGTACACGCTGGTGACCATTTCCGCCCGACCGCCGCGCAAGCGGTCCTGATCGCCCGGAGGGATTCATGTCCACCCACGTCGCCGCCGATGCGCCGACCGGCACGCCGAGCACACCGAGCACACCGAGTACGCCGAGCACGACGGCCACGACGGTCGCCGGGGTCGCCACGCCGGCCGGCACCGCCGCGCCCGGCTCGCCGACAGCAGCCAGCCCGACCGCCACGCCCGAGCAGCCGACCGCACGCTCCAGCACCGCCGCGCCCACGGCACAGCCCGCGCCCAACACCCAGCCATCCACCCCGCCGGCCACGCCCGAGCCGCTGACCGCACGCTCCAGCACCGGCGCGCCCACGGCACGACCCGCGCCCAACACCCAGCCATCCACCCCGCCGGCCACGCCCGAGCCGTCGACCGCACGCTCCCGCGCCGCCGCGCCCACGGCACAGCCCGCACCCAACACCCAGCCGTCCGCCCCGCCGGCCGCGGTCGAGCCGCTGGTGTCCGACCCGCCGACCGCGCTCTTCAACCAGGCGCTGCGGGTGGGGACCCCGGCGCTGGTGTACGACTACCCGGGCATCGTCGCCTCGGTCCGGCGGATGCGCGAGGACATCGGCGTCGTCCCCGGTGCGCAGCTGAACATGGCGGTCAAGGCCTGCCACACCCCGGACGTGCTGCGCCGCCTGGCCGCGCTCGGACTCGGTGGCGACGTGGCCAGTGTCGGCGAGCTGGCGTTGGCGCAAGAAGCCGGGTTCGGCGAGATCACGACCACCGGTCCGGCGTTCGGCCCGGCCGACTTCGGCGCGTTCCGCGCCGCCGGAGTGGTCGTGGATCTGGACTCTGCGGATCAGCTCGACATCTACGGGTCCGAATATCCGGGTACAGAGATCGGCCTGCGCGTCCGCGTCCCGCTCCCCGAGGCGTTGCAGACCAACACCACCTTCGGCGTCAACAGCCGGTTCGGCGTCTCCATCACCGATCCGGCCGTGCACGACGCGCTGCGCCGCCACGGCCTGACCCTGACCCGGCTGCACCTGCACACCGGTCAGATGTCGCCCGAGGCCCTGGTCTACAAGACCGACTACACCCTGAAGGTCGCGGCGCGGTTCCCCGGCGTCCACACCATCGATCTCGGCGGCGGCTTCTTCCACCTCTACACCCACCGCGGCCGGGCCCGGGCCGCGTTCGCGCGCGTCGCCGAGATGGTCCAGGCCTGGCAGGCTCGGCACGGCCGCGCGATCGCGCTCCGGTTCGAGCCCGGCGGCGCGATCCTGGCCGCGCACGGCTACCTGTTCACCGAAGTCCGGTCGGTCACCGGGCATCATCCGCACTACGGGACGCGGGTGGTGACCGTCGACTCCTCCGCCTGGAACCTGGCGCCCTGGCACAAGCCGACGGTCCTGGCCGCCGACCCCGCGGCCGACGGCGGCGTCGTGGAGCCGGGCCTGATCGCCGGGAACACGTTGTACGAGAACGACTTCTTCGCCACCGGCATCCACGGCGAGCTGGCGCCGCTGACGTTCCCGCGCTGCCGTCCGGGCGACCGGCTCGTGATCACCGCGGCCGGCGCCTACACCATGACGAACTCGCGGCGGTTCAACCGGATCCCGGCCCCGACGGAGTTCGCGTTCGAGGACGTCGGCGGCGAACTGCGGCGCCTGGAAGCAGCACCGTTCGCATGACCACGGATCAGCCGACGGACTCCCGCCGCGTCCTCGTCGTCGCGCCGGGCTACATCCGGACCGGCGGCCGCGATGACGGCCAGGTGTTCTGGAACCCCGAGAGCGGGCACGAGATCAGGCTCGGCAACGCCCTGGCCGAGCTGGCCGCCCGGTTCGCGATGCCGTCGTCCGTAGACGTGGTGGTCGCCGCGGTGCCCGGCGCCGCGCGCGAATCCGCGCGGAACGCGGTGACCGCGCTGGAGGAGGCGGGGCTGCTCGTCGGCTACCGCACCGCCGCCGCGGCGGCGCCCGCGCCGGCTCCGGCGGCCACCGGCACCGGCCTATTCGGCGCCCCGGTGCTGGACGCACCGACGGCGCTGACCGGGGACACGACGGACGTGGTGGTCATCGGCATGCCCTACGACGTCGGCTCCACCCACCGTCCCGGCTCCCGCTTCGCGCCGGACGAGCTGCGGCAGATCAGCACGGCCCTGTTCCAGTACCGCTGCGACGCCGGCGAACGGCCGCGCGGACTGCACGACCCGCTGCGCGGCCGGGCCGTCCTCGACGGCGTCCGGATCGCCGACCTGGCGAACATCTCCCAGCCGGTGCACACCCGCAACGGTGACTCCCTGGAGGGCCTGCACCGCCTGGCGCGCTCGGCGTTCCAGGCCGGACGGTTCGTGCTGACGCTCGGCGGCGACCACTCGATCAGCCTGCCGCTGATCACCGCGGCGCTGGACGTGCACGGCCGGATCGGGGTGCTGCACGTCGACGCGCACTCCGACTTCGCCGCCCCGCGCACCGACGACTGGCGCCGCGACTGCCACCACGGCAACTTCATGAGCTGGGTGGTCGGGGACGCCAGACTCGGCGTGCTCGCGCAGTTCGGCGTCCGCCAGCTCACCGAGCACGAGATCGAGCGGCCGGAGCACGTCCGCGTCTGGCCGGGACGCACGGCCGTGCTGACCGATCCGGACTCGGTCCTGGCCGAGCTGCCCGAGGACATCCCGTACTACCTGACGATCGACGCCGACGGCCTGGATCCCTCCGCGCTGCCCGACACCGGCACACCGCTGCCCGGCGGGTTCGGCCACGCCGAGCTCGTCACGCTCCTGGAGCACCTGGCCGGCCACCGGCGCCTGATCGGCATGGACTTCGTCGAACTCATTCCCGGCGACCGGGAGACCTCGACACTGACGGCGGCGGACCTGATCCTGCGCGTCCTCGACGCCGCGACCGCGTCCGACAAGGGAGAACGGGGATGAGCGAGCCGGCCTGGTACGAGCGCACGGCCGAGGCCGTGAACGGGAACCGGATCGAGCGGGAGATCCTGCTCGATCTCGTCGAACGGTGCGCGAAAGCCGCTGCCGAACCCGATCCCGCCCTGGACCGGCTGGTCGAGGACCTGGCACGGCTGTCCGACCATCCCGAGCCGGGATCGCTGGATCTGGAACGGCGCCTGGATTCGGTTTCGCAGCAGCTACGACGCGCGTTGCTCGCGCGAGCACACAGCAGCATCGATCCCTACTTCCGCTCCCCCACGCATGAGCGTCCGACCGTGCTGCCCTCTGGCAGAACCATGAAATACAGCTACGAACGCAGCGCGGATCCCGCATGGCTGGAGGAACGCCTCGGCCGCTCCGCTCCGGACGCGCCGAACGCCACCGGCACCGCGAACGCCACGGACGGCTGGCACAGCGAGCATGTCGTGTTCGGCAGCGGCACGGCGGCCATCAGCGCGGTCCTCAACTGCTATCTGCGGATGGTCCCCGCGGACGTCGGCCATCCCGTGCGCGCAGGGGTGTGGGCGAGCTACTTCGAGACCGACATGGTCTTCGAGTTCAGGAGTTCGCCGCTGTTCGGCTGGGAGCGCCTGACCGATCTCGGCAAGGCCGTGTCGCAGGGTGCTTATGACCTGCTGTTCGTGGAACCCGTCCGGTACAACTGGGACCTGGACGCGGTAGACCTGCGGGACGTCCTTTCCCGGTGGCGCGCACGGGGCGCGGGTCGGCCGCGCTGCGTGGTGTTCGACACCACGCTCAGCTCGTTCACCTGGCCCTCGCGCAAGGTCCTGGAGGCGCTGCGCGACGGCGACCCGCTGCTGGTCGTCGAGCTGCGCTCCGGGCTCAAACTGGACCAGCAGGGACTGGAGCTCGGAAACCTCGGGCTGGTGACGGTCCACAGCGTCGACGAGGACGCCGGCACGCCGAGCGCCGAACAGTTCGCGGGCCATCTGCGGATGAGCCGTGCGGTGACCGGGACGTCGGTGCCGGTGGACGCGGCCGCCGCGCTGGACGTGCCGATCGTCCTGGATCCCGCGCTGACCGCCCGGCACGCCGGGCAGGTGTTCCTGGCCAACCAGTGCCTGGCCGCCGAGCTGGAGTCCGAGGCGGGGCTGTTCAGCGCGGTGGGACATCCGTCGCTGCCGGACGTGCCGGCCGGGACGCCGAAGCACGCGCCGTTCGTGGTGTGCCGGCTGGCCGAGGACGAGATCGCGCACCACGGGCTGCTGCTGGCGGTGGTCCGGCACGAGGCCTTGCGGCGCGGCCTGCTGCTGGACTGGGGATCGAGCTTCGGGTTCCGCGGGCACCGGTGCGAGACGATCCTGCCGCGGCTCAAGGACCGCAAGGGCTTGTTCAAGATCGCGATGGGAGCCAGGTCCGGGCCGTCTCTGGCCGGTACCGTCGAGTTGCTGCGGGAGATGGCGCGGTTCCCCGACTTCCGGTCCTTGCGGGCCGCCTACCCGGACGTGCCGCAGATCGATCTGGCCAAGTACGCGGACCCGGCCGATGCGGTGGAGGAAGGAGGGGATCAGCTTGCTGAGAAGGTGCGCGCATAGCCCGCCCACACGTGGGCCCGCCGGAAACCCGCCTGTTCGTAGACGTCGAGCTGCGGAGCCGGGTCGTCGGACCGGACGCTGAGCGCGGCGCGCTGGTAGCCCTGTTCGGCGTGGGCACGACCGGCGTGCGTGAGCAGGGCGTCGACGACTCCGGTGCCGCGTGCCGAGCGCCGGGAGCCGACGCCGGTGATCCAGGCCTCGCGGACGCCTGTACGTTCGGTGTCGGTCGGGTAGTGGTCGGCGAGCAGGACGCCCACCACGGCCCCGGAGGCGTCCCGGGCGAGGAACGAGGATTCCGGACGGAAAGAAGGGGCGGATGTGGCCCGATGCCAGGAATCCGCGGTGTGCTGCGGGTTTCCGGGCGACGAGGAGAAAGCGTCATTCCAGACCACGCGCGCCGGCTCGGCGAGATCGCTCGAGTAGGAAATGATTTTCCCCGTCCACACCGAGTCCCGCGATACCGCGTGGCTCGATTTCGGATTCCGCGATATCGGATCCTGCGATATGTCCGCGGGCAAGTCGCGTTCCAGATCGGTGAACCAGCATTCCGGCTCGAATCCCCGCTCCAGGACCGTCAAAGCGTGCGCGGGGTTGCGGTCACTGACCCGGCTGTGCAGCGTGACGCTGTGCCCCGCAGCGGCGGCGCGTGCCGCCGCCCATTGCTCGAACCAGCCCACCACCGCCCGACCCAGACCTTGTCGGCGCAGGTCGGGAGCTACGCCGCCGTCCACCACCGCGTGCTCGCCGCCGTGACCGCCGCGACTGCCGTGTCCGCCGCGCGGCCGGATCACGCCGTAGGCCACCAGGCGGTCGGCGTGGAACGCGGCGAAGGAGTCCCCGGACGAATCCGGGCCGGTGCACGCGGCGAGTTGGACGGCGAGGTCTTCCAGCCCGAAGTTCTCGCCCCGGCGGTCGACTTCTTCGATGCTCTCCAGAAGATGCGACCAGGAGTGGAGATCGGACGTTCGCAAGGCACGCCACCGCAGTTCCATGACTATATCTTAGTATTGATCCAAGGCGGAGTGAAGGGAATCGAAGATGGAAACAGAGGGCGAATCCAGCGATGCCTACACGGAGGTCTTCGACCGGTTCGGCATTCAGGCCGCTGACATACCGGACAGGTCCTGTTATGTGTACTCGCCGGTATTCCGCACCGTGGTCGGCGGCCGTCAGGCGGCGGTGAAGCGGACGCGCAGACCGATCGGCGCCGCCGACGCGCTGGCGAGCTGGCTCGGCGAGCTGTCCCGGCGGGGAGTCCGCGTGGTCCAGCCGCTGCCGGTTCCGAACAACCCGGCGGCGGTCGGCGACCGCTGCTGGGTCGCCTACCCCTGGATATCCGGCACGCCCTACGACGGCTCCGCCGAGCACATCGCGCTCGCCGGCGACCTGCTCGGCCGGATGCACGCCGCGGCCGGCGGACCGGAGGAGATCCCGCGGTTCACGTGGCCGGACCACGATCAGGCCTCGGTCGACGAGGACGTCGAAGGACTCACCGCGGTCTTCAAGCGCCACGCCCCGGAGCTGCTGGACCACGTGTTGCCGCGGCTGTCGTCGTGGCTCCAGGACTTCATGGCCGAGACGCTGCCGCCGATCCGCGACGCCGGGCTGCCGGTCGTCGTGGCGAGCATGGATTTCCGGGCCAACAACCTCGTCTACACCCCGGACGGCCCCATCCTCATCGACCCGGACAACGCCGAGACGGCCGCGCGGATCCTGGATCTGGCGCTGGCCGTCCTGCTGTTCCACAACGAGGCCGAGGGCGCGCCGTCCCGGTTGTTCGACGTGAAGGAGTGGGCTGTCTTCCGCGACGCGTACGTGCAGCATGTGGAACTCACGCCCGATGAGCGGCGGCTGTGGCCGGTCGCGCTTCGGTACATGCTGCTGGAGTGGTGCGTCTGGTCGCTGATCGCCGCGGAGGAGTGGGGCGACTGGGAACGTCCGCAGCAGCGGGACTTCCTCACCGCTTTGGCCGACGCCGACCTCGGGGCCTACGAACTGTGAACGCCCCGGGCCGCAGAAGCGGACCGGGGCGCGTGCGCGGCAAGCGCGTCAGCTGACGGCCTCGGCGGCGTCCTTGATGAGGTCGGCGACGATCCTCGGGTGGCTGAGCATCGCGACATGGGACGAGGTCGGCACCTCGACGATCTTGCGGGCGTTGGCGCGGGTGTACATCCAGCGCTCGCACGCCGGCGGGATCGCCTTGTCCCGGCCGGCGACCAGGCCCCAGACCGGGATCGTCTTCCAGGCCGCGGCGGTGGTCGGGTAGGTAAACGAGGCGGCGTCGAACGGCCGCTGCGTGGCCTGGAGCACCCGGAAGGTCTCGGTCGGGATGTCGGCGGCGAAGGCGGCCTGGCCGTCCTTGCTCAGATACAGGTCGGTGCCGGTGGTGCCGTCGGCCTTCGTGTACGGCACCGGCACGCTCACCGGCAGGACCTCGCTGCCGGGGAACTTGTTGATCAGGTCGCCCTGCGTCTCGCCGACGTCGGGCACGAACGCCGAGATGTAGACCAGCGCCTTGACGTTCGCCTTCCCGGCGGCGGCGTTGGTGATGACCGTGCCGCCCATGGAGTGCGCGACCAGCACGACCGGGCCGGTGATCGAGTCCAGCAGGCTCGCGATGTAGGGGGCGTCGGTGGGGATGCCGCGCAGCGGGTTCGCCCCGCAGATCGTGGTGTAGCCCCGGTGCTGGAGCTCCGCGATGGTGGCGTTCCAGCAGGACGAGTCGGCGTAACCGCCGTGCACCAGGACGATCGTGGGCTTCACCTTCGGGTTCCCCTTCGTGGTGGCGGCCGGGGCCGTGGCGGACGCCGTTCCTTCCTGACTGGCGACCAGCGCCGCCGACCCAGCCAGCACCGCTCCGGCGGCCAGCACCTTGCGGCGGGACATTTCTGTACTCATGGGACTCCTCACACAGTGGATCGGTGTGGCATGCGATGGACACTAGGAGGAGGGGTTTCGGGGCGGCTTCCGTAATGTGACTTAGATTCGCGAGCGCGTGGCGCAGTAGGCATACACCGGCCATTGCCGCGCGCGCCGGTGGCCTGTTCTCGGTCGCGCGGCTGTCCACCTGATGTTCACCTTCGGCGGCGCGTGGCCGCCGTCGCTCGCTATCAGGGCTCGTGAGCTGCGGCTATAGCCCATCGATATGGGCTATGACAGCGATAGCCGCCGTCTTTGTGAACTCTTCGCGCAACACCTTGTCCCGGCGCCGCACCGCGTCTTCGATGTGCGGTGAGCCGCTCACTCCAGTCTGCGCAGACTGTCCTTCCCCACCCCTGTCTTCGACGACGAGGAAGTTCGTCATGCCCCGATCCAGACCTCTGTTCCGAACCTCGGCGGCCGTGCTGGCCGTCGCCGCCGCGAGTGCGCTCGCCGGAGTGGCGGGTGCCGCGGCGCCCGCCGCCGCGTCGGCCTCCTCCCCGGCTGGCACGAACCTGCTGCTCAACGGCGGCGCCGAGACCTCGCAGTGCAGCCCCGGCGGTTGGGAGGAGACCACCGTCCCCGGCTGGACCCTCGCCTCCGGCGACCCGGTCATCAACTGCTACAACTCCACCAACGGCGCGAACACCACCACGCCGGGCGCGGACGGCACCGCCTACTTCCAGGGCGGCTCGCGCGGCTCCTCGGAGATGACGCAGACCACTGACGTCTCCAGCGCCGCGACCGCGATCGACGCCGGCGGAGTGCACTCGACGCTTTCCGCCCGCCTCGGCGGCGTGGCCGCCTACAACGACGCGGCGCAGGTCACCATCACGTACCGGGACGCCTCGGGCGCCGGCCTGGGCACGTCCTCGATCGGCCCGGTGCTCGCCGCCGACCGCAACAGCACGACGTCGTTCGTCACCAAGTCCGCCACCGCCTCGGTGCCGGTCGGCACCCGCTCGATCACCACCACGGTCGACTTCACCATGACCGGCACGCAGAACGACGGTATGGCCGACGACCTGGCGCTGAGCCTGGACACCGCCGCGAGCGCCCCGACGCTGAGCGTCCCGGCGTCCACGGTTCCGGGCTACGACCACGTGTTCGTCGTGATGATGGAGAACAACAACTACTCGGCGTCCTCCAACACGGTCGACGGCGGGGCGGGCATCATCGGCAACTCGGCCGCGCCGTACATCAACAACACGCTGGTCCCGATGGGCTCGCTGCTCACGAACTACCACGCCAACACGCACAGCTCCGACCCGAACTACGAGGCGATCGCGTTCGGCAACTCCTTCGGCCGCAGCAACCACAGCACGCCGGGCGCGGACTGCATCACCGATGCGGCCTGCGCCGCGACGAACAACGGGCTCGACTACTACATCGACGGGGCCGGGAAGACCTGGAAGCAGTACGTCCAGTCGCAGACCAGCAACTGTCAGACGTCGAACTCGGGCAACTACGAGAGCGACGACGTGCCGTTCTACTACGACCCGAAGATGCAGAGCGACAGCGCCTACTGCCAGGCGCACTGGCAGCCGCTGCCGCAGCTGATGAACACGGACCTGGCCTCGGCCTCGACCACGCCGAACTTCGTCTGGGCCGACGCGGACTCGTGCTACGACATGGAAGGATGCGGGATCGCGTCCGGCGACACGTGGCTGAGCCAGAACCTGCCGACGATCTTCACCTCGCCGGCGTGGACGCAGCAGAAGTCGCTGCTGATCCTGACCTGGGACGAGGACGGGGCCAACTCGCCCGGCGGGTTCGGACCGGGGCAGAGCAACCAGGTGGCGACGATCGTCATCGGGTCGCAGGGCACGGTGAAGGCCGGGTACCAGGACGCGACCCGGTACGACCACTACAGCACAGCGCGGGTGATTGAGGGGGCGCTCGGTCTGACGGCGTCGATGACGAACAACGACAAGTGGGCGACGCCTTACAACGAGGTCTTCGCCAACGGCGCTCCGGGGAACACGGTCAGCGTGACCGATCCGGGCGCGCAGAGCTCGACTGCTGGTACGGCGATCAGTCCGCTGCAGATCCAGGCCAGCGACTCGGCTGGCGGGCAGACGTTGGGTTACGCGGCTTCTGGGCTGCCGGCGGGGCTCTCGTTGAACGCTTCGACTGGGGTTGTCAGTGGGACTCCTACTACGGCCGGGACCGGGACTGTGGCGGTGACCGTCACTGACGGCACCGGTGCCTCGGGGCGGACCAGCTTCAGCTGGGCCGTTGCCGCCAACCCGAACGCGTACAGCGTGCCGATCGTGAATCCGGGTGCTGAGACGGGTTCCTGCCAGAGCTCGATCGGGACTGGGACGCCGGCTCAGGGCTGGACGCTGAAGAACAAGCCGCAGCAGGTTTGCTACGGCGCGTCTGGCGGCTTCCCGACCGCTGCCGAGGGACCGCAGCCGACTGGTAGCGGTGGGCAGGCGTTCTTCGATGGTGGGAGCACGGCGACGGCTTCGATGTCGCAGACGGTGAGCGTCAGCGGGCAGGCGTCGCGGATTGCCACCGGGACGCTGCCGTACAACCTGTCGGCGTGGATCGGTGGCTACTCCACGCAGGGTGACAACGCGGGGGTGGTCGCGACGTTCCTCAATGCCTCGGGTGCCTCGCTGGGTACCGCGACGCTCGCGCCGGTGACGGCGGCGCAGCGCGGCAACCAGACCGAGCTGCTGCAGGAGACGGCGACGGGGACGGTGCCGGTGGGGACCAGCAGCGTGACGTTCACCGTGAACTACACACGGCAGGCCGGGACTGGCGATGACGGGTACGTCGACAACATCGGGATGACCTTCGGCGGCTGATCCGGCGCTGGAAGAGGGATGGGCTGGCGCGCGGTTTGAGTCCGCGCGCCAGCCCATCAGGGCTTTCCGCCTTAGGCGCTCACGGCCTCGGCTCTGCCGGTTCCCGCGCGGGCAGCCCGCGCAGCAGGGCGTCGAGGAAGAGGTCGAACCTGGGCGCCGCCTCGCCGAGGTCGAGGGAGTTCTCGGTGGTGGCGAGCCAGCTGACGATCGAGGTGACGAAGATGTACCAGCTCTGCTCGGCCATCTCGGCAGAGGCCCCGGCGGCCGCGAACGCGGCGGTCACCTGCTCGCGCATCCGCGCGAAGGGCGCCGGGCTGTGCTGGTGCGGCCGCGCGATGCGCGAGGCGTAGCCGGGGACGGCGAGGAACTCGTCGTGCATCGACCACGCGAGCCGCCGCAGCCACTGCCGCCACTGCCGAGGGCGCGGCGCGTCGGCGGGCAGCACGCGCTCGACGATGACCTCGCTGACCAGGTCGGCGATCGCCTGGTGGCTCGGCACCCAGCGATAGAGCGCCCCATGGCGGACCCCGAGCCGCGCGGCGAGCTCACGAACCGTGAGCGTGTCGAGGTTCGACTCCAACGCCGCCGCGACGATGAGGTCGCGACTCAGCTGCGCGGGGCGTCCACGCTTCGGGGGCGTGGCGGGCGGTGGCGCGGGCGGGGCCTGATCGGTGGGCGGGCCGCTGGTGGCGGGCATGGGGCGATTGTACGGAGGGCGGCGGAGTGGGTGGTCGCGGCGCGGCGCGCGGAGCGTGGCGAGCTATTTGCCGGCCCCGGTGACGGCGAGCGCCGTGGTCCAGTTGGTCGCTATGGCCTCTTGGGCGGCGGCCAGGGTGACCTTGTGGTCGCAGACGGCCTTGTGCAGGGCGTTCTCGACCGTGTCCTTCGGGTTGGGGAGCGAGCCCGGCTCTATCCACAGGTTCCTCGGGTCGTTGCTGCCGCCGAGTTCGAGGGACACCAGGTGGTCGAGTTCTGACGGGGTGCCGTCCGGGACGCCGTACGCGCTGTACATGTCGCGCTTGACCTTGTCGGTGGCTGAGGCCGGCGGCCGGATCTTG
Organism: Catenulispora sp. EB89; assembly: GCF_041261445.1. Classification (NCBI taxonomy): domain Bacteria; kingdom Bacillati; phylum Actinomycetota; class Actinomycetes; order Catenulisporales; family Catenulisporaceae; genus Catenulispora; species Catenulispora sp. EB89. The sequence goes on from NZ_JBGCCU010000003.1 coordinate 90,334, forward strand.
GTCGTGTAACCGGTGACGCAGATGGTCGAGCCGATGTTGTTCTGCGTGACCGAGTCCTCGACCGTGCCGGGGGTGCACGCGGGGTCGGGCCGGTACGTCGTCGGGGTCGTGCCGCTCATGTGGCAGTGCATGCCGGCGGCGGGCATGGTGACGGTCCCGGGCGCCAGCCGGGTCCGGGCCAGCGGCGCGGTGGCGCCGCCGTGCGCCGCGGTGGTGGGTGCGCTGCCGGAGGTGCTGCTTGAGGTGCCGCCACCGGCCCGGAGTTGGCTGCCGCACCCGGCGCACCAGACCATCAACGCGGCGGCCGAGGCGGCCAGAAGCCAGGTCCTTCTCCGGGCGGCACGAGCGGTCGACGCGCTGGTCGCAGTGCTCGTGGATGATCGCGGGGACGTCACAGGCTTTGGGTTCACAACAGCATTTACCCATGTATGCCCTCGGCATTCGGCGGCGGGGTCGTCGACAGACCTCGACGGGCATCGCGGAACGCCGGACGTCATCAGTACCCTGACGCTAGGCTGGCCACAGCGCGGATCCAAGCGGCGGGGACGGCCCAAGTGGGGTGGCCGTCCCCGCTCTCGCGTCTGACGACGTCACCGCGGGCGGCATGGCGGCCGCGCGATCGCGGACCGCGGGGAAACCCCACGGTCCGCGATCAGTCCTTGCGAGCGGGCACCGAGCTCCAGGTCCGTGACCCCGGGCTCGGAGTACCGGATCAGCCCACTGCGATTCCCTCGCCGCCGGCCCCGCCGGCCACCGTGACCGAGCCGATCGCGGTCAGCGAGCCGTCGGGCGCGACCGAGTACTCGTCCACGATGCCCTTGGCGCCGGTCTGGACGTAGAGGTTGTGGCCGGCGGCCGCGGCGTCGACGGTGCCTCCGTCGGTGGCGGTGTTGCCGAGGCCGGTCAGGGCGCCGCCCCGACCGAGGCGGATGCCGGTCTCGGTAGCGCTGCCGGCGTTGGAGGCGAACAGCAGGTCGCCGTCGCGGGCGATCCAGCACGTCGCCGCCTGGCCGGTGGCGTAGGAGGACTGCTGCGTCAGCGTGCCGTCGGCGGCGACCCGGTAGCTCACGACCGCGCCGGCGCCGGCCTGGACGAGGGCGATCTCGTGGCGGCCGGTGGCGACGAAGGCGAAGGGCACGGTGCCGGGGAAGGCGTTGACGGTCGGGGTGTGCGCCGGGGCGCCGTCGAAGCCGAGGCGGTAGACGAGCACGTCGTTGCTCGCGGCCTTGGTGGTCACGACCAGCTGCCGGCCGTCGCCGGTGAAGCCGACCTGGCCCGGGGTGTGGGTGAACTGCGGCGTGCCGGTGGCGTCCAGGCCGAGCGGACGGTTCCAGTCCTTCCTGAGCTCGAGCCGGCCGTACGACACCTGGTAGCCCTGGACGCTCGCGCCGTCCTCGGCGTTGAGCACGTAGACGACGTCTCCGTGCACTGCGACGCTCACCGGGAACGCGCCGCCGGAGGAGACGACCTGGACCAGCGTGAGCCCGGCACCGTGGACGGCGAACACCGAGACCGTGTTGCTGCCCGCGTTGACCGCGTAGAGCAGGTGGTGCGCGGCGTCGTAGGTCAGCGCGCCCTGCGAGGCGGTGTGGTCGACGGCGCTGCCGGTGAGGATGCCGCCGAGGCCGCCGGTGTCGTAGGTGTGGGCCAGGGTCAGGGTGCCGTCGGCGGCGCGCTGGTAGGCGGCCACCTGGTTGCCGGAGGTGTTGTCGGTCTGCACGAAGACGGCGTCGGAGCCGTTGGCGATGTGAGCGGCGGCGGCAGGGGCCGAGGTGGCCGCGTTCGCCGGGGCGGCGGTCAGCGCGATGGCCGCGCCGCCGAAGGTGAGTGCTGCTATGGACAGGCTCGTGCGACGGGAAATCTTGGACATGACGGGGTGCACTCCTCGTTCGCGGTTCATACAGATGCGGCGGACTCAGGTCCGCACACATGTGCAGTTCCGTTTCCGGGCCAGGCGTTACAGGCCGCCGACTTGAGAGTCCTTACGAGTCGAGGAACTGATCATGGAACCGGGCCGGAACGGGCTACTGTTTCCTTCGCCAGACCGCAGAACGCAGAACGCAGCCGCAGGGAGTCGTCGTGGGGGATCCGTCCCGGCTACCGCCGGACGCCGAGCTCGTCGCCCGCTTGCGCGTCGGGGACGAGGCGGCCTTCCGCTTGGTGTTGGACGCGTGGTCGCCGTCGATGCTGCGGCTGGCGCGCTCGTTCGTCTCGACCGGGGACTCCGCCGAGGAGGTCGTGCAGGAGTCCTGGCTCGGGGTCATACAGGGCATCGACCGCTTCGAGAGCCGTTCGTCGCTGAAGACGTGGGTGTTCCGGATCCTGGTGAACATCGCCAAGGGACGCGGCGCCAAGGAGAGCCGGACGCTGCCGTTCAGCAGCCTGCTGCCGGAGGACGAGGGGCCGTCGGTGGATCCGTCGCGCTTCCGGCCCGACACCGACGCGTATCCGGGGCACTGGAATCCGGGCCAGAAGCCGCAGGCCTGGGCCTCGCCGGAGAGCGAGGCCCTGCACGGCGAAGCGCGGCGGGTCGTCGGCGAGGCGCTGGCGGCGCTGCCGGATCGGCATCGGGTGGTGGTGGCGCTGCGGGACGTGGAGGGCTACACCTCCGACGAGGTCTGCCACCTGCTGAACATCTCCCCGGGGAACCAGCGCGTGATCCTGCACCGGGCGCGGGCCGCGGTGCGCACGCGGTTGGAGACGTACTTCGCCCCGGTCGAGCCCCAGCGGCACAGCGGCGCGAGCACCCGGCCGCGGCGTCCCACGCGGCACGCGGCCGAGGCCGCGAGGCCGACGCTCCGGGACTGCGGCCGGGGCTGAACCGGGCTCACGCCCCGCGGTGGAACCCGCGGAAAGCGCTGAGGAGCTTGTCCCGTGCCTCGCCGGAAATCGAATCCGCGGGCAGCCCACCGAGGGTGTCGATGGTCTGACGGAACTGCGCGAGATAGGTCTCGCAGCCGTCGCAGGCGGTCAGGTGCTCGACGAAGCGGGCTTCGTCGGCGTCGGGCAGGGCGCCTTCGAGGAAGTCCGTGACCAGTTCGACGAACTCGTCGCAGTCCATGGGATCTCCTCCCGAGTCGGCGGCCGTTCCACCATTGGATCACGCCGACCCGGGAGCATGCGAGGCCGCGGGCGAAAGCGTCAGGACGCAATCAGCGGGGCGCCGACTGCCTTCAGTAGTTGTACGGGCGGCTGACCATCAGCGGGTGCATGGCGCCGTCCGTTGTGTCGTAGGCCCCGGACACCGTGAGCGTGCCGTCGTCCGCGACCGCGCCGTAGGGCGAGTCGAACACACCGAGCGCCGGCAGGTTCAGATCGGTCCAGGTCCGGCCGTCGTACGCCTCGCCGTAGGGCGCGCCGGTGTTCCGGGTGTAGCCGATGAAGGCTGTGCCGGAGCGCGTTTTGGTGACGGCGAAGATCTCGCCGGTGCCGGGAGCCGCGACCTGGGTCCAGCGGTGCCCGTCGAAGTGCTCGACCAGCGGGCCGGAGGCGGTGCCGCTGTCTCCGGCGGCCCAGACGTCGTTCGGGCCGTCGGCCGCGATCGTGTCGAACTCGGAGCCGCCGGCGGCCGTCGGCAGGTTCGGCACCCGGGACCAGGTCCTGCCGTCGAAGTGCAGGATCACCATCTGCTGGTTCAGGGAGCCGGCCGCCCACACATCGTTCGGGCCGCTCGCGCTGATCGAGGACAGGTAGGCGGCGGCGGGGTCGACGGGCAGCTTGACCGCCTGCCAGGACGATCCGTCCCAGTACTCGATCATGCTCTCGCCGGTGGACACGTTCCCGTCGACCCGCTGCACGGCACCGACGGCCCACGCGTCGTGCTGATTCAGAGTGCTGACACCGAGCAGACTGGCCGCGAGCGTGTCGGAGGGCACGGGGGCCGACGCGGTCTTCCAGGCATGGCCGTCCCAGTGCTCGGTGAAGATCGGGGCGCCGTAGACGACAGGGTTGCCGGAGTCGTTGTCCCCGACGACCCACACGTCGTCCAAGCCATGCGCGGAGATGGCGTTCGCCCGCGAGCTCACCGTGTCGCCCGGCGTCGCCACGCGCTGCCAGCCCTGGCCGGTGCGGTCGTCGCGGGAGAGCACCACCGGGTTGAGCCGCTCGGTCTTGCCGCCGGTCGACGTCACCTCGAATCCGGCGGCCCACGTGACGTGCGGCGCGACGGCCGTCAGCGCGGCGATGTTGCCGGACGGGACCGGCACCGGCTCCTGCTGCCAGCCGGCCGCGGCCTGCGCGCCGCCGGCCGTCATCACGGCCAGCGCGCCCGCCGCGGCGAGCGCTGTTATCGACCTGGTCTTCGAGAGCATCGTCGTTCTACCTCCGGGTCCGGAGACGACGAACTGCCGCCTCCAGAGATACCAGAGGCGACAGGGCCTTGATTCGTTACTCTTCGCCGGTCAGGGCTTGATCATCGCTGTGGAGCGAGGTGTGGATGACGGTTTCGGACGTCAGCGTCCGGTGCACCGGGCACTTGTCCGCGATCTCCTGAAGCCGGGCCCGCTGTTCCTGCGTCAGCGGACCCTCGAGCCGGATCACGCGATCGATGCGGTCGATGAATCCGGCGGTGCTCTCGCACTCCTCGCAGTCCTTGGCGTGGATCCGGTCGTGGCGCAAGGCGACCGTCACCTTCTCCAGCGGCAGGTTCTTGCGCTCCGCGTACATCCGCAAGGTCATCGAGGTGCAGGCGCCCAACGCGGCGAGCAGGAGGTCGTAGGGGTTCGGGCCGGTGTCGCCGCCGACCGGGACCGGTTCGTCAGCGACGAGGCGGTGGCGTCCGGCGGTGATCAGCTGCTGCAAGGGCCCGGTTCCGGTCTCGGTGACGATGACCGCGGTGTCCTGCTGCGCCTCGAAGACGGCCTGTTGCGCTTCAGGGGAAAAGTCCGGCACGGGAAGGTAGCGCGAGGCCCACGCCGCGAGCACCGACGCGGCGTACTGCGCGTCGGGACGGCGGGTCAGCAGGTGGTCGGCGCCGTCCAGGGAGACGAACGACTTCGGATGCCGCGCGGTGTCGAAGATGCGCCGGGCGTTGTCGACGCCGACCACCTCGTCCTGCGGGGAGTGCATGACCAGCAGCGCGGCCTTCAGCTCGCGGATGCGCTCGGCCTGCGGCTGGTCGGCGATGTCGGCGAGGAAGCTGCGCCGGACGCAGAAATCGCGGCCGCCCAGGGAGACCGTCGCCTCGCCCTCGCGCTCGATGGTGTCGCGGGCATCGCGCAGCAGGTGCGCGATGTGCGAGGGGTCGGCCGGCGCGCCGATCGTCGCCACCGCGCGCACCTCGGGGACGAGGTGCCGGGCCGCCAGGACCGCCGCGCCGCCGAGGGAGTGGCCGACCAGCAGGCTCGGGGCGGCGTGCTCGGCGCGCAGGTAGTCCGCGGCGGCGACCAGGTCCTGCACGTTGGAGCTGAAGCCGGTGTTGCCGAAGTCGCCGCCGGACTGGCCCAGGCCGGTGAAGTCGAAGCGCAGGACGGCGATGCCGTGATCGGTCAGGGCCCGGGCGATCCGGGAGGCCGCGACGGCGTCCTTGCCGCAGGTGAAGCAGTGGGCGAAGATCGCGTACGCGCGGGGCTCGGCGCCGTCGGGGAGCTCCAGACGGGCGGCCAGGGCGGTGTCGCCGCCGCCGGTGAAGGTGACCTTGAGCGAGGTGGGCATGGGGTCAAGCATCCCCGACGCGGGCCCCCTTGCCGAATCCCCCCTCCTGCCCTTGTTCTCTCACGCGCTGCTCACGGGCTCCCTTCGCGCCACCCCCGCGGGCATGTGACGCAAGTGACTGGTGTGACTGGATGGACGCAATGGACGGACCTTTACTCGCTCTTGACATCTTTGACCCGGTTATTCCTCGACCGCTCCAGCGGTCGGCGCTAGGTTCCGTCGCAGTGGGTTCAGCGACCTGACATCAAGTCACTGATCCCACTGCTCCGCCGGGCGGACCATCCCGCTCCGCCCGGATTCCCCCACAGTCGCCACCAGTCCGCGGGCCCACCCCTGCCCGCGTGCTTCCAGGTGCGACGGAATGGAGTACTGGGAAATGAGTGAACGGAACCTCGCTCCGCGCCGGCTTCGCCGGGGCATGGCCGTGGTCGGCGCGCTCGCGCTGGCCGCGGGCCTGGCCGCCTTGGGCGGCGGAACGGCATCGGCCTCGGCGCCGCACGCGGCGGCACCGCTGGCCAAGCACCACAAGCCGCAACCGCACGGCCGGTTCGGCATCGTCCCGATGCGGTCGACGTCGACAGCGTCGACGGCCTCTCGGGTCCACACCTTCTCCCCCGAGTCCGGCGGCACCGGCGGTCCGCTGAACTACGGCGGCGGCCCCGTGCAGCACAACGTCCAGGTGTACCTCGTCTTCTGGGGTTCCCAGTGGGACAGTGACTCCAACGGCGTCGAGAGCTACATGCAGAACCTGTTCAGCGGCCTGGGCACCGGCTCGGACTCCTGGTCGACGGTCACCAGCCAGTACACCGACAACTCCGGCTCGGGCCCGACCTTCGGCGGCGCCGTGCTGGCCGGCACCTGGGTGGACGACGGCAGCGCGGCCCCGCAGTCCGCGGCGCAGTCGGACATCGCCGCCGAGGCGGAGAACGGCGTGTCGCACTTCGGGATCACCCCGACCGGCGACACCCAGATCGTGGTGCTGAGCCCCTCCGGGACCAACCCCGACGGCTTCCCGAACTCCGGTTTCTGCGCGTGGCACGACTACGACGGCACGGTGTCCTACACCAACATGCCGTACGTCCTGGACGCCGGCAGCAGCTGCGGCGCGAACAGCGTCGCCAACCAGCTCGACGGCTTCAGCATCGTGGAAGGCCACGAGTACGCCGAGTCGATGACCGACCCGCAGCCCTCCTCGGGCTGGGTCGCCAGCGACGGCGAAGAGACCGGCGATTTGTGCGCCTGGTACAACCTCGGTTCGATCAGCCTGTCCACCGGCAGCTTCGCCATGCAGCCGACGTGGAGCAACTCAGCCAACGGCTGCGCGATGTCGGGCTGAGGCAGGCGGGCAGCCACACGACGGATGCCTGATCCGACACGGATCAGGATCCTGAGTTGAGGAACAGCGGAGCCGGCCCCGTTCGCGCGGGGCCGGCTCTGTGGTTCGGCGGGTACGACCGGATCACGAGCGCCGCCACTCCCCTGCCGTCAGTTGTGCACCGAGACCAACCCGCCGTTGTAAGCGATCTTCTGAATCTTCGCCGACTTGTCCGGCGGATCGATCGCGGCCGCCATCCACACCGCCTCCGCGGTGAAGCCCCCGGCCATGCTGTCGGCCCCGGCCACCTTGGCCCACCCCTGGTTGCTGAACGTGAACGTGTGCCCCGATTCCGCCGTGCGCACCGCTGTCCGGGTCCCGTACAGCGCCAGCTCCCCTCCGTTCTTGAGCGGGATGTACGTCGGAGGCGGCTTGAGGTCCGTGGTCACCGTCAACGACGAGGTGGCGCCGGGCTCGCTGCCGCCCTCGTTCGTGATCCACTTCTGCTCGGCGTTCGTCGCGTCGTCGCTGAGGAACGGCGAGCCGGGCTGGCCCGCGTTGTTGTCGGCGAGCACGGTCCGGTCGGCGGCCGCCAGGTCCACCGTGCTCAACGGCAGCTGGTCCAGGTGCGTCGCGGAGTCGTCCAGCACGCCGCCGGAGTCGACGGCGAACGCCGGCCACTGCTGGCCCGACAAGAGCGTCACGTCGAAGTCCACCAGCCAGGGCGCGCCGGACGTGTCCTGCGTGAAGTGGATCAGGACCGAGGTGTTGGCTTCGCCGGACTGGACGCCTGTCGCGATGGCGAAGAACGCCCGCGGATAGTCGGCGGCGCGCACTGGGTAGAACGTCGGATTCGTCAGGGAGATCGCTGTCTCGTCCTGCTTGGCCCGGCTCCCGCCGGCGCCCTGGTCGTAGACCATGTTGCACTGGTCCAGGGCCAGCAGCGATCCGGTCTCGGCCTTCGCGATGGCGGTGGTGTCCAGGGAGGCGTTGGCGGTGTTGTTCTCGGTCTGATAGATCTTCAGCACCGCGGCGGCGTCGTCCTGGGACACGGTGGCGTCCGGCGGGGCCGACGACGTGGTCGGGCTGTCCGGCACCCCCGACTGCTGCGTCGGCGCGGCCGAAGTGCTGGGACCTCCGCTGGTCGGCGCGGTACTGCTCGAGGGTTTCCCGATGGCGCTCACGGTCCCGCTCGCGGAACACCCCGCCAATGACAAGCCCAGTATCAGCGTGGCCGCCGATCCACCGCGGCCGACCGCTCCCCACCTACGCATTGCGCCCCCTGGTGTGTCCTCACACGGAGAGCGCAGGCTACTGCGGCAGCGCCCCCGCCGGGACGGTACTTCCTGCGGCAGCCGGGGTGGCGAGACTCTCCATGGACGCCAGCATCGCCTCCCGTGCCCCGGCATACTGAGCCCGCACTCCGGCCCCGATGCCGGCCTTCACGTTCGGCGAGTCCTTGAACATCACCGCCTCGTTCCACGTCGGCGGGGCCTTGGGCGCCTCGCCGCCGGGCGCCGTGGACGCCGCCAGCACCCACGCCGCCTGCCGGGCCGCGCCGATCGCCATGATCTCGCTGCCGCCGAGCATCACGGCGCCGGTGGGCCGGCCCGAGCCAGGCCGCGGCACGCCGGTGGCGTCCAGGGCCGCGAACACGCCGGTGGACGTCAGGCCGCCGCCGGGGCCGTCCTCGAACGAGCCGGACACCGCGACCGCGACCGGCACCCCGAAGATCGCCGGGGCTATCAGCCGCACCGCGTCCAAGCGCGCGCCCTTGCCGGTGAGTATCACGCGCCGCAGCGGGGTTCCCACCGCGGCCATCTGCGCGGCCAGCGCGTCCAGGCCCTCGGCTATCCCGCAGAGCATCCCCTCCACCGCCGCGCGCGCCAGGTTCGGCGCGGTCATCCGGGCCAGCCGCAGCCCGGTCAGCGAGCCGGGCTGGCCGGCCATCGGCGGCACCATGACCACGCCCTGCGCGCCGGGGGTGGACTCCAGCGCGAGCCGCGACAGGCCCTGGAGGTCCACGCCGGTCATCTTCGCGGCGGCCTCCAGCGTCGGCATCGCCTCGCCGGTGCGGGCCATGGCCAGGAAGCCGCCGGTGGCGTCGGCGAACCCGGAGACGGTGCCGCCGGGGTCGGCGATCGGCCGCTCCAGGCCGCCGGCGAACAGCGTGCCGGTGGCGCCGACGCTGATCACGACGTCGCCGGGCTCCGCGGACAGACCGAGCACCTGCGCCATCGCCGAGCCGGTGCCGGGGGCCACTAAAACCCCGGCGTTGGTGGTCCCGGCCGGCTCGACCGGACCGAGCACCCGCGGCACGGCCAGTTCGCGGCCGAAGGCGTGGATCAGCAGGGCCGTGCGGTAGTCGTTGGAGAACGGCGACCAGTAGCCGGTGCCGGAGGCCTCGCCGCGGTCGGTGACCGGCCCGGCGGCGGCGCCGAGCAGCAGCCAGGTGAGCCAGTCGTGCGGCTGGAGCGCGGCCGCCACCCGCGCGGCGTTCTCCGGCTCGCGCTGGGCCAGCCAGCGCAGCTTGGCTATCGGGAAGGCGGCGGTCGGCACCGAGCCGACCGCCGAGGCCCAGGCGCCCGGGCCACCGCCCTCGACGACGAGGTCGTCGGCGGAGTTGGCGGCGCGGAAGTCGGTGGACATCAGCGCCGGGCGCACCACTCCCCCGGCGTTGTCCAGCGCGACCAGCGCCTGGCGCTGCCCGGAGACGGCGACCGCCTGGACTCCGTCCAGGATGTCGCCGTCGCAGGCCTTCACGAGCGCGTTCCACCACTCGTGCGGGTCGTCGTCACCGGCGGCGGGGTGGGCCACCGCCGATTTCCGGATCACCTTCCCGCTGAGGGCATCGCAGACGACGACTCGTGTGGTGCTGGGCGAGGAATCGATACCCGCGACGATCGGCATGACGCCAGATCATGCCGTATGCGCCGCGCGCCGGAAACAGGTCCCGCCCAACCTGTTCGGCGCTGGTCCGGTGCGATTCAGTATCCTGTTGGTGACCCACCGTCATCGCAGGTAGTCAAGCAGCTGATCGGCGTAGGTGTGCCCGCGCAGCTTGGCCAGGGTCTTGGCCTCGATCTGCCGGATCCGCTCGCGCGTCACACCGAAGGTGCGGCCGATCTCCTCCAGAGTGTGCGGCTGGCCGTCGGTGAGCCCGTAGCGCAGTTGCACCACGCGCTTCTCCCGCTCGCCGAGCGTCGACAGCAGCGCGTCCAGGTGCTCGCGCAGCATCACCACGGCGACCGAGTCGGCCGGGGAGACCGCGTCGGCGTCCTCGATGAGGTCGCCGAGCGCCACGTCGTCCTCCTCGCCGACCGGCGCGTGCAGCGACACCGGCTCCTGGGCCAGGCGCAGCACTTCGACGACGCGCTCCACCGCGACGCCCAGAACCTCCGCGATATCGTCCGGCGACGGCTCGACGCCGTTCTCCTGCAACAGCCGGCGCTGCAGCCGCACCACGCGGTTCATCAGCTCGACCACGTGCACCGGCACCCGGATGGTGCGGGCCTGGTCGGCCAGCGCGCGGCTCATCGCCTGCCGGATCCACCAGGTGGCGTAGGTGGAGAACTTGTACCCGCGGGTGTAGTCGAACTTCTCGACCGCGCGGATCAGCCCGAGGTTGCCCTCCTGGACCAGGTCCAGGATCGACATGCCGCGGCCGAGATAGCGCTTGGCGATCGACACCACCAGCCGCAGGTTCGCCTCGATCAGGCGGCGCTTGGCGGCCTGGCCCTCCAGGACCAGGATCGCCAGTTCGCGGCGCAGTTGCGGCTTCAGGTGGGTCTCGTAGGTCAGCTTCTCCTCGGCGAACAGGCCGGCCTCGACGGCCTGCGCGAGTTCCACCTCCAGCACCGCGTTGAGCAGCGGCACCCGACCGATTTCCCGCAAATACTGCCGAAACAAGTCGCCGGCCGGTCCGGCGGAGTCGGCCCAGGCGTTGACCTTAGAATCCGCCTCGGCTTCCTTCTCCGGCTCGGTTTCGGCCTCTTCCTCCAGCACCGCTTCGAGCTCTGCGATCTCCGGCCCGGCCGGGCCTGGGACTCGCAAGGGGTTGAGCTCTTCCGGCTCGCCCAGACCGACAGCGGTCCGGGCCTCGGCCACGGACGAAGAAGTGGGGTGGGGGGTCGGCGCGAGGGTGTCGAGGAGGGCCACCGGTCCCTGTGCGACAGCACTGTTCACGACAAGCTCCAAGGTGGGGGTTCGCGACGTCTTCGCCACACGCTTACCCCGCGCGCCGCAGAGCTATCCCAGATAACGGAAACCAGTCCAAGATCAGTGTCGCCCGCCGGTCACGAAACCGTGACCGTTATGAGACTTCCGCCAGGCCACGCTTGTATTGCTCCAACGCCACGAGTTCACCGAAGAGTTTGTTGTATTCCTCTTGCCCGGTAACGGGATTCAACCGCTGCAGTTTGGATCTCACGTCCTTGATACGGCGGTCGACGGTGTGGATGCGGACCCTGGTCATGACTTCGGCGACATACCGCTCGTCGGCCGGGCCGCGGAAGTGCACCGGCTCCACCGTCAGCTCCGTGACCAGGCCGCGGATCGCGTCGTCAGGGGCCTGATCTTGAACCCGGCCGGTCCAGTTGTTGTCATTGCCGGTGGTGCAGCCGCCGGCCGCGCGCACAGCCGCGCACACCGCGGCATACGCGGGAACGGTGAACTCCTCGGGCGCCAGACCGTCGAAAGTGACGCCGGCCAGTTGCGGGAATTGCAACGCCATCTTCAACGCTTCGCGCTCGGCGCCGGCGACCGGATCACGGTGTCCCGGAACGGTCGCGGCCTCGGCGCCGAACAGACCGTCCTGGTTCGGGGGGCCGTATCCGCCGCCTCCGTAAGCGTCGCCGTAGCCGCCGCGATCGTCGCGCCCGCCGAAGCCGCCCCGGTCGTTACGGCCGCCGCCCCGGCCGCCACCGCGACCGCCGCCGTAGCCGCCGTCCCGGCCGCCCGAACCGCCCTGGCCGCCTCCGTAACCGCCGCGCCGGTTGTTCGAGCCCTGATTCCCGCGGCGGTCGCCCCAGTCGCCGCCACGACCCCCTGAGGACCCGTAGCCGCCGCCCTGGCCGCCGCCGCCCGGTCCGCCGGAGACCGGCACCTCCGGGCGGACCCCGGAGGCCGCGAGCAGCCGGCGCACCGTGGCCTGCACGTCCCGCTCTTCGAGCCCGAGCCAGCCGGCGAGCCGGCGCGTGTAGTCGTTGCGCAGCGCCGAGTCGCGGATCTTCGCCACGATCGGCGCGGTGGTGCGCAGCGCGTGCACCCGGCCCTCGGACTCGTCGAGGTTCTGCTTGGCCAGCTCGGCGCGGATCACGAACTCGAACAGCCGGGTCCGGGTGGCGACCAGCTCGCGCACCGCCGCGTCGCCCTTGGCCAGCCGCAGATCGCACGGGTCCATGCCGCTGGGCTCGACGGCGACGAAGGTCTGCGTGACGAACTTGTCCTCGTCGAGATAAGCGCGCATAGCGGCTTTTTGCCCGGCGGAGTCACCGTCGAAGGTGAACACCACCTCGACACCGAGGAACTGGTTCCGGTCGGCCAGCAGCCGTCGCAGGATCTTGATGTGTTCCTCGCCGAACGCGGTGCCGCAGGTGGCCACCGCGGTCGGGACGCCGGCCAGATGGCAGGCCATCACATCGGTGTAGCCCTCGACCACGACCGCCCGCTCCTGCTTGACGATCTCCTTGCGCGCCATCTCCAGGCCGTAGAGCACCGAGGACTTCTTGTAGATCGGCGTCTCGGGGCTGTTGAGGTACTTCGGAGTGTCCGGGTCGTCGGTGAGCCGGCGGCCGCCGAACCCGATGACGTCGCCGGACAGGTCGGCGATCGGCCACATCAGCCGGTTGCGGAAGCGGTCCATCGCACCGCGGCGGCCCTCGGAGGCCAGACCGCCGGTCAGGATCTCCTTGTCGGTGAAGCCGCGGGCGCGCAGGTGGCGGACCAGCGATTCCCACGATTCCGGGGCGAACCCGACGCGGAACTGCTCGATCGCGGAGGCGTCGAAGCCGCGCGCGCTCAGGACTTCGCGGGCCTTGACGGCGGCCGGGGTGGAGAGCTGGTCGATGAAGTACTCGGTGGCGACCTTGTGCGCGTCGATCAGCCGGGTGCGCTCGCTGCGGCCCTCCCCCTGCTTCGTGTAGCCGCCCTCGCTGTAGCGCAGCTCGATGCTGTACTGACTCGCCAGCCGTTCGACCGCCTCGGCGAAGGTGAGGTGGTCGTACTCCATCATGAACTTGATGACGTCGCCGCCGACGCCGCAGCCGAAGCAGTGGTAGAAGTTCTTGGCCGGGCTGACCTGGAAGGACGGCGACTTCTCGTCGTGGAAGGGGCACAGGCCCTTCAGGTTCCCGCCGCCGCCGTTGCGGAGTTGGACCACGGCGCCGACGACATCGACGATCGAGGCCGCCTTGCGTACTCGCTCGATGTCGTCGTCATTGATCCGTCCAGCCACAGCCAGAGTTTATAGCGGTGGTCAGACGGTACCCATTCGCCTGCTCAGGGCGTACGCGGCGTCATCGGTGAGCGACGCGACCTGGTCCACGACCACGCGCAGGCGAGTGCAGTCGTCGGTGGCCTCGGCGTACCAGGCGCGGAAGGCCGGCTCCAGGTGGTCCGGCAGTGCAGACAGGCCTTCGACCAGGCTGGCGACCAGCTCGCGCTGGAGCCGGCGGCGTTCGCGGGCGTCGTCGCGCTGCATGACGTAGCGCGCGGTGACGGCCTTGAGCAGCGCGCATTCCAGCCGGGTCGCACGCGGGACGATCAGGTCCGCGGCGTAACGGGTCAGCGGGCCGGTGGCTCCGTCGGCAGCCAGCTCGCCGGCCCGGTCCCGGGTGGCGGCGGCCGCGGACTGGCAGAACCGGCCGATCAGGCTGCTGGTGGCGTTCTTCAGCGCGGCCTGCGCGGCGAAGGAGCCGTCGTAGTCGCCGGGCCAGTACTCCAGGGCCATCAGCCGGCCCAGCGCCTCGGACAGCTCGGCCGCGCTGGCGCCCGGTGCGTAGCGGATCTCGGTGAGCTCGAACAGCTCGGTCTGCTCGGCCAGCGACAGCAGGTTCTTGGGGACCAGGTGGCCGGCGTGCAGGGCGTCCTCCAGGTCGTGGACCGAGTACGCGACGTCGTCGGACCAGTCCATCACCTGCGCCTCGAAGCAGGTCCGGCCGGGCTCGGCGCCGCTGCGCATCCACTCGAAGACCGGCTCGTCGTCGGCGTAGACGCCGAACTTCCCAGTGCCGCGCCCCTGGCCCTCGGCGCGGGTCCACGGGTACTTCGTCGCGGCGTCCAGCGCGGCCCGGGTCAGGTTCAGCCCGCCGGGCTCGCCGTTCGGGCCCAGCGCCTTGGCCTCCAGCCGGACCAGGATGCGGAAGGACTGCGCGTTGCCCTCGAAGCCGCCGCACTCGGCCGCGGCCAGGGCCAGCGCCTCCTCGCCGGTGTGGCCGAACGGCGGGTGGCCCAGGTCGTGGGACAGGCAGGCGGTCTCCATCAGATCCGGGTCGGCGCCGAGTTCCTTGCCCAGCTCGCGACCGATCTGCGCGCACTCCAGGCTGTGCGTGAGCCGAGTGCGGGGGCTGTCCATGTAGGCGCCGAAGGCCGAGTCGTTCGAGCCCGGCGCCACCACCTGGGTCTTGGCCGCCAGCCGGCGCAGCGCCGAGCTGTGCAGCACCCGGGCACGGTCCCGCTCGAACGCGGTGCGGCGGTTGTTGCTGGGGTGGTCCGGCAGGTGCCGCTGCCGGTCGGCGTCGGTGTAAGCGTCGGTCTTGGCATCGGTCACCGCCCCACGGTAACCCGCGCGGGCCAACGGAAACTGAAGACTCGGCGGTGGCGCGGCGACTCTGGCCCGGCGGCCGGACCGCGAAATGATGAGGAAACCCTCGCCGAGGTCATGGAGATATTCGGAACCACCGTCAAAGCGCGAGCCGTGCGGGCCGCCCTGGAGGATGTGGTGAAGCGCCACCGCCGCCAGGTGGGAATCGACATGCTCAAGTCCGGGGAACTCGTCATCGAGGACCGGAAAGCCGACACGGTAACGGACACCGCGTGAACCATCGCACGGTCCTGTTCCTCGTGGACGACTCCGCGTTCGCCCGGTGGCGGCAGCCTTCAGCCGAGCGCGCTGCGGCCGCCTGGGAAGGGTCCCCGGGCGGCCGCTTCTGCTCGTCGTCGGATCGTCGTCGGGTCGCTGGCCCTAGAGCAGTTCCTCGAAGGGTTCGATGACCATGTTGCGGCAGGTCGCGTACACGGCCAGCTTGTCGACGTCGTCGGCGACCGCGCGGGCCTCCGGCGAGTCGATGCCGGCGCGCAGGTCCTCCATCGTGTCCCAGCGGAGCTCGGCGATGCGGAAGAAGGGCTCGCCGCGGACCGGGAGGGGGTTGTCGGTGATGGCGTAGGAGCGCAGCCCTGGGATCTTGCGCGCCAGCGGGATGTGGATCTCGCGGTAGTGGCGCTCGAAGGCCTCGGGGTCGGACGGCCGCTCCCAGAAGACGAGGAAGCGGGCTGGGGTGGTGGTCATGGCGGGTCCTCTCGGTCGGTGTCTCGCCTCTACATACCGGCGGCACCGACCGGACTCATCGCCCGAGGCCGAAGATCTCGAACAGGAACGGGTCGGCGAAGACCACGTTGGCCGTGACCAGGTCGTCGACGACGGTGAAGACCTGGAGCGTGTGCGCCTTGTGGCCGCCGCCGGGGAGCGGGGAGTATGCGGCCAGGGCCGGCTGGCCGTTCGCCGAGGTGGGGACGGCGCGCCAGCCGGGGCCGTGCATGCGGAAGACGCGTTCCATGAAGCGGGCGTAGTCGTCGCGGCCTTGGTACCAGAGCGGGACCGGCGGCATCTCCATGACGACGTCGTCGGCGAGCAGCTTCACCAGCGCCGGGACGTCGGCGGCCTCGAAGGCGTGGATGTAGCGCTCGACGGTCGCGTTCCGGCTCGGGTCGGGCGCCGCGCGGACCTCGGCGGCGTCGCCGAGCCCGTCGACGGTCGCGCGGGCCCGTTGCAGAGCGCTGTTCACGGCGGCGACGGTGGTCCCGAGCTGCTGAGCGACCTCGGCGGCGGAAAAGTCGAGGACATCGCGCAACACCAGCACGGCCCGCTGCCGCGCGGGCAGCTCCTGCACCGCCGCGACCCAGGCCAGCCGCAGATCGGCCCGCAGGTCGGCATCGAAGCGCGCGTCGGGGAAGGGCTCCAGCCACGGGATGTCGAGCGCCGGCCGCAGCGGCGCCTCGGTGTCCCGGCTCGGCGCGCCGAGGCCGGACGGCAGGGGACGGCGCCCGCGCGATTCGAGCGCGGTGAGGCAGACGTTGGTGGCGATGCGGTAGAGCCAGGTGCGGACGGAGGCCTTGGCCGGGTCGTAGCGGTCGCGGGCCTTCCAGGCGCGCAGGAGCGTCTCCTGGACCTGGTCCTCGGCGTCGTGGACGGAGCCGAGCATGCGGTAGCAGTAGGCCGTCAGCTCGGCGCGGTGCGTTTCGAGATCGACGCGGTCGTCCACGAGGTCAGGCTACGCGGGAGGACCGACAAGTACCGTGTCGGCATGACCGACACGGACTGCTGGCTGCACCCCGATGCGGAAGTACGCGAGTCGGAGATCGAGGGGCGCGGCCTGTTCGCACAGGCGGCGATCGCGCGCGGGACCGTCGTGTCCCGGCTCGGCGGGCGCCTGGTGACGGAGGCGGAGCTGCGGGAGATCTTCCGCACCGCGGACACGTACGTCGACACGATCGCGGTGACCGAGGACCGCCACCTGGTCCTCCCGCCGCGCCGGCCCAACGGCTACGGGAACCACAGCTGCGACCCGAACCTGTGGTGGCACGACGCGTACACGCTCGTCGCGCGCCGCGACATCGCGGCCGACGAGGAGCTGACGAACGACTATGGGACGTCGTCGGGGCTGCCGGACTTCCGGATGGACTGCCGGTGCGGCGCGGGGCTCTGCCGCGGCGTGATCACCGGGGATGACTGGCGGCGGCCCGAGTTGCGGGAGCGGTATGGGGAGCACTGGGTGCCGGTGCTGCTTGAGCGGATCAATGACAACAGGCCGGATGCCCTCGCGGACACCCGGCCTGTTCGTACTCACCTCACCGCGAACCAATCACCACGGACCGATCAGCGCGAATCGCTCCCCGCCGACTCGATCGCCGCCCGAGCCGCCTCCAGGCGGGCCACCGGCACCCGGAACGGCGAGCAGGAGACGTAGTCCAGCCCCACCTCGTGGAAGAAGTGCACCGAGTCCGGGTCGCCGCCGTGCTCGCCGCAGACGCCGAGCTTCAGCTCCGGCCGGGTCTTGCGGCCCTCCTCGGCAGCGATCTGGACCAGCCTGCCGACGCCCTCGCGGTCCAGGGTCTCGAACGGGGAGACGCCGAAGATGCCGCGGTCCAGGTACGCCGAGAAGAACGCACCCTCCACGTCGTCGCGGGAGAAGCCCCACGTGGTCTGCGTCAGGTCGTTCGTGCCGAAGGAGAAGAACTGCGCGGCCTCGGCGATCTGGCCGGCGGTCAGGGCCGCGCGCGGGAGCTCGATCATGGTGCCGATCAGGGAGCGGACGTCGGCGCCGGTGCGTTCCTTGACCTCGTCCAGGACCTGCTGGGCCTCGTCGCGGACGATCTCCAGCTCCTGGACCGCGCCGACCAGCGGGACCATGATCTCCACGCGCGCCACGCCACCGGCCTTGGCGACCTGCGCGGCGGCCTCGGCGATGGCGCGGACCTGCATCATGAACAGGCCGGGGATGACCAGGCCCAGGCGCACGCCGCGCAGGCCCAGCATCGGGTTGGCCTCGTGCGTCTTGTGCACGGCCTGCAGCAGGCGCAGGTCGTTCTCGTTCTCCTCGCCCTTGGCCTCGGCCACCGCCACCCGGACCGACAGCTCGGTGATGTCCGGCAGGAACTCGTGCAGCGGCGGGTCGAGCAGGCGCACCGTCACCGGCAGGCCGCCCATGGCGGTGAAGATGGCGACGAAGTCGTCGCGCTGCATCGGCAGCAGCTCGGCCAGCGCGGCCTCGCGCTCGTCGTCGTCCTCGGCCAGGATCAGGCGCTCGATCAGCGCGCGCCGCTCGCCCAGGAACATGTGCTCGGTACGGCACAGGCCGATGCCCTGCGCGCCGAAGCGGCGGGCGCGGGCGGCGTCCTCGGGGGTGTCGGCGTTGGCCCGGACGTAGAGCCGGCGGCGCTCGTCGGACCAGGTCATGATCCGGTGCACAGCCTTGACCAGGTCGTCGGCCTTCGGGGAGTCGGCGCCGAGCCGGCCCTCGAAGTACTCCACGACCGGGGAGGCGACGACCGGGACCTCGCCGAGGTAGACGGCGCCGGAGGTGCCGTCCACGGACACGACGTCGCCCTCCTCGACCACCACGCCGTTCGGCGCGGTCATCCGGCGGCGCTTGGTGTCCACGTCCAGCGACTCCGCGCCGCACACGCAGGTCTTGCCCATGCCGCGGGCGACGACGGCGGCATGCGAGGTCTTGCCGCCGCGCGAGGTGAGGATGCCCTGCGCCGCGATCATGCCGTTAAGGTCGTCGGGGTTGGTCTCGCGGCGGATCAGGATGACCTTCTCCCCCGAGCGCGACCACTTCACCGCGGTGTAGGAGTCGAACACGGCCTTGCCGGAGGCGGCGCCGGGCGAGGCGTTCATGCCCTTGGCGATCATCTCGGCTTTGCGAATTGTTTTCCCTTGTGTCACAGCGTCGTCGAAGCGCGGGAACATCAGCTGCGCCAGCTGCGCGCCGGTGACCCGGTCCACGGCCTCGTCCGGGCCGATCAGGCCCTCGTCGACGAGCTGCACGGCGATCCGGAACGCGGCGCCGGCGGTGCGCTTGCCGACCCGGGTCTGGAGCATCCACAGCTTGCCGCGCTCGATGGTGAACTCGATGTCGCACAGGTCGCGGTAGTGGTGCTCGAGCTTCGCCATGATGTCGGTGAGCTCG
Source organism: Catenulispora sp. EB89 (assembly GCF_041261445.1). NCBI lineage: Bacteria > Bacillati > Actinomycetota > Actinomycetes > Catenulisporales > Catenulisporaceae > Catenulispora > Catenulispora sp. EB89. The sequence goes on from NZ_JBGCCU010000003.1 coordinate 109,210, forward strand.
GCGTAGCTGGCGGCGTCGATGTTCTCCAGGTCCTGCAGCGGCACGGTGTTGCGGATGCCGGCCACGACGTCCTCGCCCTGCGCGTTCTGCAGGTAGTCGCCGTAGACGCCGGTCTGGCCGGAGGCGGGGTCGCGGGTGAAGGCCACGCCGGTGCCGGAGTCCATGCCGAGGTTGCCGAAGACCATCGAGCAGATGTTGACCGCGGTGCCCAGGTCGTTGGGGATGCGCTCCTGGCGGCGGTAGAGCTTGGCGCGCTCGCCGTTCCAGGACTCGAAAACGGCGCGGATCGCCAGGTCCATCTGCTCGCGGGGGTCCTGCGGGAAGGTGCGGCCGGCCTCCTTCTCGACGATCGTCTTGAAGGACTCGACCAGGCCGCGCAGGTCCTCGGCGGTGAGGTCGAGGTCGTTGTGCGTGCCCTTGGCCTTCTTGACGTCCTCCAGGGCCTCGTCGAAGTGTTCGCCGTCGACGCCGAGGACGGTCTTGCCGAACATCTGGATGAGCCGCCGGTAGGAGTCCCAGGCGAAGCGGTCCGACTTTCCGTCGGAGTCGGCGCCGTCGGCCTGGGCGGCCAGCCCCAGCACCGACTCGTCGTTCAGTCCGATGTTCAGGACCGTGTCCATCATCCCGGGCATGGAGAACTTGGCGCCGGAGCGTACCGACACCAGCAGCGGTCCGTCGGCCTGCCCCAGCTTCTTGCCCATCTTCGCCTCGAGCGCGTCGAGGTACTGGGACACCTGCTCCCGGAGCTCCGGTGGCTCCTGGCCGTGCTCCAGGTAAACGCGGCAGGCGTCGGTGGTGATCGTGAAGCCGGGAGGGACCGGCAGCCCGAGGTTGGTCATCTCGGCGAGGTTCGCACCCTTGCCGCCGAGGAGGTCCTTGAGGTCCTTGTTGCCTTCGGTGAAGTCGTACACGAACTTCGGCACGCAGATACTCCCTGACTGATCTGTGTGGCACACACCGCGGCGACGGCGGGACGGACTGAGGGGGTGTCCCGCCGCATGCCCTGACGCTGCGGAGCGTAGCGCGTCGGCCGGGCGTGTTCGCCAGGGCTATACCCGGATTCAAGCGTTTCGTTCCTGTGAGTCGCCTCACCCGGACCGCGCACGTCACCCGTGCGGACGCCACGGGGAACCGCCGGGAATGAAAGTGCAGCAGGGTGTGCTGTGGGGGGCGATAGGTTAGTTGAAGCCTCAACCATGATCGCTCGGCGCGGACCCGCCCGAGCCCACCAGGAGGAAGAGTTATGAGCACGGATTACGCGTCCCTGACCGGCGATTACACCTTTGACGTCGCGCACAGCACGGTCGGTTTCATCGCCCGGCACGCGATGGTCACCAAGGTGCGCGGGGGCTTCAACGAGTTCGAGGGCCAGATCCACATCGACGGCGCCAACCCCGAGAAGAGCAGCGTCGAGGCCACGGTGAAGGTCGCCAGCGTCGACACCCGCAACGAGCAGCGCAACGGCCACCTGCTGTCCGGCGACTTCTTCGAGCAGGACAAGTTCCCGGAGATGACGTTCAAGTCCACCGGCGTCACCGTCAAGGGCGAGGACACCTTCGTCCTGCACGGCGACCTGACGGTCAAGGACGTCACCAAGCCGGTCGAGTTCGACGTGGAGTTCCTCGGCACCACGGTGGACCCCTACGGCAACACGCGCGTCGGCTTCGAGGCCAAGACCACCGTGAGCCGCAAGGACTTCGGCATGACCTGGAACGCCGCGCTGGAGACCGGCGGCGTGCTGGTCAGCGACAAGATCCAGCTGGAGCTGGAGATCTCGGCGATCAAGAACAGCTGAACCACCTGGTCGCCGAGGAGCGCCGGGACCGCCTGGAGGGTCCCGGCGCTCTTTTGTGTTTTCTGGCTTGTCCTGTCGGCGACGGGACGGGTCGGCGAGCGGTGTCAGCCGCCCGAGTCCTCCATCTCGGCGCCGGCCGGCACCGTGTCGTCGTCCCGGTCGTCGAGCCAGCCGTACGGCAGCGTGACCTTGCCCGGAGAGTTGGTCCGCCCCCGCGGCTTGCCGAGCGTGTCCGTCGGGAACGGCGTGGCCGGGTCCAGCTGCGCGAAGAAGCCGTCGAGCTCGGCCAGCGAGGACGCCATCGCCAGGCCCCGGCGCACGTCGCCGCCGACCGGGAAGCCCTTGAGGTACCAGGCGACGTGCTTGCGGAAGTCCACGACGCCCTCGCGCTCGGTGCCGAGCCAGGAGGCGAGCAGTTCGGCGTGCCGGCGCATGGTGGCCATGACCTCGCCGAGGTCGGGCAGCTTGCGCTCGCTGCGGCCCTCGAACGCTGCCGCGAGATCCCCGAACAACCACGGCCGCCCAAGGCAGCCCCGCCCGACCACCACGCCGTCGGCGCCGGTCTGGCTCATCATGCGCAGCGCGTCGTCGGCCTCCCAGATGTCGCCGTTGCCCAGGACCGGGACCTCCAGCTCGTCCTTCAGCGCCTTGATCGCGGTCCAGTCGGCCTCGCCGCTGTAGCGCTGGGCGGCGGTGCGGCCGTGCAGCGCGACCCAGGCCGCGCCGGCGTCCTGGGCGATGCGGCCGGCCTCCAGGAAGGTGTGGTGCTCGTCGTCGATGCCGATGCGCATCTTGACCGTGACCGGGATGCCGGCGGGGGCTGCGGCCTGGACCGCGGCCTCGACGATCTGGCCGAACAGCCGGCGCTTGTAGGGCAGGGCCGCGCCGCCGCCCTTGCGGGTGACGCGCGGAACCGGACATCCGAAGTTCATGTCCACGTGGTCGGCCAGGTCCTCGGCGGCGATCATCTCGACCGCCTTGCGGACTGTGACCGGATCCACTCCGTACAGCTGGAGGCTGCGCGGCTTCTCGTCGCTTGCGAAGCTCACCATCCGCAAGGTCTTCTCGTTCCGCTCCACCAGGGCGCGGGTCATGACCATCTCACAGACGTAGATCCCGGCCCCGTGCTCGCGGCAGAGCTGGCGAAACGCCACGTTGGTGATGCCGGCCATCGGCGCGAGCACCACGGGCGGCGCAACGGGCAGGGAGCCCAGAGTGAGGTTCTGTTTGTCTGGGGAAGTCACCGTTCCAGGATCGCATAGCACGGCGGAGCACCCGTTCGGATATTCCAGTCGGCCTTCGGACAACCGGCCCGTTAGTCTGAACGTCATAAGGAAAGAGTTAAGAAACCGGCGGGGGGACCGCTGGAACAGCAGAACAGCGGGTGGGCGAGAGTGAGTGGAGAAGTGGTGAGAGCCAACCGCACCGACGGCAGCGGTGCGGAAGCGACCGGCCCGCGGGGGCGGGGGCCGGAGCGCGGGCGCGACAAACTGGCGACCGGCCTGCTGGCCGGCGCACTGGGGGTCTTCATGGCGGTCGGGATCTCGGCGTGCAACACGAACCCGCACGCCGCGGACGTGCCGCCGCCGTCGACCGAGAACCAGCCGGCGGCCAACGGCCAGACGCCGAACACCGAGTCGAGTTCGCATCACAAGGCGCCGCCGAAGCCGGGCATACAGCTGCCGAACACGATCAACGTGTTCTACGCGACCACCCCGGCGTTCCAGGACCTGACGCACCACATCGTGCTGTGGAACGCGACCCAGGCGTACAAGGCCGGCTACGTGGCGGCCTACCAGCCGGCCGAGGCCGGCACCCCGGACCTGAAGCGCTACTGGACCGGCACCGGCTACCAGCAGGCGCACGCCTGGGCGCAGAACTGGATCGACCACAAGCAGCAGCCGGTGGGCTTCGCGGTGCTGTCCAAGGTGGTGGTGGAGAACCTCACCCCCGAGCAGGCCACCGTCGGCTTCTGCCAGGACCTGTCCGGCGTGGTGCGCGGCAACGTGCTGACCCACACCCCGGGCAAGGAGCTGCAGCCGAAGAACTCGCTCGGCGACCGGGTGGAGTACAGCATGGTGCCGACCGGGGTGAAGGGGCAGTGGCAGGTGAACGGGGAGTCGATCGCGCACGCGTCGGCGCTGTGCCCGCCGCCTTCGGAGAAGCACCACCACTGAGCTCATCCGGCGCCGGACGCGCTGAAGGGGTGGGCCCCGCGGGGCCCACCCCTTCAGCGTTCGAACAGGCTTCGAGCCTCAGGCCCCGATGAGCCGGGCCGCGAGGTAGCCCTCGACCTGGTCCAGGGCGACCCGCTGCTGCTCCATCGAGTCCCGCTCGCGCACGGTCACGGCCTGGTCTTCGAGGGTGTCGAAGTCCACCGTGATGCAGAACGGCGTGCCGATCTCGTCCTGGCGGCGGTAGCGGCGGCCGATGGCCCCGGCGTCGTCGAACTCGACGTTCCAGTTCTTCCGCAGCAGCTGCGCCAGGTCGCGGGCCTTGGGCGAGAGGTCCGCGTTGCGGGACAGCGGCAGGACCGCGGCCTTGACCGGGGACAGGCGCTTGTCCAGGCGCAGGACCTTGCGGACCTCCATCTGGCCCTTGGCGTTCGGGGCCTCGTCCTCGGCGTAGGCGTCGAGCAGGAACGCGAGCATGCCGCGGTTCACACCGGCCGCCGGCTCGACCACGAACGGCGTCCAGCGCTCGCCGGTCTCCTGCTCCAGCTGGGAGAAGTCCTCGCCGGAGTGCTTGGCGTGCGTGGACAGGTCGAAGTCGGTGCGGTTGGCGACGCCCTCGAGCTCGGAGAACTCCTGGCCGCCGAAGTTGAACCGGTACTCGATGTCGACGGTGCGCTTGGAGTAGTGCGACAGCTTCTCGGTCGGGTGCTCGAAGAACCGCAGGTTCTCAGGACGCAGACCCAGGTCGGTCCACCAGTTGTAGCGCTCGTTGAGCCAGTACTCGAACCACTCCTCGTCCTCGCCGGGCTTGACGAAGAACTCCATCTCCATCTGCTCGAACTCGCGGGTCCGGAAGATGAAGTTGCCCGGCGTGATCTCGTTGCGGAAGGACTTGCCGATCTGGCCGATGCCGAACGGCGGCTTCTTGCGGGAGGCGTCGCGGACCGTCTTGTAGGACACGAAGATGCCCTGCGCGGTCTCCGGACGCAGGTAGGCCAGGCCCGCCTCGTCCATGGTGACGCCCAGGTGGGTCTGGAGCATCAGGTTGAACACCTTGGGCTCGGTGAACGTGCCCTTGTTGCCGCAGTTCGGGCAGTTGATGTCGGCCAGCCCGCGCTCGGGGGCCCGGTTGTGCTTGGCCTCGTAGGCCTCGATGAGGTGGTCCTCGCGGAAGCGCTTGTGACAGGACTGGCACTCGGTCAGCGGGTCCGTGAACTCCTTGACGTGGCCCGAGGCCTCCCACACCTCGCGGGCCAGGATGACCGAGGAGTCCAGGCCGACGACGTCCTCCCGGCCGGTGACCATGGCCTTCCACCACTGGCGCTTGATGTTCTCCTTCAGCTCCACGCCGAGCGGCCCGTAGTCATAGGCGGCACGCGTACCGCCGTAGATCTCGCTGGAGGGGAAGACGAAGCCTCGGCTCTTCGCGAGCCGGACGATGGTCTCGATCTTGTCGGCGGCCACAGTCGCTCTCTTTCGTGTTGCCACCGCATCCACGGTGGCGAAGCCCGGCCGGATGCCGGGTTTCGGATGATGGCCCAGCTTAGCGGGTCCGCGGGGGTGATTCTGAATGGTTTCCGGCGCAGGTCGCGGTGGGGGTATCGGGGGGTGGGGCACGCGTCGGCGGATGGCGCGCGGCGGATGGTTCGGCGCGTGGCCGGGGGCGATCCGGGTCGATCGGGATCTATCGGCGCCGAGGGCGGCCCGGGCTGCCGCGACCCGTGTGCTGATCGTGAGAATTGACAATCATTTTCATTTTCAGCGACCATGATCCCATGCCGTTCCGCACCGCCGGGTCCCGCCGCCTGCGGCGCCCGGCTGCCGCCGTGTCGGCTCTGGCGACGGTGCTCGTGATGGCGCTCGTGCTCAGCGGATGTGTGAAGCAGTCGGACCGGTCCTCCGGAGACACCGGCCGGCTGGACGTCGTGGCCGGCTTCTACCCCTTCGCGTACCTCGCCGAGCAGATCGGCGGCGGGCACGTGAGCGTGCGGAACCTCACCAGGCCCGGGGCCGAGCCGCACGACCTGGAGCTGACCCCGTCGCAGGTCGGCGCGGTGAGCAAGGCGGACCTGGCGATCTACGAGAAGGGGCTGCAACCGGCCGTGGACTCCGCGATCGCGCAGAACAAGCCCAAGGCGGCCCTGGACACCGCGACTGTGGTGCGCCTGGAGAACCACGGCGACCTCGGCGAGGGCAACGCGCACAGCGCCGACCCGCACGTCTGGCTGGACCCGGTCGACTTCGCGAAGATCGCCGACGCGGTCTCGGCGAAGCTCCAGCAGATCGACCCGGCCCACGCCGCCGACTACCAGGCGAACCAAGCCGCGCTGGACGGCCGGCTGGCGGCCCTGGACGCCGACTACCGCGCGGGGCTGGCGCACTGCGTGCGCAAGGACGTCGTCACCAGCCACGCCGCCTTCGGCTACCTCGCCGAGCGCTACGGCCTGGTCCAGGTGCCGATCGCGGGGCTGTCGCCGGACGACGAGCCGAGCGCGGCCCACCTCGCGAAGATCCAGCACCTGATCAAGACTGAGGGCGTGACCACGGTCTTCTTCGAGACCCTGGCCAGCCCCAAGACCGCGCGGACGCTGGCGGCGGACACCGGGACCAAGGCCGCGGTGCTCGACCCGATCGAGGGCGTCAAGGACCCCTCGACGCAGGACTACTTCTCGATCATGCGCGACAACCTGGCGGCGCTGCGCACGGCGCTGGGGTGCTCGTGATGGCGCGGCGCCGGGCTTGGGCCCGGACTTCGGCTTGGGCGCCGGGCGGGAGTGGCGCTCGCGACGGCAGTCGCGGTCGGGCTCGCGGACGCGGGCGCGGGCGCGCCACGGCGGCGGTGTCGGCGACGACGGTCGCGGTCAGCGCACCGGACGAAACCCCGGCGCCGGTGGTGGCCGCGCACGCGGTGACCGTCTCGCTCGGCGGCCGCCGGATCCTGCACGGCGTGGACCTGGAGGTACCCGGCGGCCAGACGGTCGCGCTGCTGGGGGCGAACGGCTCGGGCAAGTCCACCCTGGTCAAGACCATCGTCGGCCTGTACCCGGTGGACGGCGGCCGCGTCGACCTGTTCGGCACCCCGCTGCCGGAGTTCAAAGCGTGGCAGCGGGTCGGCTACGTACCGCAGCGCACCACGGCCGCGGCCGGCGTCCCGGCGACGGTCGGCGAGGTGGTGGCCTCCGGCCTGCTCAGCCCGCGCGGCTGGGTGAACCGCCGCACCCGCGGCGACCGCGGCGCCATCCGTGAAGCCCTGGCCACGGTCGGCATGCTGGAACGGATCGGCGACCCGGTGGCCTCCCTGTCCGGCGGCCAGCAGCAGCGGGTGCTGATCGCCCGCGCCCTGGCCCGCCGCCCCGACCTGCTGATCATGGACGAGCCGATGGCCGGCGTGGACCTGGTGAGCCAGCAGGCCTTCGCCGACACCCTGGCCGACCTGTCCTCGCACGGCACCACGATCCTGCTGGTCCTGCACGAACTGGGCCCCCTGGCGCCGCTCATCGACCGCACGGTGGTCCTGCGCGCCGGCACCGTCCGCTACGACGGCGCGCCGATCGAGCACGGCGAGCCCGACCCGGCCCACGGCCAACCCGGCCACGAACACGTGCACCCGCATGCCGCACCCGACGAGGTGCCGGGGACGCCGGAGTGCCCGCCGGGGCACGCTCCGGTGGAGGCGCTGACGCGGAGGGAGGGCGCCGAGTGATTACGCTCACTGGTGGGCGGTATGCCGCCGCGCTCACGACAACAGCGCAGCCCACAAACACGACGCCGCTGCCGACCGCACCGCACATCGCGCTGCCGACCTCGCGATCCTCCGCGCGCCGCACCGAATCAATGTCCGCATCAATGTCCGCGCCGTCGACCATCACAACAGTTCCCACCCGCCCCACCCCGAAGGCAGGCCCCGCATGCTGAGCGACACCATCTTCAGCCTGCCCTTCATGCAGCGCGCCTTCCTCGCCGCCTTCGCCATCGGCCTGGCCGCGCCGGCCATCGGCACGTACCTGGTGCAGCGGCGGCTCGCGCTCATGGGCGACGGGCTCGGGCACGTCGCGCTCACCGGTGTCGGGTTGGGCCTGGTCACCAACACCTCGCCGGTGTGGGGGGCGGTGCTGGTGGCGGTGGCCGGGGCGGCGGCCGTGGAGCTCATCCGGGAGCGGGCCAAGGCCAGCGGGGATGTGGCGCTGGCGATGCTCTTCTATGGCGGGCTGGCCGGCGGGTCGATGTTGATCTCGGTGTCCGGCGGGAACGCGAACCTGAACTCGTACTTGTTCGGGTCGATCCTGTCCACGTCGGTCGGGGATGTGTGGGCGATCGCGGCGCTGGCCGTCGGGGTGCTGCTGGTAACACTCGGGCTGCGCCGTGCGTTGTTCGCTGTGTGCCAGGACGAGGAGTTCGCGCGGGTGGCGGGCTTGCCGGTGCGGGCGCTGAACCTGCTGCTGGCCGTGACCACCGCGGTGACGGTGACCGTGGGCATGCGCGTGGTCGGGGTGCTCATGGTCAGTGCGCTGATGGTGGTGCCGGTGGCGGCCGCGCAGCAGCTGACGCGGGCTTTCGCCGCCACGATGGGGGCGGCCATGGTGGTCGGGGTCGGGGCCGCGTTCTCCGGCGTCACCATGTCGTACTACGCGGACACGCCGCCCGGCGCGTCGATCGTGCTCATCGCGATAGCGGTGTTCCTGGCCGCCAGCGTGGGCGCCGGCCTGGTGCGGCGCAGCCGGGGACGCGGCGGGGCGCGGGCCCGGCCGCGGGCGCCGGGCGCCGACCCCGCGACCGAACAAGAGGTCGGAACCGTCCCGAGCCTGCCACAATGACATCGGGCCGGACATCCGGCGCCCCGCGAACCGCACGAACCGCACATGCCGCACCAGCCGCACCACCGCCGAGACCGCGTCGATCCGCACGCCAACCGCTAGGAGAAGGACAGTGAGTACCGCAGACACCTCCGGCGACCACCACGGCGACAGCGGCCGGGGCCTGCCCGCCCAGGGCCGCTCCACCCGCCAGCGGTCGGCGGTCGCGGCGCTGCTGGACGAGGTCGACGACTTCCGCAGCGCCCAGGACCTGCACGACCTGCTCAAGCAGCGCGGCGAGTCGGTCGGCCTGACCACGGTCTACCGCGCCCTGCAGTCCCTGGCCGACGCCGGCGAGGTGGACGTGCTGCGCACCGGCGACCGCGAGGTGATCTACCGGCGCTGCTCGACCCCGCGGCACCACCACCACCTGGTGTGCCGGGAGTGCGGCAAGACCGTCGAGGTCGAGGGCCCGGCCGTGGTGGAGAGCTGGGCCGCGCGGGTGGCCGCCGAGCACGGCTACTCCGACGTGTCGCACACGCTGGAGATCTTCGGGACCTGCGGAGACCACTGAGCACGCCGCGTTGAGCATGCCGCGTGCTCACGTCGCACGAGCACGCCGCCTCAGCACGTCCCGTCCTCGGCCGGGCACCGCACGGTATTTTGGGAACGCACGAGGGCGCGCCGCGGTCGTCGCATGATCGCGGAGCGCCCTTGTGTCTGTCGCGCTATGCGACCGCGTCGGGGTCCCCGTACTCGGCCTCGTTGTACTCGTACTCCGGCTCCGTCTCCGCGGCGAACTGCTCCTCGTTCGTGATCGCACCGCCATAGCGCCGGTCACGTCCGACGAAGGACTCGCACGCGCGCCACAGGTTGGTGCGGTCGAAGTCCGGCCAGAGGGTGTTGTCGAAGACGAACTCCGCATAGGCCGACTCCCACATAAGGAAGTTGGACGTACGGTGCTCTCCAGAGGAGCGGATGAACAAGTCCACGTCCGGCATATCCGGCTCGTAGAGGTAGCGCGTGACCGTCTTCTCGTTGATCTTCGCGGGATCGAGCCGGCCCGACTTGATGTCCCGGCCCATGGCGGCCATGGCGTCGGCGATCTCCCAGCGGCCGCCGTAGTTGACGCACATGGTGAGGGTCAGGAGCTTGTTGTCCTTAGTGCGCTCCTCAGCCCACTCCAGCTCGTCGATGACGGACTTCCAGAGCCGGGGGCGGCGGCCGGCCCAGCGGATGCGGACGCCGAGTTCGTCCATCTCTCCGATGCGGCGGCGGATGGTGTCGCGGTTGAAGCCCATGAGGAAGCGCACCTCCTCTGGAGAGCGCTTCCAGTTCTCTGTAGAGAACGCATAGGCGGAGATGTGCGTAATACCGCCGAGCTGCACAGCGCCCTCGACGACGTCGAACAGCGACGCCTCGCCGACCTTGTGGCCCTCTATGCGCGACAGGCCGCGCTCCTTGGCCCAGCGGCCGTTGCCGTCCATCACCAGGGCCACGTGCCGGGGCACCAGGTCCAGCGGGAGGTCCGGCGGCAGCTTGCCGTCCTTGTGCGGGAAGGGGTCCCGGTTGACGCCCGGCTGCCGCTTGGCGAGGCGCTCTTCCAGGATCCGTCGGGTCAGTCTCACCGCTCCACCTATCTCGTCTTACGTCTTACGTCGCGTGCTCATGCTCACCGCTCCACCAGCCGCAGGGACCGCAGGCCGCGCTCCAGGTGCCACTGCAGGTAGGCGGCGACCAGGCCGCTGCCCTCCCGCCGGTGCTTGTCGGCGCTGGCGTCGGCGGCCCCCCAGTCCCCCGCGAGCAACGCCCCCAGCAGGGCGAGTGTCTCACGGGCCGGCGCCACCGACCCCGACGGCTTGCAGTCCGAGCACACCACCCCGCCGGCCGGCAGGTTGAAGAACCGGTGCGACCCCGGGTCCCCGCAGCGTGCGCAGTCCTCGAAGGACGGCGCGTAGCCGGCGATGGCCAGGGAGCGCAGCAGGAACGCGTCCAGGACCAGCCCGGCGGCGTGCTCGCCCGAGGCCAGCGTACGCAACCCGCCGACGAGCAGGAGGTACTGCTGCACGGCGGGCACATCATCTTCACTCAACCGCTCGGCGGCCTCCAGCATCGCCTGCCCCGCGGTGTAGGCGGGGTAGTCGGAGACCAGCGTGCCGCCGTACGCCGCCAGCGTCTCGGCCTGCGTGACCAGGTGCAGGTCGCGGCCCTGCTTCTCGAAGATCTGGACGTCGACGAACGTGAACGGCTCCAGCCGCGACCCGAACTTCGACGAGGTCCGCCGCACCCCCTTGGCCACGGCCCGGACCCGCCCGCGATCCCGGGTGAGGAACGTGATGATGCGGTCGGCCTCCCCGAGGTTCCGGGTGCGCAGGACGACGCCTTCATCACGGTGCAGGGGCATTGTCCAAGTGTAGGCGCGGCCACGCACATCGAGGGCCCGCGAGAGGCGAACTGCAACCTCCCGCGGGCCCTGTTGCTGCGGATCGCTAAGGCTGCCGCGGCGGCTGGTACTGCCAGCCGGCCGGACCCTCGTCGGGCCGGGTGACGTGCGTCGGCTCCTCGGCCGGATCGGCGGGCTCGGCCGGCTTCGGCTGCGCGACCTGCGACAGCGGAATGGCCATGGTCTCCATCCCGGACGAGGTGTCGACCAGCGTGGCCGGCGGGGCCGGAATGGTCCCGCGCGCAGAGGCGGGGTCCAGCAGCGTGGGCGGCGGCGCCGGGATGGTCCGCTGCTGCGGCGGGACCGGGATGAGCACGGTCTCCATGCCGGACGGCGGCGGCGGGGCGTCCTGCGCGGCGGTGCCCCAATCCGGAGCCTGCGGCGGGACGGCGGGCTGGGGGCCGGTGGGCGGAGCCGGCTGAGGCGCCTGAACCAGCATGGTCTCCATACCGGAACTGGCAGCCGGAACCTGCGGAGGCACGGCAGGCTGCGCGCCGGTGCCCCAAACCGGAGCCTGCGGGGACACGGCGGTCTGCGCGCCGGTGGGCGGAGCGGGCTGGGGCGCCTGAACCAGCATGGTCTCCATGCCGGAACTGGCAGGCGGAACCGCGTCCTGCGCGCCGGTGCCCCAGGCCGGGGCAGGCTGCGCGCCAGTGGCCGGTGCAGGCTGAGGCGCCTGAACCAGCATGGTCTCCATGCCGGAACTGGCAGGCGGAGTCTGCGGGGTTACTGCGGGCTGCGCACCAGTGGCCGGAGCGGGCTGGGGCGCCTGAATGAGCATGGTCTCCATGCCGGAGCCACCAGCCGGAACCGCATCCTGTGCGCCGGTCGACGAGCCGGGCTTCGGAGCCGGAATCAGCATCGTCTCCATGCCCGCACTACCCGCAGCCGGTGCCTGCGCTCCAGTACCGGCACCAGAGCCCCAAGCCGGAGCCTGCGCCGGGGCCTGCCCCGTGCCCCAAGCCGGAGCCTGCGCCTGGCCGCCAGCCCCCGGCGCACCCGCCACCGCCGCCGGGGCGACCGCGCCGACGATCCCGGCGACGTGCGCCTGGCTCATCCCGAGTCCGGCGCCGACGGTGTCGATCACCGCGCGCTCGGCGGGCTGCACCGGGCCGTCGGCGGCGGCCACCCGGGTCGCGCCGGTGACCAGGGCCTCGCGGCCGGCGTCGGGGAGTTGGCCGGCCAGGCCGGCGAGCAGCTGCGCCAGGTCGGCCGGGACCACCTGCATGTCCTGGGCCAGGACCGCCTCGGTGTAGCCGATCGCGCCGGCGTTGGCGATCTCCTGGACCGCCGTCGCGCGGGCCGCCGGGTGGTCCCAGCCGCCGCGGCGCAGGACGTTGACCATCACCGCTCGGACCGTGTTCTGCAGCAGGTCGGTGAACTGGGCCGCGGTGGGGCGGGAGAGCACGGTGTCGCGGAAGTCGTTCTTGCAGTAGGTACAGCGGATGAACTCGCCGACGGTCTTCAGCGGGATCAGGGGGATGAAGAACAGCGTGAAGAAACGCTGGGCTTTGCGACGTTCGTAGTTGCGGTCCGCACCACAGGTCGGGCAGGAGAACACTCCGCTGCCGATGACCCGGAAGACGGTTTTCCAGCCCCAGATGATCATTGGTACTAGTCCCCTCCGTTCCGCGCGTTACGGAACAGAGGGAATCCTTCCACAACCACCCCGGTCGTTGGATAGGCCGGGTCAGGGGAAACGTCAGCGGAAAGCGCGGTTCACCGCGGAGATGATCGCCTTCAGCGACGCCGTCACGATGTTGGCGTCGATCCCCACGCCCCACAGCACCCGGCTGCCGATCGCGCACTCCACGTACGACGCCGCCTTCGCGTCCTCGCCGGAGGTCAGCGCGTGCTCCACGTAGTCCAGCACCCGCACGTCGATCCCGACGCCGGACAGCAGGTTCGTGAACGCGTCGATCGGCCCGTTGCCGACGCCGTCCAGCTGCGTGGTGTCGCCGTCGACCGCCAGGTCCACGGTGAGCTGGTCCTTCTCCTCGATCGCCGAGGACGCGTGGTGTCCCAGCAGCCGGATCCGGCCCCACGGCGCGGACGGGTTCGGCAGGTACTCGTCCACGAAGACGTTCCAGATCTCCTCCGGCGTGACCTCGCCGCCCTCGGCGTCCGTCTTCGCCTGGATCACCTGCGAGAACTCGATCTGCGCGCGCCGCGGCAGGTCCAGCTGGTGCTCGGTCTTCAGGATGTACGCCACGCCGCCCTTGCCGGACTGCGAGTTGACCCGGATCACGGCCTCGTACGAGCGGCCCACGTCCTTGGGGTCGATCGGCAGGTACGGCACGGCCCAGACGATCTCGTCCACGGTCTTGCCAGCCGCCGCGGCGTCCCGCTCCAGGTGCTCGAAGCCCTTCTTGATCGCGTCCTGGTGCGAGCCGGAGAAGGCGGTGTACACCAGGTCGCCGCCGTAGGGGTGGCGCGGGTGCACCGGCAGCTGGTTGCAGTACTCGACGGTGCGGCGCACCTCGTCGATGTCGGAGAAGTCGATCTGCGGGTCCACGCCCTGGGAGAACAGGTTCAGGCCCAGCGTCACCAGGCACACGTTGCCGGTGCGCTCGCCGTTGCCGAACAGGCAGCCCTCGATGCGGTCGGCGCCGGCCTGGTAGCCCAGCTCGGCGGCGGCCACCGCGGTGCCGCGGTCGTTGTGCGGGTGCAGCGACAGCACGATGGAGTCGCGGCGCTCCAGGTTGCGGTGCATCCACTCGATGGAGTCGGCGTAGACGTTGGGCGTGGCCATCTCGACCGTGGCCGGCAGATTGATGATCACCTTGCGGTCCGGGGTGGGCTGCCAGACCGCGGTCACCGCGTTGCAGACCTCGACGGCGTACTCCAGCTCGGTGCCGGTGTAGGACTCGGGCGAGTACTCGAAGTAGATCTCGGTGCGGGTGCCGTCGGCGCGCGCGGGCATCGCCTCGTGGAACTTCTGGCACAGCTTGGCGCCGTTCACCGCGATCTGCGTGATGCCGGCGGTGTCCTGGCCGAAGACCACCCGGCGCTGGAGCGTCGAGGTGGAGTTGTACAGGTGCACGATGGCCTGCTTGGCGCCGCGCACGGACTCGAAGGTCCGCTCGATCAGCTCCTCGCGGGCCTGGGTCAGGACCTGGATCACCACGTCGTCGGGGATCCGGTTCTCCTCGATGATCTGCCGGACGAAGTCGAAGTCCGTCTGCGAGGCGGCCGGGAAGCCGACCTCGATCTCCTTGTAGCCCATGGCGACCAGCAGCTCGAACATCTTCAGCTTGCGGGCCGGGGACATCGGGTCGATCAGCGCCTGGTTGCCGTCGCGCAGGTCCACGGCGCACCAGCGCGGGGCCTGGTCGACCACCTTCGTCGGCCAGCTGCGGTCGGGCAGCTCGACGGGAGCGAACGGGACGTACTTGTGGATCGGCATACCGGAGGGCTGCTGCGGCTGTACTCGCATCGTGCTCGAACTCCCTGGGTGGTCTCCAACGGATGGGGACGGCCGACGGCGGAAACACAAACTGCCGCGACGAGGGAGCCGGCCTGTGTCGGTGCTTACAGGCCCCCGTCGCGGCTGCTAAGAAGGAGCAGGCCGCACTGGCAGGAGTTGCGCATAGCGTTGCCACGTTATCCCGACCGTCTCACCGGTCGCACTCCCCGTCCGTGATCCGAGACACCAGGGCCCCTCAGCTGCGCTGCCGCACCGGGCTTCACTCGATCAGCGTAATCGCCGCCCGCAGCCCGCGCACAATCGTGACCAAGGTCACGAATCCCGCCATAGTTACCGCTATGACGAGGGCTACGACGAGGACTCCCTTCTGCGGCATCGTCCCGCCGCACCTGCTGTCCCGCCTGGCGGACTCCGACCTCCACGTGGCGGACGCGGCACGCCGCACGCTGACCGCCGACGCCCGGCACCGCCTCACCCGCAGCGCCGTCCCGTGGGTCGGCGAGCGGCACCTGGCGGCGCCGACCACCGTGGAGCGCAGCGACGACCGCTCGATCTTCGACGACCACGACACCGAGAACCTGCCCGGCTCGGAGGTGCGCGCGGAGGGCGGGCCGACGACCGGGGACCCGAGCGCCGACGAGGCCTACGACGGGCTCGGCGCGACCTTCGACTTCTATCTGAAGGTCTACAACCGGTGGTCCGTGGACGGCCAGGGGCTGCCGTTGAAGGGGACCGTCCACTACGGCGTGCAGTACGACAACGCCTTCTGGAACGGCTCGCAGATGGTGTTCGGCGACGGGGACGGCGCGGTGTTCGGCCGGTTCACCGGAGCGGTGGACGTCATCGGGCACGAGCTCACACACGGCGTGACGCAGTACACGGCGAACCTCGTCTACCGCGGGCAGTCCGGCGCGCTGAACGAGTCGGTGTCGGACTGCTTCGGTTCGATGGTCAAGCAGTATCAGCTCGGCCAGGACGCGGCGGATGCGGACTGGCTGATCGGGGCGGGGTTGTTCCTGCCCTCGGTGCAGGGGGTCGCGCTGCGGTCGATGAAGGACCCGGGGACGGCTTACGACGATCCGCATCTCGGGCAGGATCCCCAGCCGGCGGCCATGTCAGGGTACGTCGACACGACTACGGACGATGGCGGGGTGCATATCAACTCCGGGATTCCCAACCGCGCGTTCTACCTGGCGGCTACTGGGATCGGGGGTAAGTCGTGGGAGGGCGCCGGGGCGGTTTGGTACGACGTGCTGACGTCGCCCACGCTGCCGGCCGCCGCGACGTTCGCCACGTTCGGTACGGCGACCGTGCACGCTGCCGAGGCGCGCTTCGGGCGCAGGTCGGCGCAGGCGCACGCGGTGGCGGCGGCTTGGCGGGAGGTCGGGGTTTCGGTTCACAGCTGAGCGCTCGGGGCGTCGGGCTTCGGGCGTCGGGCTTCGGGCTTCGGGCTTCGGGGCGGAAAATCAATCGCTGCCAACGCGGGCCGTGCCTAGCATCGGCTGTGATGACTATCACGATCCGGGAAATCGACCTCGCCGGCGCGGACGCGATGTCCACGCTGCTTCCACTCTTCCGGGCCGCGACGGCGGTCGCCGCGCCGCGCGCGCCGGAACCCTCCGAGTCGTACCTCAGGCTGCAGATCGGCCCGCGCGCGGCCCGCCATATCGCGTGCCTGGTCGCCTATGACGGCGACCGTCCGGCCGGGTTCGCGCGGATGAACCATGGCAAGGTCGCGAACCGGGACATGGTGTACGGCGAGCTGTGGATCCCGGCCGGAGACCGTGACGAGGTGACCGGGGCGTTGGTGGAGGCGTGCCGAGACTACGCGCGCGGGCGGGATGCCACCCGGCTCGTGCTCGACACCAGCGAGCTGTCCGGCTACGACGCCGTCTGCGGTGCCGGCGGCGGCCGGGCGCTGTCCAGCGACTACCGTCGTCAGCTGGATCTCACGGCGATCGACCACCAGCAGTACGCCGCCTGGGCCGCGCCGACGGAGAAGAACTCGCACTACCGGGTCGACATCTGGCGGACCCCCACGCCGGAGCACCTGCTGGGGCCGCTGGTCGTGGCGTACGACGTCATGCGCGACGCCCCGACCGGGGAGCTCGTGATCGAGACCCCGCCACCGGATGTGGATCGGCGGCGGCAGACTGAGGCTGACGATGCGGCAGCCGGGATGCAGATGTATGTCGCTGCGGCGTTCGCCGCGGATGGCGAGAGTGGGAGTGGGAGCGAGATCGCCGGCTTCCACGAGGTGTTCGTCTATCCGGACTATCGGATGGCCGAGGTCGGCAACACCGGTGTGCCGGCGAAGTTCCGCGGGCACGGTCTGGGACTGCGGCTGAAGGCGGCGATGGCGCTGCATCTGCTGGAGTACGAGCCGCATGTGGACATGGTCTCGACGTCGAACGACGCGGACAACGCACCGATGGTGCGGGTCAATGACGCTATGGGGTACGAGGTCGCGGAGGCTTGGCAGGCCTGGCAGTTCGAGGTCTGAGAGCGCTCGTCGATCGCCGGGGATGCTCGCCGGAAGCACCGAGATGCCCGGACCGAAACGGTCCGGGCACCGGGAAAGCCTGACCCCTAGAACCCGAGCTTGGCCAGCTGCTTCGGGTCGCGCTGCCAGTCCTTGGCCACCTTCACGTGCAGGTCGAGGTACACCGGCGTGCCCAGCAGCGCCTCGATCTGGCGGCGGGCCCGGGAGCCCACCTCGCGCAGTCGCTCGCCGCCGTGGCCGATGACGATCGCCTTCTGGCTGGGGCGCTCCACGTAGAGCGTCGCGTGCACGTCCAGCAGCGGACGGTCGGCCGGGCGGTCCTCGCGCAGCGTCATCTCCTCGACCGTCACGGCCAGGGAGTGCGGCAGCTCGTCGCGCACGCCCTCCAGCGCGGCCTCGCGGACCAGCTCGCCGACCATGATCTCTTCCGGCTCGTCAGTCAGCTCGCCGCCCGGGTACAGCGGCGGGGACTCCGGGAGCTGCTTCACCAGCAGGTTCTCCAGCAGCTCGATCTGCTCGTCGCGGACGGCGGAGACCGGGATCACCTCGGCCCACTCCACGCCGACCTCGCGGCCCAGCTCGACCAGGGCCAGCAGCTGCTCGGCGATCTGCTCCTTGGAGGCCTTGTCGGTCTTGGTCAGGATGGCGATCTTCGGCGTGCGCCGGACGCCGGCCAGCTCGGTGGCGATGAACCGGTCGCCGGGGCCGAGCTTCTCGTCGGCCGGGACGCAGAACCCGATGACGTCCACCTCGGCCCAGGTGGCGCGCACCTCGTCGTTCAGGCGCGCGCCGAGCAGGGTGCGCGGCTTGTGCAGTCCGGGGGTGTCGACCAGGACCAGCTGCGCGTCCTCGCGGTGCACGATGCCGCGCACGGTGTGCCGGGTGGTCTGCGGACGCCCGGAGGTGATCGCCACCTTCGCACCGACCACCGCGTTGGTGAGCGTGGACTTGCCGGCGTTGGGGCGGCCGACGAAGCAGGCGAAGCCGGCCCGGAAGTCGTCGGGGAACTCGTAGCGCGGCGGGGAGTCGTCACGGACACCGCGGCCGTAGGCGGTCGGCGCGGGCTCGGAATCCCGGACCCGGTCGGTGGTGACGCGCTTCTCGGCGAGCTTCTGGCTGCGCTTGACGCGCTCCGCCTTCTTCTTGGCCGCCTCGGCGTTCGCCGCCTGGCGGGACCGGGATCGTCCACTCGCGCTGCTCGTCATGCAGACCATTCTCCCTTACTCGGGAGGGTCCGCCGCTCAGAGCTTCGGATCGGCCAGGAACAGCCGCGGCGGGGTGCCGGAGCCCTTGAGGTCGGCGACCACGTCCAGGTCCTCCTGCCGGAACTGCTTCTCCGCGCTGACCAGCACCGCGGCCTCCAGCCCGGTCGCCCCGCCGACGACGGCCATCGCGACCGCGGCCTGCAGCGCGGAGAGCTTCAGCGCCGGCAGCTCGACGGTGGTGGCCACGTAGGTGCGGCCGGTCTCGTCACGAACCGCCGCGCCCTCGGCCGCGCCGTTGCGGGCCCGCTGGGCCTTGGCGAGGGTGTGGAGCTTGGCGTTCTCGGGGTCCAGCTGAGTGTCGGTCATGGGATAACGCTATCGAAAACAAAGAAGGCTCTGGATTTCTCCAGAGCCTTCTTCACCGAGCGGATGACGAGATTCGAACTCGCGACCCTCACCTTGGCAAGGTGATGCTCTACCAGCTGAGCCACATCCGCATTCGTCCACCGGGTTTCCCTGGCGACGAAGAAAACTATAGCCCATGTGCGGGGTGGGTTTGCCACCCGGTTACCGGGACGTGTCAGGCGTCGTCCTGCGGAACGCGCTTCACCAACACGGTCCCGATGCGGCGCCGCCGGCCCTCCGGGGACTCCGCGGTCAGGCGCAGCCCCTCCACCTCGATCTGCGCGCCGGGGATCGGCACCCGGCCCAGGCGCTTGGCCATCAGGCCGCCGACGGTCTCCACGTCGTCGTCCTCCAGGTCCACGCCGAACAGGTCGCCGAGTTCGTCCACGCCGAGGCGCGCGGTGACCCGCGCCGCGTCCGGGGACAGGCGCTCCACCGAGGGCCGCTCCACGTCGTACTCGTCGGCGATCTCCCCGACGATCTCCTCCAGGATGTCCTCGATGGTCACCAGGCCGGCGGTGCCGCCGTACTCGTCGATCACCACGGCCAGGTGGATGTGCCCGGCCTGCATGTCCCGCAGCAGCTCGTCGGCGGGCTTGCTGTCCGGGATGCAGACCGGGACCCGCATCGCGGACTCCACCAGCTCGGTGGTCTCCCCGCTCGGGTGCTCGTGGATCCGGCGCACCAGGTCCTTGAGATACACGATGCCGACCACGTCGTCGGCGTTCTCGCCGACCACCGGGATGCGGGAGAAGCCGCTGCGCAACGCCAGCGACAGCGCCTGCCGCAGGGTCTTGTGGCGCTCGATGAAGACCATGTCGGTCCGCGGCACCATCACCTCGCGCACCAGCGTGTCGCCGAGCTCGAAGACCGAGTGCACCATGCGGCGCTCCTGGTCCTCGATGACGCTGTTCGCCTCGGCCAGGTCCACCAGCGCGCGCAGCTCGGCCTCGGAGGCGAACGGGCCCTCGCGGAAGCCGCGGCCCGGCGTGACGGCGTTGCCGATGACGATCAGCAGCTGCGCCAGCGGCCCCAGGACCGAGGTGAGCAGCGCCAGCGGGCCGGCGAAGCGCAGCGCCACCCGCACCGAGTGCTGGCGGCCGATGGTGCGCGGCATCACGCCGATGAAGATGTAGGAGACCGCGATCATCACGCCGATGGCGGCGAACCCGGCACCCCAGGCGTCGTCGATCCGGCGCATGAACAGCACGGTGACCAGCACCGTCGCCGCGATCTCGCAGGCCACGCGCAGTAACAGGACCAGGTTCAGGACCCGGGCCGGATCGTCGACCAGCTGCTTAAGGCGCGCCGCGCGCGGCACGCCCTCCTCGACCAGCTCCGCGGCCCGCACCCGCGACACGCGGGACAGCGCGGCGTCCGCGCAGGCGGAGAACCCCGCCACCGCGACCAGGACCACGACGGCGACGATCTCCCAGAAGAGCAGGACACTCATGCGGCGCCCCCGGCGACCGAACGAGTGCCCTGCCGATGTCTATGACCGCTCATCGAGCGTCTGACCTGGCCTTCCATCCTCGGAGCAGCTGTTTTTGGAGGCCGAACATCTCGGCCTCCTCCTCGGGCTCGGCATGGTCGTAGCCGAGCAAGTGCAAGATCCCGTGCGTGGTGAGCAGCCGCAGCTCCTCGGCGGTGGAGTGGCCGGCGTCCTTGGCCTGCTTCTCGGCCACCTCCGGACACAGCACCACGTCCCCGAGCAGGCCCGGCACCGGCTCGTTGTCGTCCTCGGCGCGGGCCGGGCGCAGCTCGTCCATCGGGAAGGAGAGCACGTCGGTCGGGCCCGGCTCGTCCATCCACTGGATGTGCAGCTGCTCCATCGCGGCGGTGTCGACCAGCAGGATGGACAGCTCGGCCATCGGATGGATGCCCATCTCGCCCAGCACGTACCGGGCCACCCCGACCAGTTCCTCGGCGTCCACACCCTGCTCGGTGCCGTAGTCGGTCTCGTTGGCGATGTCGATCGACATGGGGTCAGTGCCTCTTCCTGTTGGCGTCCCCACCACGGTCGCGGGCCTCATCATGCTCGGCGTCATACCGTCCGTACGCGTCGACGATGTCCCCCACCAGCCGGTGCCGCACGACGTCGGCACTGGTCAGCTCGGCGAAATGGATGTCCTCCACGCCGGTGAGGATATTACGCACGACCCGGAGCCCGGACTGCGTACCCCCGGGGAGGTCGACCTGCGTGATGTCGCCGGTGACCACGATCTTGGAACCGAAGCCGAGGCGGGTGAGGAACATCTTCATCTGCTCGGGGGAGGTGTTCTGGGCCTCGTCGAGGATGATGAATGCGTCATTGAGAGTACGGCCACGCATATATGCCAGCGGAGCAACCTCAATGACCCCGGCCGCCATCAGCCGAGGAATGCTGTCCGGATCGATCATGTCGTGCAGCGCGTCGTACAACGGCCGCAGATACGGGTCGATCTTCTCGTACAGCGTCCCGGGCAGGAAGCCGAGCTTCTCCCCGGCCTCGACCGCGGGGCGGGTCAGGATGATGCGGTTGACCTGCTTGGCCTGCAGCGACTGCACCGCCTTGGCCATCGCCAGGTAGGTCTTGCCGGAACCCGCCGGGCCGATGCCGAACACGATCGTGTTCCGGTCGATGGCGTCGACGTAGTTCTTCTGGTTGAGGGTCTTGGGACGGATGGTGCGGCCGCGGTTGCTCAGGATGTTCTGCGTCAGGACCTCGGCGGGGCGCTGCCCGTCGACGTCCGCCTCGCCGCTGCGGAGCATCTGGATCGAGCGCTCGACGCCGTCCTCGGTCAGCGGGGCGCCGGTGCGGAGCATCAGGAGCATCTCCTCGAAGAGGCGCTCCACGAGCCCCACTTCGGCGCGGCTGCCGGCGATGGTCACCTGGTTGCCGCGGGCATGGATGTCGACGCCGGGGAAGGCCTTCTCGATCACCCTCAGCAGGCCGTCGCCGGCCCCGAAGACGGAGACCAGGGGGTGCCCGGACGGTATCTCGATCTTGGCCTGGACGACGCCCGGGGCGACCTCTTCGGCACGGGTGGCGCGGGTCCCGGAGACGGGCCTGGAAGGCTCCGAGGACGCGTTCGCCCCGTTCGCCCCCGCGCGGCCGGTTCCGGCCGCCCTCCCGTTGCGGTCCGCGGCGGAGGACTGGCGGCCCTTGCCCGAACGCGGTGCGGTGTTGTCTGCCATAGGAACGGCCGTACGGCCTTTGATCACTCTCCTGTCTTCGTGATGCCTCCATGCTAGCCCGCACCCCCGCGACCAGGGCGGGAGATTTTGCCCGCCACCCCTTTTCGTCATCTTGACGCTATGCTACTCTCGAACCGTTATCGTCAGATGGACGATAACGACGGACGACTTTGAGAAGGCGATGGCGATGGGCAGCGGACGCTGGGACTACAACGCATATGAGGCGGCGGAGGCCTACCGCCAGGCGAACGGCCGAAGCGCCTTCGACTACAACGACCGGGTGCTCAGCAGCACCCCGCGCAACCAGTGGCGCGCGCACCCCGACCTTGAGCCCTACGGCGTGGCGGTCCGCGAGAGCCGGGACAGCGCCGAGCACCCGACCTCGCTGGCGATCTCGGTCCTGTTCGACGTCACCGGCTCCATGGGCGGGGTCCCCCGGGTGCTCCAGACCAAGCTGGCCGACCTGCACGGCCTGCTGCTGCGCAAGGGCTACGTCGACCACCCGCAGATCATGTTCGGCGCGATCGGCGACGCCTACTCCGACCGGGTGCCGCTGCAGGTCGGGCAGTTCGAGTCCGACAACCGCATGGACGAGCAGCTCGGCGAGATCGTCCTGGAGGGCGGCGGCGGGGGCCAGATGCGGGAGTCCTACGAGCTCGCGATGTACTTCATGGCCCACCACACCGCGCTCGACTGCCACGAGAAGCGCGGCAAGCGCGGCTACCTGTTCATCATCGGCGACGAGATGCCCTACCCGAACGTCAACCCGCAGCACGTCTCGCGGATCCTCGGCCAGGGCACCGGCGGCGGCCACGGCACCCGCGGCGGCCGCCCCGGCGAGTGGCCCGGCGAGCGCCCCGGCCGCGGCGGCCTCCCGGCCACCCCGATCGAGGACGTGGTCCGCGACCTGACCCGCAAGTTCGACGTCTACTACATCCTCCCGGAGGGCTCCTCCTACGTCGGCAACGACGAGGTCCTCGGCGCCTGGCGCGCCCTGCTCGGGCAGAACGTCATCCAGCTCGACGACCTGGACGCGGTCTGCGAGACCATCGCGCTGACCATCGGCCTGGCCGAGGACCGGATCGACCTGCACGGCGGTCTGGAAGACCTGCGCGATGTGGGGTCGCGCGCCGGAAGCTCCGTGGAGCGCGCGCTGGGAAGTCTGGACAACCGTCGCGGCGGCGGCCGGCACAACCGGCACCACCCCTCGCCGGACCCGGCCGTCAGGTATCTGCGGACCCAGGGCGCCAACTACACCTACGACTCCGGATACGACAACCGCCCCGAAGGCCGCTGGTAGGCGCTGGTAGACGCGAGCAAGAAAGCACTCTGCAATGGACTTGATCGGTATGAAGCACGCGATCGTGGTGGACCTCGGCTACGGCGACGCCGGCAAAGGCTCGACCGTCGACTGGCTCTGCTCCCCCGGGCACGCCGAACGTTCCGAGCACGCCGCCGCCTCCGGGGCCGCCGATTCCGCCGCATCCGCCGACCGCCGCACCGCCTCACAAGTCCGTGCCGTCATCCGCTTCAACGGCGGCGCGCAGGCCGCGCACAACGTGGTCACCCCCGACGGCCGCCACCACACCTTCGCGCAGTTCGGCGCCGGCACCTTCCACGGCGTGCCGACCCACCTGTCCCGCTTCATGCTCGTCGAACCCTTCGCCCTGGCCGCCGAGGCCGCGCACCTGGCCGAACTCGGCATCCCCAACCCGTTCGCCCTGCTCTCGGCAGACTCCCGCGCGCTTATCACCACCCCCTACCACCGTGCCGCGAACCGCGTGCGCGAGTCAGCCCGGGACCGCACCCCCGGGTCGACCCGCCACGGGACCTGCGGCATGGGGATCGGCGAGACGGTCTCCTTCTCCCTGGCCGTCTCGCCAGATAAGCCACCGCGCGTGGGGGACTGCCGGGACCGCGCCACGCTGGTCAGGAAGCTGACGGCGCTGCGCGACCGGATCGCCGCCGACCTGGAGCTGTCCGGCCTGCACCTGCCCGCGGACCTGCCGGGCCCGGAGTTCTGCGCGGACGTGTACCAGGCGTTCGCGCAGCGCGTGCGGATCGTGGACGAGGAGTGCGACGGCTATCTCGCCACGCTCCTGGAATCCGGGCCCTGCGTCTTCGAGGGCGCGCAGGGCGTACTGCTCGACGAGTGGTACGGCTTCCACCCGCACACCACGTGGTCGACGACCACGTTCGCCAACGCCGAGGAGCTGCTGACGGAGTCCGGCCAGGGCCCCGACAGCACCGTGCGCCTCGGCGTGGTCCGCACCTACAGCACCCGGCACGGCGCCGGACCGTTCGTCTCCGAGGACGCGTCCCTGGCCCCGATGCTGCCGGAGCCGCACAACGAGGCCGGAACGTGGCAGGGGGCGTTCCGGATCGGGCACTTCGACGCGGTGGCACATCGCTACGCGCTCGACGTGTGCGGCGGCGCCGACGCATTGGTGGTCACGCACGCGGACGTCCGAGCGCGCGGCCGCCGCCTGTGCCGGGCCTACCAGGCCTCCGCGGACGTACCCGCGATGGAGAAGCTGCCACGCAGCCTGATGCCCGACCTGGACTACCAGCGGCTGCTCACCAAGACGGTGATGTCCTGCACGCCGGTGTACGAGGACGGCCCGCGCGACCAGCGCGACTGGCCGGACGTGATCGGCGAGGCACTGGCGACCCCGGTCGCCCTGGTGTCCTCGGGGCCGACGTGGCGGGAGAAGGCCGCGCGGCTGCCCTGCGCGAAGTAGTGCGCGTGCAGGGCGGGCGCGCGGCCTGGCGCGCCGACAGCACGGGCCCGGGTGCGCTAGCAGCGCGTGGCCGCGTGCACTGGCAACGCGGGCCGCGGCGCGCCGATTGTGCGGGCCCGGCTGCGCCGACAGCGCTGGGCGCCTCAGGTGTGCAGCGTCACGCAGGCCGGGTCGCCGATGGCCTGGTAGCTGCCGTCGTTCATCTTCTGCCAACCCTGGGAGCAGGCCAGCGTCTGATCCGGCCACGGCTGGTCGGAGGTGCTGTAGCTCCAGTCCTTCACCCAGAAGTGGAAGTGCCCGTAAAAACCGTTCGGCAGCAGCGAGGACCCGCTCATCTGGTCGATGTGCAGGCCCGAGCCGTCAAGTCAGAGGCAGTTCACCCCGTTGCAGTTGCCGTCGCTGGCGACTGCGGGCGCCGCGGGTCCGATCAGAGCGATGGTGATCTTACTCCCCGGAGGGATCCCGATGATCACGAAACCGGCGCGTCTCAGCTCCCGAATGTGCTCAGGAAATCGCCGCCGAGAACATGCGCGTGAACGTGGAACACCGTCTGCCCCGCGTGCGCATCAGTGTTGAACACCACCCGGTAGCCACCGTCGGCGACGCCCTCGGCCTCGGCCACCGCGGCGGCCTCGACCAACAGCGCGGCCGCCAGCTCCGGGGCGTTCGCCGCCAGCTCGACCGCGTTCCGGTAGTGCGCGCGCGGCACGACCAGGTCGTGGACCGGGGCCTGGGGGTTGATGTCCTTGAACGCGACGGTGGTCTCCGTCTCGCGGACCACCGTCGCCGGGATCTCGCCGGCCACGATCTTGCAGAAGAGACAGTCGGGTTGCGGTCGGCCGTCGGCCATCATGTCCTCCTCGGGCGCCCGTCGGTCGGGGCTTTTCCGGCGATAGGCTACGGCACCATGCGCCTCCTCGACGGTTTCGCCCCGACCGCGGCCGCGATCGGTACCTCCCCCGACGTGCCGGAGCTGAGCGACGACGCTCAGGCCGCCGTCAAGGGCTTCGCCTCGGCCACCGCCGTGGCTCCGGGAGAGTCCATCGACTTCCACCTCGATGTGGCCGAGCCGGGGGACGTCACCGTCGAGATCTACCGCGTCGGCGCGTACGAGGACCACCGCTCGGCGCTGCTCGGCAGCAGCGAGCCGGTGGCCGTGGTGCCGCAGCCGGAACCGGTGACGGACCCGGACACCGGGATGGTCACCTGCCTGTGGGAGGCGGCCTGGCGGCTGACCGTGCCGGCGGACTGGAAGTCCGGGGCGTACCTCGCGGTGCTGCGCGCCGGAGAGGGCGCGAACTACGTGCCCTTCGTCGTCCGCGATCTGCGGCGCCGCGCGAGCTGGCTGGTCGTCGTCCCCTTCGCCTGCTACCAGGCGTACAACATGTACCCCTTCGACAACGCCCGCGGGAAGAACCTCTACTACGGGTTCGACGAGAACGGCGAGCAGAGCAGCAAGCTGCGCGCGTCCTCGGTCTCCTTCCAGCGGCCCTACGAGCTGACCGGCATGCCGCGCGAGGCCGAGCGGGTCCACGACTTCATCGTCTGGGCCGAGCGCCAGAGCTACGACATGGAGTACGCGTCGAGCGCCGACCTCAACGAGGGCCGCGTCGATCCGCTGAACTACAAGGGCCTGATCTTCGCCGGGCACGACGAGTACTGGTCGGCCGGGATGCGCAAGTCGCTGGTGAAGGCCCTGGATTCGGGCGTCTCCGCGGTGTTCCTTCAGGCGAACAACGTCTACTGGCACATCCGCTACGAGGGCTCGACGATCACCTGCTTCAAGTCGCGCCAGGACCCGGTCAAGACCAAGCGCCCCGGCCAGACCGTCATGTGGCGCGACCTGAAGCTGCCCGAGCAGGAACTGCTGGGGGCGCAGTACGTCAGCCTCGTCAAGGGCGACGCCCCGCTCGTGGTCACCAACGCCGACCACTGGTTCTGGCAGGCGGCCGGGGTGAGCGACGGCGACACCTTCCCCGGCCTGGTCGGTGGCGAGGCGGACGCGGTCCACGAGAAGTATCAGGAGGCTGACTCGACGGAGTTCACCGTCCTGGCCCGCTCCCCCTACACCGACGGCGCCGACGGCACCCGCGAGCAGCAGACGGTGTTGCACCGCAAGGCCAGCGGCGCCTGGGTCTTCGACGCCGGGACGTTCTTCTGGCCGATGGCGCTGGGCCGCGAGGGCTTCGCCGACGCCCGGATCGAGGCCGCGACCGCCGCGCTGCTGGCCCGCATCGCCGCCGGGGACGGTCTGGCCTCCCGGTCGTCACGCCGTCGCGCCGCCCTGGCCGCGGTCGTGAAGCGCGAGGCCAGCCCGTCGGCGGTGTCCGCGAAGGCGAAGCCGGTGGTGAAGCGCGTGGGCCGCAAGGTGAAGCACACGCTGAAGCGCTCATGAGGCCGTAGGCCGCTGAACCGGCCGGGCAGCGGGACGGCGGGTTATATCTTCTGCGTCATGACAACGAAGCCCACCAGGACCGTACGCCTCGACCCGATGACACCGGACGAGTACGGGCCGTGGCGCGGGACCGTCGCCACCAGCTACGCCAAGGCCCAGGTCAACGAGGGTCACTGGGCCGTCGAGAGCGCGCAGCGGCAGGCCTGGGACGTCGTGGAGGGCCTGCTGCCCTGGGGCCCCGCGACCCCCGGCCAGCACGTGTGGGTCGCCCGCGACCCCGCCACCGAGCAGCGGGTCGGGACGCTCTGGATAGCCATGCGGACGGCCGGCATCGGTGTGGAGGCCTTCATCTACGACATCCACGTCGAGGACGACCTCCAAGGCGGCGGCTACGGCCGCGCGATCATGGAGGCCGCAGCGGACGCGGCACGCACGCTCGGCGCGGCGACCATCACGCTGAACGTGCACGGGACCAACGAACGCGCCTTCCAGCTCTACAAGAGCCTGGGCTACGGAGTCACCAACCTGCACATGCGCTTGGGATTGTGATCAGGCGCCCCATCCGTAGGCGTCGTCGGTCTTGAGCTCCTCCCAGAACGCCGGTTCCGGCTGCCCGGTCGCGTGCACGGCCTGCATCATCGGCCGGATCTCAGCCTCCTGCTCCGAGAAGAAGGCCTCGAAGCTCTGCCGGTCGGGCCACTCGTCGAGCACCATCAGGCTGGACCCGTCCTCGGATCCGTAGAAGCGGTGGGCGATGAGGCCGTGGCGCTTGGCCGCCTCGACGACGCCGGTCAGCCGCTCGTGGTTGTCCTTCGCGTACTGCTCCATCGCCTGTGCGTTCCCAGGGATCCTCAGCGTCAAGAACACGGACATGGCTGCTCCTCTCACGGCGCGCTCGTGATGCGCCAGAATGTTCGAGCCATTCCAGTCGATCCCCTAGACGATCCCGCGGGGCGACTCAATACGCCATCCGGAGGAAGGACCTCCCGCTATCCCCAGCGTCCCGACTTCGCCAGCACCACTGTCGCCGCAGCAGTCCCGGCGGTAGACGTCCGCAACACCGTGGGGCCCATCTTGTAGGCCCGCGCGCCGGCTTCCTCGAAGGCCGCCAGCTCCTGCCGCGAGATCGAGCCCTCGGGGCCGATCACCAGCACCACCGACCCCTCGCCGACCACGTCCAGACCGGCCAGCGGCGTCTCAGCGTCCTCATGCAGCACCAGCGCCTGATCGGCGTCCGCCAGCAGCTTGGCCACCTCGGCGGTGGAGTGCAGCGCCGACACCGTCGGCCACCAGGCGCGCCGCGACTGCTTCGCCGCCTCGCGCGCCGTCGCGCGCCACTTGTTCAGCGCCTTCTCGCCGCGCTCGCCCTTCCACTGCACGATGGACCGGCTCGCCGCCCACGGCACGATCGCGTCGACGCCGATCTCCGTCATCGTCTCCACCGCGGTCTCGCCGCGGTCGCCCTTGGGCAGCGCCTGGACCACGGTGATCCGCGGTGTCGGGGCCGGTGTGCGCACCAGGTCCCGGACGTCCAGCTCCAGCCAGTCCTTGTGCGCCACCGCCACCACGCACTCGGCGACCGTGCCCTCGCCGCCGGCGAGGTCCACGCGCTCCCCCGCCGTCAGCCGGCGGACGAGGGCCGCGTGGCGTCCCTCCGGGCCGTCCAGGCGGACGCGAGCACCGCGACCGGTCGTCTCAGTGTCCTGCCAGAAGAAGACCGGTGCGGTGCTCACGTGGTTCCCTTGTGTCTTTTGTCGTGCTCGCTGCGTACCGTCCCGCGTGCGGCAGTCAACGGGCGTTGAAGGCGTCCCGCAACCGCGAGAAGAGCTTCTGCTGGCCCGGCGCGAACTCCCCGGAGGGGCGTTCCTCGCCGCGCAGCTTGGCCAGCCGGCGCAGCAGGTCCTCCTGCTCGGCGTCCAGCTTCGACGGCGTCTTCACCTCGACGTGCACGATGAGGTCGCCGCGGCCGGTGCCGCGCAGGTGCTGGATGCCGCGGCCGCGCAGGGTGATCGCGTGCCCGGACTGGGTGCCCGGGCGGACGTCGATCTCGGCCGGGCCGTCCAGGGTCTCCAGCGGCAGCTTGGTACCCAGCGAGGCGGCCGTCATCGGCAGCGTCACAGTGCAGTGCAGGTCGTCGCCGCGGCGCTGGAAGATCGGGTGCGGCAGCTCGACGATCTCGATGAACAGGTCGCCGGCCGGACCGCCGCCGGGGCCGACCTCGCCCTCGCCGGCCAGCTGGATCCGGGTGCCGTTGTCCACGCCCGGCGGGATCTTCACGGTCAGCTTGCGCCGGGTGCGGACCCGGCCCTCGCCGCTGCACTCCGGGCACGGCGAGGGGACCACCGTGCCGAAGCCCTGGCACTGCGGGCACGGCCGGGAGGTCATGACCTGGCCCAGGAACGAGCGCGTGACCTGCGAGACCTCGCCGCGGCCGTTGCACATGTCGCAGGTGACCGGGTGGGTCCCGGGGGCCGAGCCCTCGCCGGAGCAGGCGACGCAGATCACCGCTGTGTCCACGCTGATCTCGCGCGCCGAGCCGAAGGCGGCGTCGGCGAGCTCGATCTCGATCCGGATCAGCGCGTCGTTGCCCTTGCGGACCCGCGAGCGCGGGCCGCGCGAGGTCTGGCCGCCGAAGAAGGCGTCCATGATGTCCGTGAACCCGAAGCCGGCGAAGCCGCCCGCCGCGCCGCCGGCGCCCCGGGGGTCGCCGCCGAGGTCGTACATCTGGCGCTTCTGCGGGTCCGACAGGACCTCGTACGCCATGCCTATCTCTTTGAACCGTTCCTGCGTCCCGGGATCCGGGTTGACGTCCGGATGCAGTTCACGGGCCAGGCGCCGGTACGCCTTCTTGATCTCGTCCTGCGTGGCGTCTCGCCGCACACCCAAGACGCCGTAGTAATCAGTCGACACCGACATGCCCTCGCTAGACTCCGCCCAGAAAAACTTGCATCTATTACACACGCTACGTGGTGCTAAGAGCTTAGGTCTCAGCCAGTATGCGCCCCACATAGGCGGCTACGGCGGTGACCGCGCCCATCATGCCGGGGTAATCCATCCGGGTGGGCCCGAGCACGCCGAGGTGGGCGACCACGTCCTTCTCCCCCCGACCGTACCCGGTGGCCACGACCGACGTGCCGACCAGACCTTCGTGCGCGTTCTCGTGCCCGATCCGCACCGTGAGCCCGGACTTCGCCTCTCCGAACAAGCGCAGCAACACCACTTGTTCCTCCAGCGCCTCCAGAACCGGGTAGACCGTGTCAGGGAAATCATGGCGGAAGCGCGCCAGGTTGGCCGTACCGGCCATGACGAGCCGCTCCTCGCGCTGCTCGACCACGGCGTCCAACAGCGTCGCGACCAGCACCCCGATCCAGGTGCGGTCCTCGGCGGCGAAGCGCTCGGCGAAGCCGTCCAGCAGCGTCGGGACGTCGTTCAGGCGCCGCGCGCCGACCTCGGCGTTCAGCCGGGCCCGCACGTCGGCCAGGGTGGCCTCGGGCACCGGGCCGCCGCAGTCCACGATCCGCTGCTCGACCCGGCCGGTGTCGGTGATCAGCACCAGCATGATCCGGGACGGGGTCAGCGGCACCAGCTCCACGTGCCGCACCGCCGAGCGGCTCAGCGAGGGGTACTGGACCACCGCGACCTGCTGCGTTATCTGGGCCAGCAGCCGCACGGTGCGGGCCACCACGTCGTCGAGGTCGACCGCGCCGTCCAGGAAGGAGTGGATGGCCCGCTTCTCGGCCCCGGACAACGGCTTGACCTGCGAGAGCCGGTCCACGAACAGCCGGTAGCCCTTGTCGGTGGGCACCCGGCCGGCGCTGGTGTGCGGCTGGTGGATGTAGCCCTCGTCCTCCAGGGCGGCCATCTCGTTGCGTATCGTGGCCGGCGACACGCCGATGTTGTGCCGCTCGACCAGGGCCTTGGAACCGACCGGCTCCCTGGTGGCGACGTAGTCCTGCACGATGGCGCGGAGCACGTCGAGCTTGCGCTCGTCGAGCCTGCTCTCGGTCGTCACACCCGCCTCCGCATCTCCCGGCCCGGCTCTCCCTTCCCTGGCACTCACCGAGGTGGAGTGCCAAGGCATTCCTTTCAGTGTAACGGCGTGTAGCCGGGAATGGTCCTTCCCCCTGTGCGCTATCGGCTGCGGCCCAGGTCGAAGGCGCCGGTCAGGACGTGGGACGCGGCCGGGCGCCGGACGGCCGCCGATCGGCCGCCCGTTGCTCTGTACCCGCTCTGCCGCCGCGCAGACGCGCCGCGGGCCGACAGGATCGGGAGCTGACAGGATCGGGACATGAGTGCCTGGACCGAGACCGCGGACCGCGTCTTCACACGCCGCTTCGAGCCCGTCAACATCACCGTGACCGCCGTGCTCGGCGGCGACGGCGTCCTGGTCGCCGACACCCGGTGCAGTGTGCAGGAGGGCCGGGAACTGCGCGAGGAGTTGACGAAGCTCACACCGCTGCCGGTCCGCTGGGTCGTCAACACGCACACGCATTTCGACCACATGTGGGGCAACGCGGCCTTCGACGCGCCGCACCAGATCCCGCCGGCGGACTTCTGGGGCCACGAGAACATGCCGGACTTCGACCCCGAATCCCCGGAGTTCCTGGAACTGCGCGACTACATCCTGCGCGAGGGCGGCCCGGAGTGGCGGCCGAAGCTGGACGAGCTGGTGGTGCGCAAGCCCGACCGCCTCGTGGCCCGCGAGCACGTCCTGGACCTCGGCGGCCGGGTCGCCGAACTGCGCCACGTCGGCCGCGGGCACACCGACAACGATCTCGTGGTCTGGCTGCCGGACGCCGCGGTCGCGATCAGCGGCGACCTGGTCGAGCAGTCCGGGCCGGTGGCCTTCGGCAAGGACTCCTTCCCGCTCGACTGGCCGGAGACGCTGACCGCGCTCGCCGAGCTCACCGCCGGGCAGACCACGTACATCCCCGGCCACGGCGATCCCTCCGGCGTCGAATTCCTTCAGGCGCAACAGGAATTCGTCACGTCTGTAGCTCACCGGATCAGGAGCCTGCACGCGGACGGCGTCCCGGTCGAGCGCGCGGTGGAGGTCGGCCCGTGGCCGTACGAGGACGCGTCGTGGTTCGACAACGCCGTCAAGCGCGGCTACGCCCAGCTCGCCGGCGAGCTTTTGTAGTCTGGCAGGCGTGCCAGAGCCCGACTTCCGCAGCAAGCAGTATTCCGGCGACCTGACCCACGCCCGGCGCCGTCCGGTCTCCACGGAGGTGGAGGCGGTCCGCGATCTGGTGGTCGAGGACGTCGAGACCGGCTTCTGCGGCGCGGTGATCCGCATCGAGAAGACCCCCGGCGGCCCGACGGTCACGCTGGAGGACCGCCTCGGGAAGCACCGTGTGTTCCCGCTGGGGCCCGGATTCTGGATCGACGGCAGTCCGGTCACCCTGGTGGCCCCTCGGGCCTCCCAGGGCCCTGCCACGCCGCAGCGGACGGCCTCGGGCTCCATCGCGGTCCCGGGTGCGCGGGCCCGGGTGGCGCGCGCCGGCCGGATCTACGTCGAGGGCCGGCACGACGCCGAGCTGGTCGAGCGGGTCTGGGGCGACGACCTGCGGGTCGAGGGCGTCGTGGTGGAGTACCTGGAGGGCGTGGACGACCTGGCGGCGATCGTGGACGCCTTCCGCCCGGGCCCGGACGCGCGCCTGGGCGTGCTGGTCGACCACCTGGTGCCCGGCACGAAGGAGGCGCGCATCGTCGAGGCGGCGATGCGGTCGCCGCACGCCGAGCACCTGCTGGTGGTCGGCCACCCGTACGTCGACGTCTGGGAGGCAGTCAAGCCCTCCGCGCTGGGCATCGCGGCGTGGCCCCGGGTCCCGCGCGGCCGGCCGTGGAAGGAAGGGGTCTGCGAAGCCCTCGGGTGGCCGGTGGACACCCCGGCGGCGTGGAAGCGGATCCTGCGCTCGGTGC
Source organism: Catenulispora sp. EB89 (assembly GCF_041261445.1). Lineage (NCBI taxonomy): Bacteria > Bacillati > Actinomycetota > Actinomycetes > Catenulisporales > Catenulisporaceae > Catenulispora > Catenulispora sp. EB89. Next base: position 142,190 of record NZ_JBGCCU010000003.1, read on the forward strand.
GCGATTTCCGGGACCTGGAGCCGGAGCTGTTGGGGCGGGTCGAGGAGCTGATCGATTTCGTGACCGGGGCGTAGTAGTCCTCTGGTCAGTGTCCTCTGGTTAGTGGGGCGCGGCGTAGGACCCGGTGACCCAGTTCCCTTCGTAGGTGGTGTCGTCCGCGCAATGCGTCGCGCCGCCGTAGGGGACATCGGTGCCCGGCGGGGTCACGCGCACGTAAGCGATCGTGGCGTCGCACGGCGGATTGCCGTCGGTGCCGTAGCCGACGGCCATCGCCGCCGAGCCGCCCGGAGGCAGTCTGTGCGGCGGCACGCTCTGATCGGGACTGAACGCGACCGCGATCGGCCGGTGTTTCGCGTCGAGGTACTGGAGCCGGGGCTGCCCGGGCAGCGTGCAGGTGTTCTTGCCGTGGTTGACGACGACGAGGTCGGTGAACGTGGCTCCCGCCGCGGCGCCTGGCAACGGCACGATCTCGGCCGTGAGCGCGGAGCAGGAGCGCGCGTTGTGCTCGGCGCCGGTCTCCGTCCCGGTCCTCGCCCCGGAATCGGCGGCGGTCAGCGTACTGATGGCGGCCACGGCCGTCAGTGCTCCGGCGGCCCCGGAAATCCGATGCATAGTTCCTCCTGACAGAGATCCCCCTTGCACCGCCTGCCTTTCGGCCTTCTCAGCCGCCTTCCTCTTCGAGTTCCAGCCCGAGCCGCTTGCGGGCCCACTGCTTCAGCGGCGGCGCGAGTTCGTCGACCGCCAGCAGCCGGGCTGCCTCGGCCCGGTCGCGGTGGAAGATCCGGGAGGCGTCGGCGACGGTGAAGCCGTGCTCGGGCCGGGACAGAACCTCGACGGTGTCGCCGGCCCCGACCTCGCCCTCGGCGACCACCCGCAGGTAGGCGCCGGGCCGCAGGGCCAGCTCGAACCGCCGGGTCATGCTCTTGTCCCCGGCCCGCACGCCGAGCTTCCAGCAGGGGATCCGGGGCTGCGCCACCTCGAACTCGACGCCGCCGACCCGCCAGCGCTCGCCGACCACGGCGTGGCTGACGTCGTAGCCGGTGATCGTGAGGTTCTCGCCGACGAATCCGTCCTCGATCTCGCGGCCGAGTTCGGCGGCCCAGAAGTCGAGGTCCTCGCGGGCGTAGGCGTAGACCGCCTTGTGCACGCCGGCGTGGTTCACCTGGTCGGCCTGCCGGTCGCCGTCGACGTGGTGGTCGACGACCTTCACCCGGCCCGGCACCGGGTCCTTGAAGATGGCGGTCTGCTTGATCTCGCCGTTCAGCTCCACATCGCGGGGCTGCCCGACGTTGACGGAAATCAGGCGCGCAGCGGTCATGGCGCCATCCTCTCAGTCGACGAGATCCCGGACAACCGCGTCTGCCAGCAGTCTTCCCTTGAGCGTAAGGACTGCAAACCCCTCGGCCAGTGACCGCGGATCGAGCAGTCCCTCGGCCGCGGCGCCGATCGCGGCCTGGCGTCCGGCGGGATTGAGGATGCTGATGTCGCAGCCGGAGTCCAGCCGCAGTTCCAACAGGATCCGCTCGACGCGGCGGTCCTCGGCGTCCAGCACCTCGCGGGCGTGCGCCGGGGACCGGCCGGCCGCGATCCGCTGCGAGTAGGCGCTCGGATGCTTGACGTTCCACCAGCGCGTGCCGCCGACGTGGCTGTGCGCGCCGGGACCGACGCCCCACCAGTTGGCGCCGGTCCAGTAGAGCAGGTTGTGGCGTGAGCGCCCCTGCGGCGTGGCGGCCCAGTTGGAGACCTCGTACCAGCCGTAGCCGGCGGCGGCCAGGGCCTGGTCGGCGATCAGGTAGCGGTCGGCGTGGACGTCGTCGTCGATCATCGGCAGCTCGCCGCGCTTCACGCGGGCCGCCAGGCGGGTGCCGTCCTCGACGATCAGCGAGTACGCCGAGACGTGGTCGGGGGCGGCGCCGATCGCGGCGTCCAGGGACGCGCGCCAGTCGTCGTCGCTCTCGCCGGGCGTGCCGTAGATCAGGTCGAGGTTGACGTGCTCGAACCCGGCCGCGCGCGCCTCGCGGACGCACGCCTCGGGGCGCCCGGGGGTGTGCCGGCGGTCCAGGATCTGCAACACGTGCTCGCGAGCGCTCTGCATGCCGAACGAGATCCGGGTGAACCCGCCGGCGCGCAGCTCGGCCAGGTACGCCGGATCCACCGACTCGGGGTTGGCCTCGGTGGTGATCTCGGCGTCCGGGGCCAGCCCGAACTCGTCGCGGACCGCGCCGAGCAACGCGACGAGGTCGGCGGCCGGGAGCATGGTCGGCGTACCGCCGCCGAAGAACACCGTCTGCACCGGCAGATCCGCGCCGCCGAGCACCTTGCGCGCCAGCCGGATCTCCTCGATCGCGGTGGCGCCGTAGGTGGCCTGCGAGGCGCCGCCGCCGAGTTCGGAGGCGGTGTAGGTGTTGAAGTCGCAGTAGCCGCAGCGGGTCGCGCAGTACGGGACGTGGATGTAGAACGCGAGCGGCGTGCGGGACAGGTCGGGCTCGGCGAGGGCCTGCGGCGGCAGCGATCCGTCAGTGGGGACGGGTTCACCGTCGAGAGGGACACCTGGCATGCCTTTATTGTCCCTTACCTGTCAGGCCCGCCTGACCGAACCGCTCAGGCGCCGCCGACCCACTGCGCCATCACGGCCTGCACGGCCGAACCGTCGACGTCGGCCAGCTTGCCCCCGACGAACCCGCGGGCCCATTCCGAGGTCTGGACGCGGAACGGCGGCTCCTCGGCCTGCAGGACGTCGACGATCGTCGCGGCGGCCTCCTCGGCGCTCTGCGCGTTGCCGAACGACTGCCGTGCACGGTCGATGTAGGCCTGGAGCGCAGGGCCGTACGGACCGGCCGCGGCCACCAGCGCGGGCACGTCGAGCCGCTGGCTGGCGACGAACTCGCTGGCCACCGCGCCGGGCTCGACCACGCTCACCCGCACCCCGACCGTCGCCGCGACCGACGTCAGCGCCTCCATGAAGCCCTCGACGGCGAACTTCGCCGCGCAGTACGCCTCGTTGAACGGCTGCCCGACCACGCCGCCGACGCTGGTGACCGTGACCAGCCGGCCCTTGGACTCGCGCAGGTGCGGCATCGTCGCGCGGGTGACCTCCACCACGCCGAAGTAGTTGACCTCCATGGCCGCCCGGACCGGGTCCATGCCTGCGACCTCGATCGTGCCGACCACGCCGGCTCCGGCGTTGTTCACCACGGCGTCCAGCCCGCCGTGCGCGGCGGCGGCGCGGGCCACCGTCGACCGGATGCCGGCCGCGTCGGTGACGTCCAGGTACTCGACGTGGATGCGGCCCCCGACGCCCACGGCACCGGCCTCGGCCAGCAGGTGGCCGGCCTTGCCGGGATCGCGCATCGTGGCCACGACGTCCCAGCCGGCACGCGCGGCGCCGACCGCCGCGGCCAGGCCGATGCCGGAGGAGGTACCCGTGATCAGGACGGTCTTCGACGCAGTCATGCGCGGACTCCACATCTGAGGCGTTCTGGGCATCATCGCACCGGACCGCCGGGCCGTCCGCAAGCAGACGGGGCCGCCCGCTCGACGGGCTTGATGCAAATGCCCGGACTCAGACCGCCGGCACCACCGCCACCGCCTGCGCCGCTCCGGCCTCCGCTCCGGCCTCCGCAGCGGCCAGCAGCGCCGGCGGCCGGATCCGCACCGCCAGCGGCATCGCGCATCCGGCGGCCGCGAACACCGCCCCGACCGCGAACCACCCGGCCGGCGCCCAGTCCACACAGGCCAGCGAGTAGATCCCGGGCGCCAGCGACATCGCGGCGCCCGTGATCATCCCGAGCAGGCCCTGGTACTGCCCCTGCGCGTGCTCGGCGGCCAACTCGTACCCGAGCTCGAACACCCCGGCCTGCTGCACGATCTCCCCGATCGAGTGCACCGCGGCGGCCACCACCAGCAGCACCACCGCGGCCCACGCCGGCACCCACCCGATCGACCCGAACAGCACCGCGGCCCCGGCGAAGATCCACCCGGACCGCACCGTCGCCCGCACCCCCTTGGCGACCGTGTCCACACCCCGGCTCATCCGCACCTGCAACCCCGCGACCAGCACCGTGTTGACCACCAGGACCGCGCCAACGGTCCAGCGCGGAGCGTGCCCCAGCTTGGCGATCCACAGCGGCGCCGCGAACAGCAGCACCTCGAACTGCATGCTCATCACGCCGATCAGCGCCGCGCAGGCCAGGAACCGCCGGTCCCCCAGCGCGATCCACCGGTCGGCCCCCGGCGGCACCGGCAGCGGATCCATCCGCGGCACGCGCAGCGCGATCGCCGAGGACACCAGGAACGTCACCGCGTTGAACCCGATCAGCCCGACGTACCAGGCGCGGGTGTCGAAGATCAGGCCGAGCCCGCCGGCCACGCCGCCCAACGCGATCCCGACGTTGGTGACCGAGCGCAGATACGCCCGGAACACCGCCTTCTCCTCGCCCCCGAACCGCGCGATCATCGCCCCGCGCGCGGCCCGGTTGCTGGAGGCGACCAGGTTCTCGACGATCGCCACCCCGAGAAACTGCCAGAAGCCGTGGACCATGGTGAACGCCACCATCACCAGCCCGGACAGCACCCCGAGCACGACACTCACCTCACGCGGCCCGCGCCGGTCCGCGAGGTGTCCGACCGGGACGCCCGCGACGAGTCCGAACAGGCCCGCGACGGTCAGGCCGAGGCCGACCTGCGAGGCCGGCAGGCCGACCGAGCGCGTGAAGTACATGACCATGACGGTCATGTACATGCCGTTGCCGATCGTGTTGACGAACGTGGCCACGGCCATGGTTCTCTGCACGCGATCCTGTGGCAGCAAACGCAAAACACCCTCCCCAGCGGCGATCTCCCCAACGCCTTGACGCCCCGACCCTATCGTCATACCCCCTAGCCTCGAAAGACTATTACCGATGCCGAGCGGTAGACTGTCGTTGCATCTCAAGCCTCCCGGCGTTCCGGGAGGCTTTTCCGTTTTCTGGGCGTCTTTCCGGGAGCTTCTTGTGGCTGATCTGGTCAATGCGGGCGATCTGAGTGATCCGGGCGATCAGGGTGATCCCGGTGATCTCCTCGTGCGGCGCGCCGATACCGCCGATCCCGTCGATCGCGCGGCGTTGGAGCGCATGTGGCTGATGTTCCGGCACGACATGTCGGAGTTCGCCGGGCAGCTGCCGAATCCGGACGGGTCGTTCCGGAGCGAGTGGCTGCAGTCGGCGCTGGAGGACGAGAACTGGGCTGCGTACTTGGCACTCGTGGGCGACCGGCCTGCGGGGTTCGCGTTCGTGCGGGCTCTGGAACAGCCGACTCGGGTGCTGAACAGCTTCTTCATCGTGCGCGGCGCGCGGCGGGGCGGGTACGGGATGCGGTTCGTCAAGCAGGTGTTGGCCGCGCATCCGGGGCCGTGGGAGATCGCGTTTCAGGAGCGGAACGTCCAGGGCGCGAAGTTCTGGCGGCGGGTGGCCGCCGAGGTCGCCGGGGACGCGTGGCACGAAGAGGTGCGGCCGCCGCTGACCGGCGGGACGGTGCCGAACGTGTGGGTCGTTATTCCGTAGAGACGCGCCGGATCGATGCCTACAGTGGCGCCATGCGAGTCCACTATCCCCGTACGCCTCATCTGCCGTGGTCGCCTGGCGCCACCGCGGATGATGTGCGTGCGCGGGATCTGGCAGGGCTCGTAGGGCGCCGCGTCGTGGTCACCGAAAAGATGGACGGGGAGAACACGACGCTGTATGGGGACGGGCTGCACGCGCGGTCTTTGGACTCGGCGCACCATCCGTCGCGCGCTTGGGTGAAGGCGTTGCATAGTCGGGTGGCGATGCGGATCCCCGAGGGGTGGCGGATCTGTGGGGAGAACCTGTTCGCCGAGCATTCGATCTCTTATAGCGAGCTGGACGGGTACTTCTACGGGTTCTCCGTATGGGACGGCGAGCGGTGCCTTGACTGGGCATCCACGGTGAGTTTCCTCCAGGGGCTGGGGATCCCGACGCCGCGTGTCCTGTGGGCCGGGACCTTCGATGAGAAGGCGATCCAGAAGCAGCTGAAGCTGGATCTGAGCCGGCAGGAGGGGTACGTAGTACGGGCCGCGGAGGAGTTCTCCTATAAGGAGTTCGCGGAGAGGGTCGCCAAGTGGGTTCGGCCGTCGCATGTGCAGACGGACACGCACTGGATGCACGCTGAGGTGGTGCCGAACGGGCTCGGGGCTCAGGCGCCGTTCTGGGCTGTCCGGAGCGGCGTGGATGTCGATGCCGAGGAGCTTTCCGCGGCGCTCTCTATAGGAGCTCCCAAGAAGGACGACGTACTGGCTGACGCCTATGTGCGTCTCGACTCCGCAGGCTGTCACGGGAACGCGCGCCTGGTCGGCGCCGTCGCCGCACTGACGCATCGCGAACCGCGCGCAATGCTTATGGCGAGCCTCGCAGCGTCTCTGGAGATGCCGACTGTGCGACGCATCGCTGATGTCGTCGGGCTCGCTCCTCGTCTGCAGATGTCCTTCGATGATGAACACCGCCGGGCAGGGCTCGCGCGGATGTCGTTCGGTGCTGACTTGGCGGTGCTTCACGCTGTTGCTGCCGCTACGGCTGCGGACAAGGCTGCCACTGAGAACGTCGCGTGGTCGGTCTTGTTCGCAGAGGACTCAGGGCTGCTGCCGGAATCCCCTATAGAGGCGCTACGCATAGCGTGCCGAGAAGCGTTTGCCGAGCTCTCTGCGCGCGCCGCTGATCGCTGCTGGGGCGAAGCACGTCAGCTGTTCGCGGAGGGGCGTCTCGCTTCTTCTGAAGAAGCTGTGGCGGCGACGTGGAGATGGCGGGACGGTGCGTTTCCCAAGGTGCTCCATATGGTCGGGGTATCCGGTAGCGGCAAGAGTTCTACGGCGACTGCGCTTGCCGGTCGCGAGAACACGGTGCTCGTCAGCCTTGACGATCTGCGCACGGAGCGCGGATCGCGGTCTGATCAGTCGGCGAACCAAGAGGTGCTGACGGAGGGACTGCGGTTGCTCGACGAAGCGCTGTCGCAGGGGACGGATGTGGTCTGGGACGCGACTTCTCTTACGCGGCAGCAGCGGGGTTTGGTGGGTGGCGTCGCACGACGCCGCAATGCTCTGACGGAGTACGTGGTGCATCTGGCGCCGGGTTCGGTGCTGGAGAAGCGGAACGCGGGGCGTGCGCATCCTGTGCCGGCGAAGGTGTTGGCCGCGCAGGTGCGTCGGTTCGACCCGCCGTATCCGGGCGAGGCGCATCGTGCGGTGTACGTCGACATGGTGGGCGAGGACAGTGCGTTCGACGTGCTCGGCTCCTCGGTATGGGAGGGGTGAGCGGGGATGCGGACCAGTCAGGAGATCTATCACCGGGTGCGGTGGGACGCTCGGTTCGACGCGTCGCGGTTCGTGGTGGGGGTGGAGAACCGGGGGCGAGAGCCGAAGCGGGTGCCGCTGCCTTCGTTCGATCCGCAGGGCGATATTCCGTGGCACCGGGTGTTGTTCTTCGAGGCTGACGGTCAGTTGGTGTGGGACCGGGCTTCGGGCGTGGATGCCTTGGACGCGTCCGGGGCTGGGCTGGCGCAGCGGACGCGGTTGTTGGCCGCTCCGTTCTTCGAGCCGCGCACTCCGCATGCTTTTACCGACGGCCGCTGGCAGCCTTACTCTTCCGCTGCCTCTCCGTCCTCTCCGGTTATCCGCCCCGATCTACAGGTCCTTACGTGGAACACGCTGTGGGACCGGTACGACAAGGAGCTCGTCCGGACTGCCGAGCGTCGGCCGATGCTGCTCGCTGCGTTGCGCGACGCGGACGTGGACGTGATCGCGTTGCAGGAGGCCGAGCCCGCGCTGGTGAAGATGCTGCTGGCCGAGGAGTGGGTGCGTGCCGGGTGGACGCTCGGCGGGGATCCTCGGTCTTCGGACGTCGCGGAGAGCGGGTTGTTCCTGCTGAGCCGGCTGCCGGTGGTCGAGGCCGGGTGGCACGCGCTGGGGCGGTACAAGGCGGTCACGGCGTTGGTGGTGGAGGGCGCGGCCGGACCGGTCGTCGTCGCCAATACGCACCTGAGCAGCGACCACTCGACGGACGGCGCGGGGCTGCGGCGGGAGCAACTCGCGCAGCTGGCCGACGGCCTGGGGGACATCGCGTCGGTGCCGGTGGTTCTCGTCGGCGACTTCAACGACGACACCGAGGCGCCGGCCGCGCGGCTCGGGATGACGGACGCGTGGACGCAGGTGCACGGCGCGGCTGATGACACGGCGACGTTCGATCCGACGGTGAACCCGCTGGCGGCGGTGTCGTCGCTGACCGGGCAGGCCAAGCGCCTGGACCGGGTGCTGCTGCTCGGCGCCGAGGCCTCGGCGGCGCGGCTGGTCGGCGATGCTCCGGACTCGGGCGGCTTGTTCGTGTCCGACCACTACGGGATCAGCGCCGTGGTGACGCCCCAGGCCACCGCCGACCCTGCGCCGGCCGCCACCCTCCCCCTCGCCGCGGCGCCGATCGACGCGACGCCAACCGCCCGCACCGCCGTCGCCTGGATCCCTCCGACCTCGGCATGGGAGCCGATCCAGGAGGTCCGCCGCCGCCTGGACCCGCAGGTGCTGCGCTGGCCCCCGCACGTCAACCTCCTGTTCGGCTTCATCCCCGAGTCCGAGTTCGACGCCGCACTCCCCCTGCTCAGCAAGGCCGCAGCCACCACCGGCGCCTTCGAGACGCAGCTGGCCGAAGTCCGCCACTTCACCCACCGCAGCGACAGCACCCTGTGGCTCCACCCCACCGGCGCAGCCTGGCAGACCCTGCACGCCGCGCTCACCGAGGCATTCCCCACCTGCCGCACCCGCGAGTCGTACACACCACACCTGACCCTCGGCAAAGTAGCGGACCCGACACGCACACCAGCCAAGATCGCCCCAACAACAGCCACCGTCACCGAACTCGCCCTCCTCTCCCGCCGCGCCGACGGCCCCATGCAGGTGCGCGCAATCATCGAGCTCGGCACCGGCACGATCCGCTACGCGAAGGACGCGGCCGGCGAGGACGCCGACGCCCACTCAGCCGCCACGCCCTCGGCCCCATTCGGCCCCGGCGGCTGCCTACTCCCGGACACCGTGGTTCCCTCATCCGCCACCGCCGCCCTCGCCGCGGAACTCGCCGCCGCCACTCGCAGCACCAGCACCACTCCGGCCGCCGCATCCGTGCCCGGCACCGCCGCACCCGCCACCGACCGCCCCGCCGCCACCCTCACCGCCCGCATCACCGAAGCCCTCCCCGAGGCCGTCATCCACCTCGTCGGTTCCCGCCGCACCGCCACCCACCTCCCCGGCGCCGACCTGGACCTCGTCGCGGCCGTCCCGGGCGCCCCCGACATCGATGCGCTCGAGCGCCGCGTCGCCCGCGCTCTCGGCGGGGGCCACCGGGTGCGGCAGCTCGTCGCCGCGCGGGTTCCGGGCCTGCGGATCGTCACGCCGCGGCTCAGTGCCGATCTCGTGCTCGCTCCCACTGGCGACATTCCGCCGGCCGAGGCTGTCGCGCGGCGCGCCGAGCTCGGCGAGAGCATCGCCAGTTCGCTGTCCGCCGTGTCTGATGCCGAGGCGATTCTCGCGCTGCGCCCGGGTCCGCACGTGCGGGTCGCCAAGGCCTGGGCTCGGGCCCGGGGCCTCGACGCCGCGCCGCTCGGCGGGTTGCCGGGACTCGCGTGGGCGCTGATGGCGGCCCGCTGCGGCGACCTCACCGAGTTCTTCGAGACCTGGGCCGCGCACGACTGGCGCGAGCCGATTCCCACCCCCACCGCGCCGGTCCGCGACCTCACGATGCACCTGACCCCGGCGATGCGCGACCTGGTAACCGAGGAGCTCTACGACGCGTGGGAGACCGTCACCTCCACCCGCGACCCGCTGCCGGCGCTCCTCGCGCCGCCGCCGATGCACCGGCGCCATCGGCGCTGGGCCGTGCTCACCCTCACGACGGACGGCATCGATCAGCGCGACGTCCTGGAAGGACGCGTCCGAGGCCGTGCCCGCAGCCTCCTGTCAGCCCTCGACGAAGCCGGCGTCCCCGACGCCCACGCCTGGCCGCGTCCCTTCCACGCCACCGACACCGAGCTGCGCTCCGCCATCGGCCTCGGCCGCACCCCGCCGACCCGCGACAAGCTGGCGGAGATCGCCAAGCCGTGGCTGCGGGGGCTGACCGGCGTCACGCTGGAACTCGCGGCGAACGGCGACGTGCCGACCCTGAGCTAGGCCCTGAACTAGGCCCTCAGCTAAGCCCTCAGCTAAGCCCTCAGCTAAGCCCTGAGCTAGGCCCTGAGCCAGGTCCTAAGCCGTCCCCCCGACCGTCACCGTCCGCATCCCGTCCCCCGCCACCCGCCCGCCGATCTCAGCCCACCCCGCGGCCTGAGCCGGCCGGGCCAAGATCTCCGACCCCCACCCCTGCCGAATCACCAAAGGCCGCCGCAAAGCCCCCACCTGCCGCATCGCCGCGGACCCGGTCGCCTCGTCCTCGTCGACCCCGCTGTCGGCAGCGAACACCCGCGCCCGCATCACGCCCTGCGGCTCGTCGACCCACGCCCAGAACTGGTGGCGCCGGTACTCCGGCCCCGGAGGCACGGCCAGCGTCTCCACCGCAGCCTCGTCCCTGACCTCGACCAGGCCCCAGTCCGGCGCGTCGTCGATCCGCCCGCGGATCCACGTGCGGCCCTCCTCGGCCCAGGTCGGGACCTCTGCGGCCTTCTGCGGCCGCAGCGTCGGCACGTCGCGCCCGCTCAGCCGGGACAGCAGCCAGGCCGTGCCGACCAGCGGGTGCCCCGCCAGCGGCAGCTCCGCCGCCGGGGTGAAGATGCGCAACCGGGCCTGTTCGACGTCGTCGACGAACACCACCTCGCTGAACCGCAGGTCGGAGGCCAGTTTCTGGCCCGCGGCGGCGTCCAGGTGGGCAGCGTCGAGCACCACGCCCAGGTTGTTGCCGAACAATCCGTGCGCATCGGTGAAAACCCGGACTATATGGACCTCGGCCATCACGCTCATGGGCACAGGCTACTGCCCGCGCCCGGCTGCGTGACCGTTACTTCTTCGCCTTGTCACCCGTCTCGTTGGTCAGCGCGGCGATGAAGGCGTCCTGCGGCACCTCGACCCGCCCGACCATCTTCATCCGCTTCTTGCCTTCCTTCTGCTTCTCCAGCAGCTTGCGCTTCCGGCTGATGTCACCGCCGTAGCACTTCGCGAGGACGTCCTTGCGCATCGCCCGAACGGACTCGCGGGCGATCACGCGGGAGCCGATCGCGGCCTGGATCGGCACCTCGAACTGCTGGCGCGGGATCAGCTCGCGCAGCCGCTCGGTCATGCGCACGCCGTACGCGTACGCCTTGTCCTTGTGCACGATCGCGGAGAACGCGTCGACGGTCTCGCCGTGCAGCAGGATGTCGACCTTCACCAGGTCCGCCTGCTGCTCGCCGGTGGGCTCGTAGTCCAGGGACGCGTAGCCGCGGGTCTTGGACTTCAGCGAGTCGAAGAAGTCGAAGACGATCTCGGCCAGTGGCAGCGTGTAGCGGATCTCGACGCGGTCCTCGGACAAGTAGTCCATGCCCAGCAGCGCCCCGCGCCGGCTCTGGCACAGCTCCATCACGGCGCCGACGAAGTCGTTCGGCGTCAGGATGGTCGCGCGCACCACCGGCTCGTGGATCGCCGTCACCTTGCCCCCGGGCATCTCCGAGGGGTTGGTGACGATGTGCTCGGTGCCGTCCTCCATGTCGACCCGGTAGACCACCGACGGCGCGGTGGCGATCAGGTCCAGGTTGAACTCGCGGTCCAGGCGCTCGCGGATGATCTCCAGGTGCAGCAGACCCAGGAAGCCGACCCGGAAGCCGAAGCCCAGGGCCGCCGACGTCTCCGGCTCGTAGACCAGGGCCGCGTCATTGAGCTGCAGCTTGTCCAGGGCCTCGCGCAGCTCGGGGTAGTCCGAGCCGTCGATCGGGTAGATGCCGGAGAACACCATCGGCTTGGGCTCTTTGTAACCGCCGAGAGCTTCCAGGGCGCCCTTGTTCTGGGTGGTGACGGTGTCGCCGACCTTTGACTGGCGCACGTCCTTCACACCGGTGATCAGGTAGCCCACCTCGCCGGCGGCCAAGCCCTGCGAGGACTTCGGCTCCGGGGAGATGACGCCGATCTCCAGCAGCTCGTGGGTGGCGCCGGTGGACATCATCTGGATGCGCTCGCGCTTGTTCAGGTGGCCGTCGACCACCCGGACGTAGGTGACCACGCCGCGGTAGGAGTCGTAGACCGAGTCGAAGATCACGGCCCGCGCCGGGCCGTTCGGGTCGCCGGCCGGGGCCGGGACCCGGCGGACCACCTCGTTGAGCACGTCCGGGACGCCGATGCCGGACTTGGCGCTGACCCGCAGCACCTCGTCGGGCTCGCAGCCGATCAGCCGCGCCATCTCCTCGGCGTACTTCTCCGGCTGCGCGGCCGGCAGGTCGATCTTGTTCAGCACCGGGATGATCTGCAGGTCGTTCTCCATGGCCAGGTACAGGTTGGCCAGGGTCTGCGCCTCGATGCCCTGAGCTGCGTCGACCAGCAGGAGGGTGCCCTCGCACGCCGCCAGCGAGCGCGAGACCTCGTAGGTGAAGTCCACGTGCCCGGGGGTGTCGATCATGTTCAGGATGTAGGTCTTGCCGTCGTCGGCCTGCCAGGGCAGCCGGACCGCCTGCGACTTGATGGTGATCCCGCGCTCGCGCTCGATGTCCATCCGGTCCAGGTACTGCGCGCGCATGGCGCGCTCGTCGACCACACCGGTGAGCTGGAGCATCCGGTCGGCCAGGGTCGACTTGCCGTGGTCGATGTGGGCGATGATGCAGAAGTTGCGGATCAGCGCCTGGTCGGTGGTCGACGGCTGCGGGATGTTCGGCGGCAGGGCGGGCACTCGGCGGTCCAGTCTGTCTGGGTACGACGTGATGGGGAACGAGGTAGTGGTTTATTACACTGCCCCTATCGTCCCATGACCCACGGGGTTACCGGGAACGCTATATGGCGACGTCATGAGCCACACGCCCGGTTTGGGCCCGCGCACGCCCGCCTGTTAGTCTGGTCCCTTGCGTGGCGCGTGCGTTGCCTCGCGCCCACCACCTTCTATCTCACCAAAGCAGAGGCATCTTTCAGTGGCGAACATCAAGTCCCAGATCAAGCGGATCAAGACCAACGAGAAGGCGCGCCAGCGGAACAAGGCCGTCAAGTCCTCGCTGAAGACCGCGATCCGCAAGACCCGCGAGGCCGTCGAGTCCGGCGACGCCGCGAAGGCGCAGGAGCTGGCCCAGGCCGCCTCCCGCGAGCTGGACAAGGCCGCCTCGAAGGGCGTCATCCACGCCAACCAGGCCGCGAACAAGAAGTCGGCGCTGGCCAAGAGCGTGAACGCCCTGCAGGGCTGACCCTCTTCCCTGCCATGCGGTCCCTCTCGCCGCGGTAGAGAAAACCGAACTCCCGATCGGCGCGACCCCTTCCCCAGGGGTCGCGCCGATCGTTTTCGTGCGCTGGTTCGTGCGCTGGTTCGTCTGCTGGCTCGTCTGCTCGTTCGTGCGCTGCTTCGCGTGTTGCTTTGTGTGTTGCGTGCTGCCATACCGCGACGTGGCGACCGGAGCCATAGCGCTACGCTGAGCGCGGGGCAGCACCGCACAAGAGAATCACTGGGGGTGGGGACGACTTCATGGAGCCGCTGCGATCGGGCGATCCGAGACGGATCAGCAGCTACGAGATCCTGAACCGGCTCGGCGCCGGGGGCATGGGGCAGGTGTACCTGGGACGCTCGCCGTCCGGGCGCCGCGTGGCGGTGAAGGTGATCCGCCCCGAGCTCACCAACGACCCCACCTTCCGCCAGCGCTTCCGCCGCGAGGTCACGGCGATGCGGCAGGTCTCCGGCTTCTTCACGGCCCCGGTGGTCGACGCCGACCCCGACGGCGACCCGGCGTGGCTGGCCACGGCGTTCGTGCCCGGGCCGTCGCTGGAGAGCGCGGTCGCCGACGGCGGCGCGATCCCGCACCAGGACGTGCTCCTGCTGGCCGCGGGCCTGGCCGAGGCGCTGAACGCGATCCACCGCGAGGGCCTGACGCACCGCGACCTGAAGCCGGGCAACGTCCTGATGGCCGACGACGGCCCGCGGGTCATCGACTTCGGCCTGGCCGTCGCCACCGGGGCCACCAACCTGACGCAGGCCGGCACCGTGGTCGGCACCCCCGCCTTCATGTCGCCGGAGCAGGTCTCCGGCCACAACGTGGGCCCGGCCTCCGACGTCTGGTCGCTGGGCGCGGTCCTGGCCTACGCGGCCACCGCCGCCTCCCCCTTCGGCGACGGCACCACCATGGAGACGATGCTGCGGGTGATGAACGGCGAGCCGGACCTGTCCGGCCTGACCGGGACGCTGGCGCAGCTGGTGACCGCGTGCATGGCGAAGGACCCGAACGCGCGGCCGACGCCGGCGCGGATCCTGCAGGTGCTGTCGGAGGGCGCCGGGGTGCAGGCGACGATGGCGATGGACGTGCAGGTTCCGGGTGCGGGGGCGGCGGCTGCCGCGGCTGCGCAGGCCGGTCAGCCTGGACCGACGCCGACGCCACATCCGGCTCCGGGTCCGACTGCGGCTCCGAACCCGACGCCGACGGCGCCCGCTTGGGGCTCGGGTCAGCACGCCGGTCCGGTTTCCGGTTCGACTTCCACGGCACCTGCCTGGGGCTCCGGCCAGAACACCAATCCGCCGCCCGCCACCCCGCCCCAGTCAACGGCACCGGCGTGGGGCGCCCCTGCCCCGTCACCGCAGTCATCCGCCCCGGCCTGGGGCTCCGGCGCCGCTCCCACCGCGCCCACGCCCGCCTGGGGCGCGCCCGGTCCGATGTCCGGACCCTCCACCCCGCCCCAGCCGGTACCGTCCATGCCCGCCAACCCCTGGCCGCAGCAGACCTCGGGCCAGCAACCGTCGCCGATGTACCAGGCCGCCCCGCCGACCCAGGCCGCGCAAGCCGCGAGCCCCTGGATCCAGCCGCAGCCCGCGCCGCCCTACGGCGTCCCGATGCCCCCGCCCGCGCCGCCCAAGAAGAACCGCAACGGCCTGATAGCGGCGGTCGGCATCGCAGCGGTGGTCGTGGTCGGCGGCGGTATCGCGATCGCGGCCTCCGGCGGCGGCTCCGGCGGCTCGTCGGGCGGCACCGGCGGCGGCACCACCGGAGGCACCCTCGGCGGCACCGGCGGCATCGGCGCGCTGACCCCGATCCCCGCCACCTTCCCGCTGTCCAGCCTGGTCACCGACGCGGACGCCGCGCAGTACCTGCACACGACGCCCACCGCCTCGGCCCCGACCGACGACTCCACGGACGACCCCACCACCTTCGACAAGGACTGGCTGGTCGACTCCTCGAGCTCGGAGCTGCGGGTCCAGGCCTCGAACTACAAGAGCGACAGCCAGCAGGCCGAGTCCGACTTCGTCAACCACATCTCGACCCTGGCGACCGACGCCCAGTACCAGGACGAGGGCGCACTCGGCAACTCGGACAAGACCGAGATCCAGGTCGCCACCGACCAGAGCAGCGGCCTGCAGCACTGCAAGATCGAGGTCCTGCGCGGCGGACTGGACGTGACGGTGACCTTCGTCGAGTCGGGCTCGGCGGCCAACGCGCAGACCGACGTGCTGAACCTCGCCAAGCTGGTCACCGGCCGACTGCCGGCGAAGTAGAACGCAGCGACACCGACACCGCAGTCGCGGCCGCGCCGAAGACCTCTGACGCGCGGCTGCGGCCGGTTTGGGGTCCTCAGCCCCGAACGCCCTGCCCCCGCGCCCGACACACCGTCACCACGCACCGCTCCAGCGCATAAGCCGGATCGTCCCCGCCGCCCTTCACCGCGGCGTCCGCCTCCGCGACCGCCAGCAGCGCGGTCCCGATCCCGTCCGGCGTCCAGCCGCGCACCTGCTGCCGCACCTTGTCGATCTTCCACGGCGGCATCCCCAGGTCCCGCGCCAGGTCCGCCGGCCGCGCCCCGCGCGGCGCCGAGGCCACGCGCGCCACCGAGCGCACCCCGGCCGCCAGCGCGCTGGTGATCAGCACCGGGGCGGTCCCGGTCGCCAGCGCCCAGCGCAGCTGCTCCAGGGCCTGCGCGGTCCGGCCGTCGACCGCCAGGTCGGCCACGGTGAAGCCGGACACCTCCGCGCGGCCGCTGTAGTACCGGGCGACGACCGTCTCGTCGATCGGCGCCTTGCCGTCCTCGGTGGTGTCCGAGATCAGCTGCGACGCGGCGGCCGCCAGCTCCCGCAGGTCGTTGCCGACCGCGTCCAGCAGCGCCCGCGCCGCCTCCTCGGTGATCTGCCGCCGGGCCGCCTTGAACTCGTCCCGCAGGAAGCCGATCCGCTCGGCCGGCTTGGTCACCTTCGCGACGTCCACCCGCGCCGCCCCGGCCTTCTCGACCGCGGTCAGCAGCGCCTTGCCCTTCACGCCGCCGTTGTGCACGACCACCAGCGTGATCTCCTCGGCGAGCCCGTCCAGCACGCTGGTCAGCATCGCCGCGTCGTCGGCGGCCAGGTCCTGCGCCGACTGCACCACCACGACCCGGCTCTCGCCGAACAGCGACGGGCTCACCAGCTCGGCGAACGTCCCCGGGCTGAAGTTCCCCGGCGTCAGGTCCCGCGTCTCGGTGTCCGGATCGACGGCACGCTTCGCGGCCACGATCCGCATCACGGCACGGTCGACGAGCAGTTCCTCGGCCCCCACGACGAGGACGAGCTGGGGCGGGGCGGCGACTTGAGCTGACATCGGGTCAAGCATGGCACGGCCCGGTGACAAGTCCCTATTGCCCGGCCTGTCTCACCCTTGCCCGGCCTGTCTCACCCTTGCCCGGCCTGTCTCAGCCTTGCCCGCCGTCCTTGGCCTTCGCCGCGGCCTTCATCTCCTTCTTGAAAGCCCGCACCTTCACCAGGCTCGCCGCGTCCACGACATCCGCCACCGACCGCGTCGAGCCCTTCACGCCGTAGTCCCCGGCGGCCTCCCGCCAGCCCTTCGGCGTCACCCCGAACTGCTTCCCCAACAGCGCCACCAGGATCTGCGCCTTCTGCTTCCCGTACCCGGGCAGCGCCGCGACCCGCTTCAGCAGGTCGGCACCGTCCTTCGCGCCGGTCCACACGGCCGAGGCGTCGCCGCCGTACTCCTCGGCCACGGCCCGCGCCAGCTTCTGCGTCCGCTCGGCCATCGCCTTCGGGAACCGGTGGATCGCCGGCACCTCGGAGAACACGGCCACGAACTGCTCCGGGTCGTAGCCCGCGATCTGCTCCGCGTCCAGCTGCTCCACCCCGAGGCGCGTGGCCAGCACATAAGGCCCCGAGAACGCCTTCTCCATCGGGATCTGCTGATCCAGAAGCATCGCGGTGAGTACCCCCAACGGATCCTGCGCGAGGAAAGCGTCGGCGTCGGGGTCCTGGGCCAGATGCAACGTCACCATGCCCCAAGCCTGACAGAACCGCCGCCGCGCCACGGACGGTTCTGGTCCGTTCGAGGCACCGAATCCCGGGGCCCGAGCCTTGGCGCCCCAGTTCCCGCGCCTCAGCTCGCGCGCCCTAGTCCCCGCGCCCACGGCCCTCGTGCCTCAGTCCTCGGACTCCATCCGCGCCAGCACGTCGGCGATGAACTCCCGCCCCTTCGGCTCCAGCCACGGACACGCCAGCACCAGGTGGCACATCGACCCCAGCACCGTCACCGCACGCTTCTCAGCCACCTGCATGAACAGGCTCAGCCGGTTCAGCAGCCACTCCAGAACGTCCTCGCGCGCCTCCGGGAACGCCCACGCCACCGCCACCAGCGCCATCCCGGCCGCCTCACAAACCCAGTCCTCCGGACCGTTCAGCAGCTCCACCAGGATCCGGCGCCGCTCCGACCCCACCCACGGCTGGTCGGCACGGTGGTGCGCGATCCCGACGCAGGCGATCGTCTGCACCGACCGCACCCAGTAGTCCGGCACCTCCATCGCGAACCCGTCCGGCCACGGCGCGTCCTGCGGCGCCGGCGGGTACACCAGAACGCCAAGCAGGTCCGCGACCGGCACGCCGGCCAGCGCGACCGCGTGGTCGTACAGCGACGTCGGCCCCGGCCAGTTCGGCGTGACCAGGTCCCGCACCAGCGCGAGGGCCTGCGCGGACGGCGGCCCGACGGCCGGGACCGCGTCGCAGTCCTCGTACCGCCACACGGATATCGCGACGTCGGCGGCAGGCAAGCGCGGGTCCGGGTCGCCAGTCTCCAGGAACCCGACGTGCAGCTCCGGGATCACCAGCCGCAGGGTGCCGATCGCGCTCGGCGGCTCGATGATCGACAGCGACATCTCCCCCGACATCGTGAGGTTGTCCTGCTCGACCAGCTGCCGCAGCACGTTGATGCAGGCCTCGGTGCCGCCGGTGACCCGGCCCAGCCACGGCAGCCGCTGGACGTGGTGGCCGACCAGGTAGCGCGCGTAGTCGTGCTCGGGGTGCGCGCGGTGGTAGTCGGTGAGCTCCAGCAGGTGCGCGGTGTCGCCGTCGGCCTCGAACCGCATGCCGAGCAGGGCCGGCATGGCCTTCTCGTGCTCCGGCTCGACCGCGACCAGCTTCTCCAGCAGCGCCAGGCCCTCCGGGCGCCGCCCGGCGTAGGCCAGCAGTTCGGCCAGGTCGACCACCAGGTACGTCTGCGACGGGTCCTGCTCGACGGTCCGCGTCCACAACGCGATGGTCTCGTCGACCCGGCCGGCGCGCCGCAGGGCGTTGCCGAGCATGATCGCCCCCATCGCCCCGGCACCGTCCCGGATCGCCGCCTCGCCCCACTCCACGGCCAGCTCGGTGTCGCCGAGCCGCCGGGCCAGGCCCGAGGCGACGGCGGCGAGCTGCGCGTCGTCGCCGCGCGCCACCACGGCCTGCACGACCACGTAGAAGTGGACCAGCGCCGCCAGCTCCTCCTCCGACACCGGGTCGCTCAAGCCCTGGCACAGCCGCAGCACGGCCTGCGTCAGCGACTCCGAGCTCAGCCGGGACGGCAGCTCCGGGTCGGCCATCCACGCCACCGCGGCCCACGGCCGCGCCGGCGCCGCACCCATGACGCCGGCCAGCAGCAGCACCGCCTCGTCCAGGCGGCCGAGGCCGGCCAGCAGGCTGGCCCGGCACGCGAGCTCACCGGTGTAGCGGGAGTCGGCGGGGAACAGCTCCAACGCCGCGACCGGACCGCCGACCCGCGCCACCAGCTCAGCCAGCACCTCGTGCGCCTCGGGCAGCGAGGGGTCGGCACCGATAGCGCCGGAGACGTGGTTGGCGGCGTGGCCGGGGTCGCCGCCGTCGAGGATCAGCCGTGCGACCGCGACCTCCCCCTCGGCCTCCAGGCGCTCGCAGCAGCCGGTGTCGCAGGCATTGGTGTGGGTATGGGTGTGCTGGTCGGCGTGTTCGTTCTGAGTGCCGTGCGCGTCCATGAGCCGGCTCCCCTCCAGACTCGGCGTCGGATAGGGGCAGAAGACTATCCACAAGCTGCGACACGCGGCGACAGCGCTTTGCTTCTCCTTTCCGTTTTATGACCATCCGTGGCAAGTGGCTGAGGGTAGCGGCTAGTGGCGCATCGCCACCCGCAGCCGACCCGCGGTGCCGAAGAGCACGACTTGCCCGTCCTGATCAGTGCGGAAGTCACGCGCCCCGGCACCCGAGGCCAGCGCGACGGTGCGCGGCGCCGGATGGCCGTAGGTGTTTCCTTTGCCGACCGAGATGACGGCGACCCGCGGATGCACGGCGGCGCACAGGCCGACCGCCGCCCCTGCCGCGCTTCGTGCGGTTCGCGGCCTGTTCAGCCTTCTCCGGGATGAGCGCCTTTGGTGACACGCGACCTCAGGCGCGCGAGTTGGCTTCTGGCTTCCTGGGTCTCCGGGGCGTTGAGGTCCTCGAAGATGGCGAGGGCTTGTTCCAGATATGGGCGCGCCTCGTCGAGATCGTTGAGGCCATCGAGGGCTAGGGCCATCCCGTACAACGCTCCTGCTTCGCTGTGGCGTTCGCCGAAGCCGCGGGCTACGTCCAGGGCCTCCTGAAAGGTGGTGAAGGCGTCGGCGTGCCGGCCGGTTTGGTTGCAGGCCGAGCCGATGTTGTGCAGGGCGAGTCCCAGGCCTCGAAGGTCGCCGTCTTGGCGGTGCATCTGGAGTTTGGCTTGGAAGTACTCCAGGGCCTCGTCCGTGCGGCCCAGTTCTCCGAGGCAGCAGGCGACGCTGTTCAACGCTGCGCATTCGCGTCGGCGGTCGCCGGTTCGGCGGGCCAGGTCCAGTGCCTGTCGGGCGTAGTACAAGCCCGACTCGAGTTGGTCGGCGTAGGCGTAAAGGCGGGCGAGGTTGCCCAGGGTCGCCGCTTCGCCACTGGTGTCGCCGAGGTCGCGGCGCAACTGTAGGGCGCGGGTGAGGTGGTCGGCGGCCTCGTCGAAACGGCCCAGTTCCGTCTGGGCGATGCCGAGGTTGCTCAGGGTCCAGGCCTCGCCGGCCAGATCGGCGGAGGCTGTCGCGGCGGACAATCCGAGCTGGTGCAGCTGCTCCCACTGCGGCCAGCTGCAGGTCAGATGGAGGTAGGTCGACATGGCGACGGGCAGGCGCCAGGCCAGATACGGCGACGGACTCTGCGCGGTTGCGAGGACGGTCGCCGCCAGGTTGGCGCGTTCGGCGTCGCACCAAGCCATCGCCTCGGCGCTGCTGTCGAAGGTGACGTTGAAACCCGCCGTCTCCTCGGGGCGAAGAGGCTCGCAGTAGCGCGTGGGCATGATCGCCTGTGCGGCGGCATCGGCGGCGACGGTGTACCAGGCCGCTGCGCGGTGGAGTGCCTCGGCGCATTCCTTGGGCGATTCCAGTTCGGCGCGTTCGGCGGCGTAGGCCCGCAGCAGATCGTGCAGTTGGTAGCGGCCGAAGTGTTCTTGTTGTGCCAGATGTTCGTCGACGAGGAGTTCCAGGCCCTGTTGCGCTTCGTGGGCAGTGATCCCGGCCATCGCGGCGGCGGCCGGGACGCTGATGTCCGCCCCCGGGCTCAGGCCGACGGTGTGGAAGATCCGGCGCGCCTCAGGGGCCAGTCCTCGATAGGAGAGGTCGAATATGGCGGATAAGCGCCGGTCGCTGCCGGGAGGTTGACCTGCCTGAAGGTGTTCCGCCAGGTGCGCCAGGCTCCAGGCGGGGCGCGAGCGCAGGCGTCCGCCGGCCAGGGCCACCGCCAGCGGCAGGAATCCGCACGATTCGGCGATCGCCGCGGCCGCGGCCGGTTCGGCCTGGACCCGCTCGACCCCGGCGATCCGTCCCAGCAATTCCACGGCCTCGGTGGCTGTCAGGACATCGAGTTGGTGCAGAAACGCGTCCTCCAGCCCGGCCAGATGGCGCCGGCTGGTGATCAGGACCAGGCATCCCGGCCCGGCCGGGATAAGCCGGCGCACCTGCTCCTCGCTGGCGGCGTTGTCCAGCACGATCAGGGCGTCCTTGTCATGCAGACGGTCCCGGAACATCGCCGCCCGGGCCTCGAGGTCCGTCGGGATCTGTTGGGCCGGGACCTCCAGCGCACGCAGGAAGGATTCGAGCACCGCCGACGGATCGGCCGGCGGCTGGTCCGGGTCGAACCCCCGGAGGTTCACGAACAGCTGCATGTCGCGGTAGCGGCCCGCGCGTACCAGCTCGTGCGCCGCGTGGACGACCAACTGCGTCTTCCCGACTCCGGCCATGCCTTCCAACGCGGAGATCACCACTGTGCGCGCCGCGCCGCGTGCCGAATCTATGGCCCCGACTAGTTCCCGCAGATCTCTGTCCCGGCCGGTGAACGTGGCCAGATCGGCCGGCAGTTGCCGGAAGACACCGACCGCGCCACCCGACTTCGCCTCCGCGTGGACCCGTACGCAGGCGGCGCGCCAGCGATCCACCGTCCGCTCCTCCAACCCCAGAGCCCGCACGATCCCGACCACGAGATCCGGATCCAGCCGGCGCCGGCGGGACTGGAAGACGTCCCCGATGGTCGACTGGGACAGCGTCTGCGGCGGCCGCAGCAACGGGCCCACCTTCTTGGCCAGCGCCCGGTAGGACGGAGAGCCCGCCCAGATCCGAAGACACCGCAGCCGCTCGATGAACTCGGGCAGATCGACCGCCTCACCGGGATCCGGACATGCTTCCCCACCTGCTACGTTCACGGTCCCGCCTCGTCCATGCCTTGGCTTCGTCAGCACGTACGAGTCTAGGTGGCCGAAGGGGACCGAAAACCCCGAGGAAGATCACAATATGGGCAGCCGCGGCCGACCCGCCGCGAGAGCGTTCCGCTCGGTGTCCCCCGATCAGCCAAGGTCCGGGCCTGGGCAATCAACACCGATCATGAACGCTCTCGCGGCTGGCTGGCTGGCCGGCCGGCAGCCGGTCAGCTCTGCCAGTCGGTGCAGCTGGTGACTCCACGCTCATTGATACAGATCCGCAGCTGATTGTTCGCATTGTGCGTGTAGACGTCGGCCGTGGGCGTCTGCTCGCCTTGCGGTCCCATGACTCCCGACAAGAGGACGGACGTGGTGCCACTGGACACGTTCCACGCCTGGAACGACCAGGCGCAGCGTACGTCGTTGTACATGTTCAAGCCCTCGGCAAAGGCACGGGTGGAGGTGTTGAAGTCGACCGAGGCGTTGCAGAGCTTGTCCGGGGACTCGACCGTCTCGGTGACTCCGGAGATGGCGAAAGCGTTCGCCGTGGAAAGCGCCAACGCACCTGCGACACCGATGCCGAGGACCGCCGTCTTGAGTTTCCGGCCAGTTTCCATGCTGCCTCTTGCTTTCTGGAGAGTTTGTCTGTGCCTCGACTATGAACCGGAGCTGAAGTCGAACTCCAGTACTCCGGTCAAGTCCGGTCAGCGGCGGGCGGCCCGGACGGGCGATCACAAGGAGTTGTGGGTGCGAGCCCGGCTCAGGACCTGCAACCGCCGGATCGGCGCCGGCGGCTCGCACAAGCCGCCGGAGCCTCGCCCGAGCTACCTTCGTAACGCGACTCTCAGCGTCCGCGCCGAGCCGAAGACGACGATCTGGCCATCGCGATCAGTCCGAAAGACATGTGCACCGTCAGATCCCGCGAGCGCCAGCGTGTCACGTGCCGGATGACCGTATGTATTCCCTGCGCCGACAGAGACGATCGATACTCGTGGTCTAACAGCCCTGAAAAAATCTTGGTCCTGAAATCGGCTGCCGTGATGCGGCACCTTCAGAACGTCGGCGGCGAGATCCGGATGCGCGGCGAGGATCGTGGCCTGCGACGGCGGCTCGATGTCGCCGGTGAGCAGCAGCCGGACCGGGCCGTCCCTCGTCGCGACCGTCACCTGGAGCACGACGCTTGAGTTGTTCGGGGCGGAGCCTTCCTCGCCGCCTCCGCCGCGACCGCCGCCACGACCGCCGCCGCGTGGCGAGCCGCGGGCCTGGCGGCGGCCTTTTCGGCGGCTCTTGCGGACGGATTCGGGCGGCGGCGCCGGCGGGCTCGCGTTCGGGT
Organism: Catenulispora sp. EB89; assembly: GCF_041261445.1. Classification (NCBI taxonomy): domain Bacteria; kingdom Bacillati; phylum Actinomycetota; class Actinomycetes; order Catenulisporales; family Catenulisporaceae; genus Catenulispora; species Catenulispora sp. EB89. The sequence goes on from NZ_JBGCCU010000003.1 coordinate 165,630, forward strand.
CGGGCCACAGGACGTCCCAGGACACCGGGCCGAACTGCCGGTGCTCACCGGCCGTCGCCACCGACGTAGCGATGCCTGCCGCCGTGGCCCAGGACGCGACTTCGGCGGCACCCTTGGGCTGGTCGGGATCGTTCGTGGTCTCGATCTCGGTGATCGTGCGCCCCTTCAGCACGCCGGGGACGCCGTCGATGTGGTCGGCGTGGAAGTGGGTCAGGACCACCAGCGGGACCTTGTGGATCCCGAGCAGCGTCAGGCAGTGGTCGGCCTTGGCGGGATCGGGGCCGGTGTCGACGACGACGGCCTCGGCCGGGCCCACGGCGAGCGCCAAGGCGTCGCCCTGGCCGACGTCGCAGGCTGCGAAGATCCAGTTGGGCGGCGGCCAGGCGGCGGTGCGGCCGCGGATCACGTACACCGCGACGCCGATGGATATCAGCACCAGCAGAAGGGCCGCGGCCGCCGCGATCGCTCGCCCGCCGGGGCGGGTCGGGCCGCCCCGAAAGCCATCCCCTCCGCGGCTTTCGGAGCTTTCCAGGCCGCGCCAGCCGGGGTCGTACCCGCGACGGCGTCCTCCGTCCGGCCAGGAGCCGGGCGATATCCAGGGGCCTTGCTCGTTCATGACGCTTCCTCCTTGTGGTGGGTCACCGCAGCCGAGATCAGGAAGACGAGCGCGTAGACCGCGAGCAGCACCAGCGCCCCGGCCAGCCCGTCGGGCCAGGCGACGGTCGCGCCGGGCAGCCGGGATCCGTAGCGCGCGACCGCCACGATTCCGTCGGTCGGCCACTGCGCCAGCCACGCCACGGCCCGGCCCAGCGGGAGCCAGACGGACGCGGCGAGCAGGGCCGCGGCCCCGAGCACGGTCGCCGGCCCGACGCAGAACTCCGCGAGGAGGTTCGCGGGCAGCGAGAGCGGCGTGATCGCGGCGGTGAAGGTGACAAGGATCGGCAGGCAGAAGGTCTCGGCGGCCGCGGTGCAGGCCAGCGACTCGGCGATGCGGTGCGGCACGCGCCGGTCGGTGAGCGCCTGCTGCCACCCCGGCGCCAGGACGAAGAGCCCGGCGGTCGCGGACAGCGAGAGCGCGAAGCCGTAGGAGCGCGCGAGCCAGGGGTCGAACAGGAGCAGCAGCGTCCCGCCCGCGCAGAGCAGCGGCAGGCCCCGCGCGCGGCGTCCGACGGCGGCCAGGAGCAGGCCGAGGACCGCCATCACGCTGGCGCGCACCATCGAGGGTTCGGGGCGCGCCAGGACGGTGAAGCCGATGACGACGGCCAGGCCGGTGAGGGTCAGGAACCTGCCTCGGACGCCGGCCAGGCGGGCGATCGGCATCGCCGCCGTCAGCACGAAGACCAGATTTTCCCCGCTCACCGCCGTCAGGTGCGTCAGCCCGGTGTCGCGGAAGGCGGCGGCCAGGCTCTCCGGCTCCTGCGACACGTCACCGATCACGAGGCCCGGCACCAGCCCGCGCGGGTCGGCGGGCAGGTGCGCGCAGGCGTCGCGGAGGGCTTGGCGCAGCCGGCCGGCAAGCCGCTGGAGCCGGTCGGGCCCGGCCAGAACCTCGGGCGGGCGGTGCACGGAGAGGGTGGCGGCGTCGGGGGTGTCGTCGTGCGCGGGGCGCAGGCGCCCGGTGATGCGCAGGCGGGTGGAGGGCAGGAACCGCCACGCGTCGGGCTCGGACGCGAGCGCGGTCGCGGGCAGCCGCGTACCGAACTCGTCGACGCGCTCGACGCGCAGCGGCACGACGGCGAACGGCCCGCGCACGGAGGTCGCGGTGTGCGGGTCGTCGGTGACGACGGCCTCGACGGTGACGTGGGCGCGCGCCGCCGCGAGACGCGGGAGCGGCCCGGTGTGGGTGGCGATGGTGCGCGTGGTGGCGGCGGTCCCGGCCCCGGCCGCGACGAAGCAGGCCGCGGCGAGGGTGCGGCGGCGGGTGCGGGTACGAGTTTGGGTTTGGGTTTGGGTTCGGGTTCGGGTTCGGGTGGTCGCTTGCACGCGTGTGGGCGCCGCCCGACGCCGAATGCCGCTGCGCAGCAACAGTCCGGTGCCGACCCCCGCGCACCCCGCCCAAAGCAGAAGCGCGGCCCGTGAGGCGAATCCGCTGCCGACGAAGGCAGCGACGTACGCAGCCCCCAGGATCGGCACAAGCCGCAGGTCACGACGCGGGCGGTGGTCGTGGTCGACGGAACGGAAGGTGACGGTCAGGCTCATCGCGTCACACCGTCACCGAATCGCGCATGTCCGCGAACTTCCGCTCACCGATCCCCCGCACCTGCCGCAACTGCGACACCGAAGCGAAGCGCCCATGCTCGGCCCGCCAGTCCAGAATCCGCTGGGCCAGCGCCGGCCCGACATCCGGCACCGCCTCCAGCTGCTCCAACGTCGCAGTATTGAGATTCACCGGCTCCGCAGGCTTACCCCGCTTCCCCCGCGAACCACCACCCACCGAAGCCTGCGGCAACCCCACCACCGGACCCGGCGCCCCCGCGATCCCCACCCGCAACTGCTCCCCATCAGCAACCGGCCGCGCCAAATCCAGGGCGGTGACATCCACCCCCGGCAACGCACCCCCAGCCGCAGCCAGCGCCTCATAGACCCGCGCCCCAACCGGCAACATCTGAACGCCGGGATGCGCAACCTTGCCCTCGACATCCACAACCACCGCACTGGCCGACGCGGCCCCAGCCAACGCAGGGCTGGTAGCCATAGCCGCATGCGGCGAGCAGGCCTTCGCAGCACGGACAGCCATCGCCACGACATAGCGACGCACGATCGGCGCCGGGTACCAGCGACCCATGGGAGTGACAGCGAGGATCCCCGCCCGCTCGACCTGGGGCCAGCCGGGCGCTCCGACCGGCCAAAGAACATTCGCCGGCCTGCTCAACGACACTTCAGCCAGCTCACTGGGTGGGACCAGGACACTGGCCTGCTTGGCAAAGGACCAGCCGGACAGCGAGCTGGCAAGCCCTGCAAACGGCGAATGTGCACCAGCTCGCGCCTGCTCGGACGGGTACCAGCCGGACATCATGCTCGCCGCCCGAACAGGCGCCAAGCCCGCACCCGCGTGCCCTGCGGACCGCCAGCCAGCCACCGCGCCAGCCGCCTCGGAAGATGGCGCATTCGCACCGTCGGCCGGATACCAGCCGGACAACGTACTCGCCGCCCGAACAGGCGCCATGTCCGCACCCGCCTGCCCTACGGACCACCAGCCAGCCGGCGCGCCGACCGCCTCGGAAGATGGCGTTTGCTCGGCCGGATACCAGCCAGCGAGCGCCATGCGCGCACCAGCGCGTGCGGCAGGTCCACTCCCCCGCTCGGCCGGCGGCCCGCTCTCCAGCGTGCTGCCGTCAAACTCAGCCGGCACGACCCTCAAAACACGCGCATTCCACCCCGTCGGCGCGTCCGGCACCGCACGTGGCGGCCCCGAGTTCCACGCATGCTCGCGGCATGCGCCGTCGTGCCCCGCCGCGGTGCCGCCTGGCTTGCCGCCGCGTGGGTCGCCCGGTGGTGCGGCGGTGTCGGCGGTCGGGGTGATGTGACTGTCGTCGGGTGGTTGGGAGGTCGATGCCGCTTCTCCCGCCACGTCGACGACCGTGCCCTGTGAGCGTGTCAGGTACCAGCCGCCGGCGGCTGCGCCGGCGACGGCTACCAGTGCCACCGCTGTGGCTGCTGGGAGGCTGAGGGCCCAGCGGCCTCGGAGGGTTGGCGGGACGCGGTGTTCGATGGACTGGGCCGCCCGGCGCCACCAGGGGCGGTTTGCGTGGTGCCGGGCGGCCAGCGCCTCGGAGAGAGGCATGGGGCCCTGTGCGGCAGGCGACCAGTGCCGCGGTGGGTCCCCTTGGAGCGACGCCAGTCGGTCGCGCGCCGATGGCTGCGGGCTGCGGGGTTGGGCGCTGCCGTTCGGTGCGGTTCCCGGTGTGGTTCGTTCCATGTCTGCGACGGTAGATCTTCGCAAAGTGCGCATACCAGTCGCGGGTTGGGGCCTGTGGATAACTCGCTGTGCGGGTGGGGGCTGGTCACTCTTTCGGGCTAGCGGTACGCGGGATCACAGCACAGATTCAGGGAGAGACAGGTTCGGGCGGAGACAGGGCGAAGGAGCGGGGCAAGCAAAAGGCGGCCGTCTCTCGTGGAGAGAGACGGCCGCCTGAGCAGGCCGAGACTACGGACGTGAGCTAAACCGCCCCCACCGTCCGGAAAGGCTCCAGCTGAGCCGCCAGATCCTGGTGGATCAGCGCCCGGACCAGCGTCCCGTGGTCCGTGTGCTCCTCCTTCAGCATCTCGCCCTCCGCGTGGATCCGGGCGACCAGGTCGCCCCGGTCATACGGCACCAGGGCCTCCAGCTCCACGCCGGGGCGCGGGAGGTCGCGCTCGATCGCGGTCAGCAGGTCGTCGATGCCTTCGCCGGTGCGGGCGGAGACGACGATGCTGTGCGGTTCGCGGCGCAGCAGGCGGGACAGGACCTCGGGGTCGGCGAGGTCGGCCTTGTTGAAGACCAGCAGTTCCTTGACGTCGCCGGCGCCCATGTCGGCGAAGACGGCGCGGACCGCGGAGATCTGGCCTTCGGGGTCCTCGTCGCTGGCGTCCACCACGTGCAGGACCAGGTCGCTTTCGCCGACCTCCTCCAGCGTCGAGCGGAAGGCCTCCACCAGCTGGTGCGGCAGGTGCCTGACGAAGCCGACCGTGTCCGACAGCGTGTAGGTGCGGCCGGTGGCGGTCTCCGTGCGGCGGACGGTCGGGTCCAGGGTGGCGAACAGGGCGTTCTCCACCAGGACGCCGGCTCCGGTGAGGCGGTTGAGGATGGAGGACTTGCCGGCGTTGGTGTAGCCGGCCAGGACCACCGAGGGGACGGAGCCTCGGCGCCTTTCGGCGCGCTTGGTCTGGCGTCCCTTGCTCATGTCGCCGATTTCGCGGCGGAGCTTGGCCATGCGCTCGCGGATGCGGCGGCGGTCGGTCTCGATCTTGGTCTCACCGGGTCCGCGGGTGGCCAGGCCGCCGCGGCCACCACCCATCTGGCGGGACAGGGACTGGCCCCAGCCTCGGAGCCTGGGGAGCATGTACTGCATCTGCGCCAGCGCGACCTGGGCCTTGCCCTCGCGGGACTTGGCGTGCTGGGCGAAGATGTCCAGGATCAGGGCCGTGCGGTCGATGACCTTGACCTTGACCACGTCTTCCAGGTGGATCAGCTGGCCGGGGCTCAGCTCGCCGTCGCAGATCACGGTGTCGGCGCCGGTGGCGACCACGATGTCGCGCAGTTCGGCCGCCTTGCCGCTGCCGATGTAGGTCGCCGGGTCCGGCTTGTCGCGGCGCTGGACGACGCCCTCGAGCACCTCCGAGCCGGCCGTCTCGGCCAGCGCGGCCAGTTCGCGCAGCGACATCTCGGCGTCCGCGGCGGTGCCGTCGGTCCACACGCCCACCAGCACCACGCGCTCCAGGCGCAGCTGCCGGTACTCGACTTCGGTGACGTCCTCGAGCTCGGTGGACAGTCCGGCCACGCGGCGCAGCGAAGCGCGCTCCTCGAGGTCGAACTGCTCGCCGTCGTGCCGGGATTCGGCCCACCGGTTGCGGTAGAGCGGGGCCGGCGCGTCGAAGGCGTCCTCGGTGTCCCACTCGGCTTCCGGCGTGTCGTGGTCGTTCAGTGCGTAGACCTCGTCGCGGGCAGCGTCCTTGTGGGATTCCGTCATGTGATTCCTCTTCATCTGTGGTTCATCAGTGCTGACAGTCGCGGCGCGAAGACGCCGCGAGGCGGGGAGATACGCTCTCCCCGCCTCGATGGTGACACGTGCTCGCCGATCACCGACACCAGATTTTCTTCCGGCACAGCATCACCGGCCGGTCGGTGAGGGCAGCCGAGGCGTGCCGAAGGTGTAGGGGTTCTCCGGGCCGGGCAACGGCGAGCCGGGGACGTAGGGCAGGGCACCCATCGGGGGCTGCGGTCCCAGGGCCGGGCCGAGGCCGGAGGCGGCCATGCCGGTGGTGGTCCCGAGCGCCGCCTGGGGTACCGCGCCGGACTTCGGCGCCACCCGGGGCGACCCGGAGGCCGGTCGGGTGTTGCCGGGCCGGTTGGCGGCGGTCCGGGAGTTGATCACCGCGGTCGGGATCTTGGCGGTCGGCAGCGTGCGGGCCCCGCGCGGGGCACCGGCGCCGACGCCGACCACGACGCCGGAGCGCTGGCCGTTGCCGGACGTGCTCTGACCGGCGGTGTCGGCCTGGCCGCTGCGGGCGGGCGGCATCGCGACCCGTTGCGGGGCGCGGCCGTCGGCCGGGACCAAGCGGCCCAGCTCCGCGGCCTCGATCTCGGCGGCCAGCTCGGCCGCGGCGAGTTCGGTGGACAGTTCGAGCAGCACGTCGGAGAGCTTGACCTCCAACGCGTCGCAGATGGCGGACAACAATTCGCTCGACGGCTCTTTCTGGCCCCGCTCCACCTCGGAGAGGTAGCCGGGGGACACCCGCGCCGTCGCGGCGAGCTGACGCAGCGTCCGTCCGCTGCGCTGCCGTCGGCCGCGCAGCACGTCGCCGAGTAGGCGGCGAACCAAGATCATCTCGGCTTCCCCTCCCTCATCGTTTCCGCTGGCCTGCTGGTTTATCTGTGAGAATCATGAGCCTGTGGAGCCACCGTACCCCGGCTGTTGCCGGATTACTCTCCTGCTTTGCTTGTTGTTATTCCCCGTTCAATGGTTCTCAACGGTTAGGACGGGGTTTCCATTCCAAGAAGTTGCAGTCCCGTTGTGAACCCGCCGTGAACCGGCCGCCACGAGGAGGGCAACCACCTGACTGCAACCGTATCCCGAGCCGCCGACAAGCGTCGGGTGATGGCCGCCCATCGGACAAAATAGAACACCCGTTCAGAGTACCGGGCGTGAGCGGCCGGGACGGATCGGTGATCAAGGTGCATCACCTGTCACAACAGCCTCATGGGCATCGCTGTTCCAGGTCGCCGGCACCGGAACACGCCGGAACCCACCGCAACGGCGCTTGAGCCTACGTGCCCCTAACGGCGGCACCGTGGCAACAGACCGCGCGCGACGAAGACGGCCCGGCGCGGCCGATCCAGCAGTCCCGGTCACACTCGACCGGGCAGTTGCACGCTGCGGAGCCCTTCGGGCAGCCCGCGCCTTGAGTCTCGCAGATCTCACAAGCCTCAGACGAAAGCCGGACGCCGCAGCGGTGGGGCACCTGCTCACTGCCGGATCAGCCGTGGATTACGCATTCCCGCGAAGATCCGAGAATTCCCGAACCTAGCGGGGCGCCGCCGCGAGCCACCCGCGCACCCGGTGCGCGGGCTGGACCGTCGCGCGGAACACGTCCGCGTCCCGGCCGTCCTCGTGCGGCGCGGCCACAGCGGAAGGTCCCGCGGGACCGCCGTGCGACCGATGCGAACCCGAAGCCGAAGCCTCCTGCGCACGCGACACCGTATCCCTCATCACCTTGTCATCCTCCCGTGCGCTCCAACCGTTTCCTTAGCGCGACGTTCGACCGGGTGCCGAGGTTGCCTCGGGGTCGGCGAGCATACCCCTGATACGGCCCGCCTCCGGGGCGCCGATGACGACGAACATGGCCAGCGCCTCCTCCCGGCAGCCCCGGGCCCGCTCCGGCTGGCCGGCGACGTCCAGCACGTCCGCCAGCACCGCCAGGGCGGTCGCGTGCTGCCAGGTGTCGGCCGTCCCGCGCAGCACGCTCACCGCGCGCTCCGCGTGCTCCAGCGCCCCGCTGGGCTCGCCGAGCCCCAACAGCGCCCGCGCGCTGGAGGCATGCGCGGCGCCCTCCATAGACGGATGGACGTCGGAGAAGTACTGCGCCGCCTCTGCGAAGTACGTCAGCGACTCCTTATAGGCCAGTGTCTGGAGGTAGATGGAGCCGGTCTGGAAGAGCGCGTACCCGGTCGACACGTCGTCCCCCAGAGCACGGCAGAGGGCAAGCCCCGCCATAGTGCTCTCCAGAGCCTTCTCTGTACGGCCCAGAACAAGCAGAGAGCGCGCCATGTTCTGCCGCGCGGCAGCCTCCGACGCCACATCCCCGAACTCCCGGCTGACGCTCACCGCGCGCTCGTACAACGCGATCGCCTCGCCATCCCGCCCCAGGTCCGCATAAGTCATGGCGAGCAGGTTCACCGCATCGGCCTGGGTCTCGTCGCCCCCCACAGCCTCGGCGGCGCGGTGCGACCGCTCTGCCTCCTCCGCAGCAGCCTCTATCTGATACGTCGCATAGAGAACCCGCGCCAGAGAGTGCCGCACACGCGCCTCACTCCGCACGTCCCCACTCTCCATCGCAGCCGCAGCCGCATTACGCGCCGCCGCAGAGAGCTCATCCGCATAGCGTTCGATGCCAGGCAGCGAAACAAGGTGGTCAAGCAGTTCCACCGCGAGCGTCAACGGAGCCACCCCGGCTTCGCACGCACCTCGGGTCAGGACCCGCCGATTGAACACCGCGTCCACGGAGCTGCCCTCGTCCGCGATCCAACGCACTCCGGCCTCTACAGAGTCGAACTCTCTACCGGAGGACCGCGTCGGGGAAAGGCCGAGTTCTTCCACCGGGATACGCCGCAGCCGCCGCATCGAGGCGAGGTAGAAGTCGAGCAGGCTCACGAAGCCGGCATCGGGCTCGCCGCCCTCGGCCTCGTACTGCTCGCGCGCATAGAGGCGCAACAGGTCGTGATACCGGTAGCGCCCCGGAGAAGAGGACTCCAGCATCGCGGCGTCCACCAGAGACTCCAGCACCTCCTCGGTGTCGGCCTCGTCCTGTCCGAGCAGCGCGGCGGCCGCGGCGGCCGAGACGTCGGCGCTGTCCAGCGACGACAGCCGCCGGAAGACGTCCGCCTGCGCTGGGGACAGCTGGTGATAGCCGAGCTCGAACGCCGCGCGTACCGCGAGATCGCCCACGGACAGCTCAGCGAGCCGGCGCCGCTCGTCGGACAGCCGGGCCGCCAGCGACCCGATACGCCACCGGGGACGCGACGCGAGCCGAGCCGCCGCTATCCGCACCGCCAGAGGCAGATACCCGCACAGCGACACCACGTCTATCGCCGCTTCGTGCTCCACGCCGAGCCGTTCCTCGCCGACGATCCGCGTGAACATGTTCATCGCCTCGCCGGGGTCCAGCACGTCGAGGTCCGCGAACGTGGCCCCGGCCAGCCCGGTGAGCTTCGGACGGCTCGTCACGACCACCGCGCACCCCGGAGCCCCGGGCAGCAGAGGACGCACCTGTGCGGCGTCCCGAGCGTTGTCCAGCACGATCAGGACCCGCCGCCCGGCCAGCGCCGAGCGATACGCCGCAGCGCGCTCCTCCAGCCCCTGAGCCGTCTCCCCCTCCGAGATCCCCAGACCGCGCAGGAACGCGGCGAGCACCGGCGCGGGGTCGGCAGGTACGGGATCGCCTCCGCGGAGATCCACATAGAGCTGTCCGTCGGGGAAGTCCTCCCGGACCAAGTGCGCCAGATGGATCGCAAGCGCCGTCTTGCCGACCCCGCCCAGCCCCGACAGCGCACAGACCGCGACCGACTGGCCGACCGTGCTGGCGATGCGCGCGGCGAGCACGCGGGTCAGGTTCTCGCGTCCGGTGAAGTCGGCCGTGTCGGCGGGAAGCTGTGCGGGGATCGTCGGCGGCTTCTCCAGAGCGGTTCCGGCGGGCACCTCTGTCGTTCTAGGCGCTATCTCGGCACTGTCCGCAGTATGGCGTGCCAGTGAGGGGTCAGCCCGCAGGATCCGCTGATGCAGCTCGCCGAGTTCGGCTCCCGGCTCGACTCCCAGTTCCTTGCGCAGAAGCCGTCGGGTGTCCGCGTAGACGCCCAGCGCCTCGGCCTGCCGTCCGGTCTGGTAGAGCGCCAGCATGAGCTGTCCACGCAGGCCCTCACGCAGAGGGTGCTCAGCGGTGAGAACCGTCAGTTCGGAGACGGCGTCCCCGACCCGGCCCAGAGCCAAGTCCAAGGCAATGCGACTCTCCTGAGCCGCCGTACGCCGCTCCAGAAGGGTCGCGCGCAGGGACTCTGCATGGGGCCCGGGTATCCCGGCCAACGGAGTACCGCGCCAGAGAGCCAACGCACTGGCGAGTTCTCCCCGCGCACCGGCCACATCGCCGGACATCCGGCGCTGCTCCGCGCTGGCGACGTGATCTTCGAACGTGAACAAGTCCACGTCCGAACGCTCTGCGCGCAACGCATAGCCGCCGGCTATAGACGCAATGGCCTCCGCACCGAAGACCTTACGGAGTCGGAACGCATAAGTGCGCACCGTCCCCAGGGCACCCTCCGGAGGCTCGTCACCCCACAGTCCCTCGATGAGTTCGTCGGCTGTCGCCACCCGACCGGCCCGTGACGCGAGCAGCGCAAGCACCGCCTGCTGCTGCGGGGACCCTACTTTGAGCTCTTCGGCTGGTTCTCCCGCGACGCCCACTCGCAGCGCGCGGACCGGTCCGAGCAGCCCGAACTGCACCACCACTGACCAATCCCACCTCATGAACGTGGCCCCCGTGGCCGTGTCTTGCCGAGTCCCGCGGCAGTGTCGTGCCGCAGGCGAAGTGAGGTCCTCCGGTGGACTAGACCGCTCGGAACCACCGGCCCACCATAGCGCGGGCATCCGACATACGGGACGGGATAGTCATGGTTGTCACGAACACAGTGGCGACCGACAGGCGGCCGCCACTGTGCCGATCACATCCAGGGGCGCTCCGGGGGCCGGGCCGCGGGATGCTCCGCGAGTTCACCCAACGCCAGGTCGACGGCCGCGTCGAGCTGCGGATCCCGGCCGGCGTTGGCGTCGGCCGGGGTGAATTCGACCTCGACAGTGGGGTAGCAGCCGTGGTTCTCCAGGCCGTACCCGACGGATTCGAACCAGTTCATGTACTTGGGCTGCGTCACCGCGGTGCCGTCCAGCAGCCGGAAGCGGGCGTCGATGCCGACCACGCCGCCCCACGTCCGCATCCCGACGATCGGGACACCCCGGTCCTTCAGGTACTGATTGATGATGTCTCCGTCGGAAGCGGAGTACTCGTCGCAGACCGACACCAGCGGCCCGCGCACCGCCGCCGGCGGATACGTGCGGGGCACCTTCCCGCGCACCAGCTTCCACCCGGCGACCCGCCGCAACAGCTGCTCGGCCACCAACGGCGAGGTGTTGCCGCCGCGGTTGTCGCGGGTGTCGACGATCAGGCCCTCGCACGCGGTCTGCGTGGCCAGGTCGCGGTGGAACTCCGCCCAACCGCGCGACCCCTGGTCGGGGAGGTGGACGTAGCCCAGGCGACCGCCGGAGCGCGCCCGCACATAAGCCCGCCGCTCGGCGACCCACGCCTGATAACGCAGAAGCCGTTCATCGTCGAGCGGCACGATGACGACGCGACGCCCGCGCGGAGCAGCGTCAGCGCCGTCCCCCTCGCCCCCCGCATCCCGCACCAACAGCACCTCGGTCGGCTTCCCGGCCTTCCCGGCCAGCAGCGGCCCCGGCCCGACGCCGGCATCCACCGGCCGGCCGTCGACCGCCGCCACCACGTCGCCGACCCGCGCCCCGACCCCCGGCGCCTCGAACGGCGACCGCGCCTGCGGCACCGAGGCGTCGCCGGGCAGGATCCGCGTGATCCGCCAGCGTCCTTCCGCGTCGCGCTCCAGATCCGCACCGAGCCGCCCCTGACGGCGCGCGGGATCGACGGCGTAGCCGGTCTCGCGCACATAGGCGTGGGACGTGCCGAGCTCCCCCTGGACCTCCCAGAGCAGGTCCACCAGGTCGTCGTGGGTGGCGAGCGCCTCGGCCAGCGGCTGGTACCGCTCCCACACCCCCGGCCAGTCCACGCCGCCGAGGTCGTCGCGCCAGAAGAAGTCGCGCTGCAGCAGCCACGCCTCCCGCAGGCTCTGCCGCCGCTCGGCCACCGGATCCACGGTCACCCGGATCCGTTCCAGATCCAGCGGCTCCCGGTCGCCGTTGTCCGGACGCGCGTCGGAGGGCTGCGACCGCAGCGCCCCGCCGTCGCGCACCAGCACCCGGCAGCCGTCGCCGCTGACCTCGAACGAGTGCGCCTCGTCGGTGAGCGTCAGCACGTCCCGCTTGCCGAAGTCGTAGCGCCGCAGCCGGGGCTTGTCCGCCTCGTTCGACGGGTCCGACATGCTGTCGCCGAGCGCGCCGTGCTTGAAGCTCTCCAGCCAGAGCACGCCGCCCTTGGCCGCGCGCAGCCGCGAGTAGTCCCCGGTCGGGACCGGGAAGGGCACGACCCGGCCCGCGATGCCCTCGACGTCGACCCGGCTGCGCGCGCGGTCGGAGCCGCTGGAGCTGCCGGACTTGCCGGAGCCGTCGGAGCCGTCGGAGCTGTCCGAGCCGTCCGAGCCGTCCGAAGCACCGGAACCGTCCGAGCTGCCGGAGCCGTCGTCTTCGTCGTCGTCATCAGCACCCGACTTCACGTCCTCCCCGATCGGCCGTCCCTGAAGCGAGGGCGCGAAGGGCGAGGGCTCGTCGGCGGCCAGCGGCACCAGGTACGGCCGGGCCCCGGGCACGAAGATGAGGTCGAACACCTCGTCCGCGTAGTAGGGGTCGTAGGTGCGGTTGGACAGGAAGGCCAGATGCTTGCCGTCCAGCGTGAACGCCGGACTCCAGTCGAGGAACCGGCCGTCGGTGACGTCGACCGGGGTCAGCGTGGCCACGTCCGCGAGCCGGATCTTGCGCGGGCCGTCGGCCTGCGTGCCCTCGGCCCAGGCCAGCCAGCGCGAGTCCGGGGAGAACACCGGGTCCTCGGCGAGGGTGCCCCAGGCGTGGTGCGGCCCGCTGGCCACGACCCGCGCCGTGCCGGCCCCGACGTCGACGACCAGCAGCCGGTTGTCCTCGGTCGAGACGGCGAGATGCGCGCCGTCCGGTGAGGCCGACAGCCCCGCGACCCGCGTGACCTCGCCGGTCAGGATCCTGCGGACCACGACCTCGCGGTCCGCGACCTCGGTGTCGGCGTCGACCGGCCCGATCTCGATCGACCACTCCCCGCCGGCGTCCGTCACCCACGCGGCGAACCCGGTCTCCCCGAGCACGACAGGCAGTCGCGCCCGAACCCCCGGCGTCACCGCGAGCGCCCGCGCCGGACCGTCCTTGGCCGCGAGCCAGTGGATGGTGCCGCGCACGGTGACCGCGACCGCGCGGCCGGTCCGGTCCGCCGCGAACCCGCCGAGGTTGTTCGACGCCGCGACCGGATACTCCGTACGGCCTATTCGGGTTCCGGCCAGCCGCACCTCCAGCGGCCGCGCCTCACCCTCCAAGTCCTCGAGCAGCCACAGCCGCCCGCCGCGCATGAACACCACGCGCACGCCGTCGGTTCCGGCGTGCCGCGCGAAGTACCCGGACGGCTCGTCGGTGTGCCGGCGGAGATCGGACCCGTCCGGCCGACACGAGTAGAGCTCTGAGACTCCCCCGGCGTCCGACAGGAACGCGGCCCGGTCCCCCACCCACATCGGCGCGTCGATGTTGCCCTCGTGCTCGCGCAGGATCCGGCGGAAGTCCCCGGAGCCGTCCGCGTCGACCCACAGCTTGCCCGCGCGGCCGCCCCGATAGCGCTTCCACCACGACGCGTCGTGCGCGATCCCGCGCCGCGTCATGACCGCGCCGCCGGGACCGTGCAGCGCGAGCCCCTGCAGCGTCCCGTAGGGCAGCGGCACCGGGACGCCGCCGCCGAAGGGGACGACGTGCGCCCGCACGTCCCCGCGCAGCGGCAGTCGGCCCCCGGCCACCACCACCTCCTCGGCCGACGCCCAGCCGAGCACGTCGGTCCGGTCGTCGGCCCAGTACGTCAGCCGCGTCGCCGTGCCGCCGTCGACCGAGGCCGCGTACGCCTCCGGCGCCCCGTCGCGCTGCCGCGTCCACGCCACCCGCGCGCCGTCCGGGGACAGCCGGGGGCCGCGCACCGGCTGCCAGTCCGACGTGAACCGCGCGGCCCGCACCGGGCCGCCCGCACCGGCGGGCAGCTCGGCGAGCCAGACGTCGTCCTCCGCGACGAACGTCAGCAGGTCCCCCGAAAGGTGCGGGAACCGCAGATACGAGGTCTGCGACATCAGTGCTCGTACACTCCCGGTACCGACGGCGGAGCCGCCGGCGGCTCCTTCGCCAGCGCGTCCAGGGCGATCTCGATCGCCTTGTCCAACTGCGGGTCGGCCCCGGCGACGAAGTCCTGCGGCCGGAAGGCGACCGGGACGGTCGGCTCGCAGCCGTGGTTCTCCAGGCCGTAGAGCCCGACCGAGTCGAAGGCCAGCGCGTAGCGCGGCTGCGTCACGAACGTGCCGTCAACCAGGTAGTAGCAGTCGTCCATACCGATGACGCCGCCCCAGGTGCGGGCCCCGACCACGGTCACGCCGTGGTCCTTGAACGCCTGGTTGATGATGTCGCCGTCGCTGCCGGCCTCCTCGTCGCAGACCGAGACCAGCGGCCCGACCGGCGAGTACGGCGGATAGGTGTCGGGCAGCTCGCCGCGGGCGAACTCCCAGCCGATCGGCTTGCGCAGCAGCCGCTCCACCACCAGCGAGGAGGTGATGCCGCCGCGGTTGCCGCGGGTGTCGACCACCACGCCGTCCTTGACGATCTGGGCCGGCAGGTCGCGGTGGAACTCGGCCCAGCCCGGCTCGGCCTGGTCGGGCAGGTGCACGTAGCCCAGCCGGCCCTCGGACTTGGCCAGCACGTACGCCCGCCGGTCGGCGACCCAGTCCCGGTAGCGCAGCGCCACCTCGTCGGCGGTCGGCACCACGACCACGGCGCGCGCGGCGCCGGCCGCGTTCCGCAGCGTCAGCTCGGTCGGCTGGCCGGCCTTGCCCGCCAGCAGCGCGGCCGGACCGGAGCGCTCGGGGACCGCGACGCCGTCCACGGCGGTGATCGCGTCGCCGACCCGGGCCGCCACCCCCGGCGCGGCCAGCGGCGAGCGGGCCGCGGGCACCGAGTTGTCGCCCGGCAGGATCCTGACGATCCGCCAGACACCGTCCTCGTCCGGGGCGAGGTCGGCGCCGAGCAGACCCTGCTGCCGGGCCGCGTCGCGGGACGTCTTCGGGGCGTCGACGTAGGCGTGCGAGGTGCGCAGCTCGCCCTGGAGCTCCCACAGCAGGTCGACGAAGTCGTCGTCCGTCGAGGTGGCCGGGACCAGCGGCAGGTAGCGGGTACGGGCCGCCTCCCAGTCGATGCCGTCCATGGCCGGCTTGATGTAGTTCTCGGCCTGCAGGCGCCAGGCCTCGGTGAAGGCCTGGACGCGCTCGGCCTCCGGGACGACCCGCAGCCGGATCCGAGACAGGTCCACGGCCTCCGGCTTCGCGTCGTCGGCCTCGTCGGCCGGACGCGCCGAGAGCGCGCCGTTGTCGGAGACGACCAGGCGCGCGCCGTCGCCGGAGACCGTGTAGCCGTCGAGCTCCTCGACCAGCGTCTGCTCCTCGCGCTTGCCGAAGTCGAAGCGCATCAGGGCCGGCCGGGACTCTTCCTTGCCGGAGCCGGCCAGCTGGGTGCCCAGAGCGCCGACGATCGGCTTGGCCAGCCAGGTGACGCCGCCCTTCACCGCCGCGAGGTCGGCGTAGGTCCCGGAGGCGACCGGGAACGGGACGGCGCGGGTGGTGATGCCGTAGGCGTCGATCGCCGTGGCCGGGATCTCAGAGACCTTGTTCTTGTCCGCGCTGTCGCCGTCGCCGCCACGGTCGCTGTCACCGTCGTCGCCCACCGGACGCCCGCCGAGCTCGGGGTCGAACGGCGAGGGCTCGGTCTCGGCCAGCGGCACCAGGTAGGGCCGGGTCGAGGGGAGGAACGAGTAGTCGAAGTACATGTCCTCCTCGTAGGAGTCGAACGTCCGCGACGACAGGAACGCCAGGTGCTTGCCGTCGGCGGTGAACACCGGGTTCCAGTCCCGGAACCGCGGCTCGGTGACGTCGACCGTCTCCAGGCTCGCGACGTCGGCGACCCGGATCTGCCAGGCGTCCGGCACGTCCGAGCGCTGGCTCCACGCGACCCACTTCGAGTCCGGCGAGAACGTCGGGTCGGAGGCGAAGTTCATGCCCCAGCGCGGCATCGCCCGGAATTTGCCCTCGCCGTCGACGACCACGCGCAGCGTGCCGGCCTCGACGTCGACGAGGAGCAGCTTGTTGTCGCGGGTCGTGGCGGCCAGGTGCTTGCCGTCCGGGGAGGCGGCGAGCTCGTTGACGTATCCGAACTCGCCGGTGAGGACGCGGCGGCGCTGCGAGCCGTCGGTGGCCGCGATCTCGATCGAGTACTCCCCCGCGGCGTCGATGACCCACGCGGCCTGCCCGGTCCGGCCGAGCACGACGGGCAGCCGGCTGCGCGTGCCCTCCTCGACGCTGAGGCCGCGCGCCGGGCCGTCCTTGTGGGTCAGCCAGTGCACCGTGCCGCGGACCTCGACGGCGCTGGCGCGGCCGGTGTGGTCCGGGCTGACGGCGCCGAGGTGCTTCGCGGCGTCGATCGGGCGCGGGGTGCCGGCGCGGCGCGCGCCGGGGAGGCGGATGTCCAGCGGGCGCGGGTCGTCTTCGAGGTCTTCCATCAGCCAGAGCCGGCCGGCGCGCTGGAAGACGATGCGGACGCCGTCGGTGGCGGCGTGGCGCAGGTAGTAGCCTCCCTCGCCGGTGGTGTGGCGGCGCAGGTCGGTGCCGTCCGGCAGGGCGGAGTAGAGCTCTGCGACGCCGTCCTCGTGGTCGGAGTGGAAGACCACGCGGCCGTCGAACCACATCGGGTCGCCGAGGTTGCCCTCGACCTCGGCCAGGAAGCGCTCGAACTCGCCGGTGCCCTCGCGGTCGATCCACAGCTGGCCGGTGGCGCCGCCGCGGTAGCCCTTCCACAGGTAGGAGTTGCCTGCGTAGAAGCGGCTCAGGACCGCAGGGCTGCCTTCCGCGCCGGGCTCGGCGAAGGCCAGGGCCTTCAGGTTGCCGAAGGGGAGCCGGGCCGGGTGGCCGCCTTCGAAGGGCACGGTGTGCGCGAAGTTGTAGAAGCGGTGGCCGTGGCCGCCCCAGCCGCGCACGATCACCTCGTCCTGCGACGCCCAGCCGATCGCCTCGGTGCGCGGATGGCCCCAGTACGTTAGCCGGTGGCCCGCCGGGCCCTCGACCGGCTGCGCGAACACCTCGACGACGCCCTCCCGCGAGGACGTCCACGCCAGGCGCGAACCGTCCGGCGACAGCAAGGGCCTTCTGACCGGGACGCGGTCGGAAGTGACCCGCGAGGCGCGGGCCGAAGCGGCGAAGCCTGGCAAGTCGGTGACCCACACGTCGTCATCGGCGACGAAGGTCAGAGTCGATCCGGACAGATGCGGGTAACGGAGGTACGTCGTCGTCTGCGTCACCTGTCGAACGTAGGGCAAAGGGTTCCGACTGTGCCACTGATAAGGGACGATGGACCGGCAGGGGGAGTTTTGAGTTCACGCACCTTGACGGCCGGGCACGCGGTGGTATCGGGGCCCGCCGCCAGTGCCGTTCACCCTTCGAACACGACAGCAGCGACCCCGGCGGGTCGCCGAAGCCGCTGCTGTCAGCAGAGTCCTCGCTCAGAATTCTTCAGGCGAGGCCGCCGCTGGTACTAGTCCAGGCCGTAGTGGCAGTTGTGGTGCCAGAAGCCGTGCCAGCCGTCGCTCCAGCCGCCGTCCCAGCCCCCCTGCCAGCCGACGACGCTGATCACCACGCCGTCGCCGTTCCCGACCACGTCGTGGTTGCCCACGACGTTGCCGGCGCCCTGCGTCACGTTGCCGCCGGTGCCCTGCACGACGTTCCCGGTCCCCACCCCGCTGTTGCCGGAGGTCGAGCCCGAGGTGGTGCCGATGTTGGTACCGCTGGAGTTGACGTCGGCGCTGGCGGCCGAGGCGCCGGCGAGAATGAGGGCGGCGACCGTCGCGGTCGTCGCCAGGGTCTTGGTCACAAAAGACATTCAGTCCTCCGTGTTGTTGTGAAGCCCCCCATCAGGGCCCGCACTGTGAGTCTCACACCGCAGAGGCTGCTATATGCGGATCATCACACTGAAACCACCGAAATCGGTCGCACTCCGACACGGAGGACGTGCGGGGGCTGGATTGTCCTGGGTTCCGGCACACGGATTGTTCGAGAGCTGATACTTTCCTGCGGGTTCAGGTGTGCGGCGGGAAGCCGGGGTCTCCGGCCCCGGCGCGGAGTGGCCGCAGATGACACTGTCGCTCATTCAGGCGAAATCGGGTTTGCCGCCGCTGCCGCCGATCACCTATGTCCATACCATCGCTGTTATGGCATGGGGTAGAGTGGAGCTGGAACCGGAGGTCGACGAGTGGTATCACAAGCTCGACCCGCAACGACGAGCGCAGGCGTTCTTCCACTTCGAGCTGCTCGAAGCGCGCGGGACGTCTCTGGGGATGCCGTACGCCCGTCCACTCGACGGGAAGCTCTGGGAGCTGCGCTTCCACTGTGGAAGTGTGCAGCAGCGGGTCGCTTATTGGATCGCCGCCGATCGACGCGTCATCTTGCTCACCGTGTTCCGTAAGACACGAAGCAACGAGGCTGCCGAAGTCCTCCGCGCCAAGCGGGCGATAATCCGGTGCCAGACCGAGAATCACACGGCCGACGAGGAGGAAGTCGCGTGACGAGTCGTAGAACGCTCTCCGATCTTCGCCAAGAGAACGCCGCGAACCCAGAGTTCCAAGCCGCCTACGCCGAGGCCCGGCTTCGCTTCGATCTCGGAGAAGCGGTCCGGACACGCCGCGAAGAACTCGGCTGGAGTCAGACGTACCTCGCCGAACGTACCGGCATGCGCCAGCCCGCGATCGCTCGGTTCGAAGCCGGCGGGACCACTCCCACGCTGCCCGTGCTGGAACGTATCGCGGCTGCGCTCGGCCTGCGTCTCTCGGTCGAGCTGAAGGCCGTCCCCGAGGCCGCGACCGTCAAGGTCCACCAACCGGCCCTGCCCGGGAACGGCACCTCGGACCAAGCGGCGACCGGCTGAGCGCACCCCACCCCCAAAGCGTCGGCCCCGCGCGAACCACCCGCGCGGGAGCCGACGCCCCACCTCACGCGTTCGTCGGGAACCCGAGGTTCACGCCGCCGTGGCTCGGGTCCAGCCAGCGCTGCGTGACGGCCTTCGTCCGCGTGAAGAAGTGCACGCCGTGCGGGCCGTAGGCGTGCGTGTCGCCGAACAGGGAGGCCTTCCAGCCGCCGAAGGAGTGGTAGGCCACCGGGACCGGGATCGGGACGTTCACGCCGACCATGCCGACCTCGACCTGGTCGCGGAAGCGGGCCGCGGCGCCGCCGTCGTTGGTGAACACCGCCACGCCGTTGCCGTAGGGGTTGCTGTTCACCAGCGCCAGGGCCTCGTCGTAGGAGGGGGCGCGGACCACGGACAGGACCGGGCCGAAGATCTCGTCGGTGTAGATGCTCATCGCGGAGGTGACCTTGTCGAACAGGGTCGGGCCGAGCCAGAAGCCGTTGCCGGTGTCGATGCCGGCCTCGGCGCCGCCGATGGCGTGCTCGCGGCCGTCCACGACCAGGTCGGCGCCGGCGGTGACGCCCGCGTCGAGGTAGGAGGTGACCTTGTCCCGGTGCGCGCCGGTGACCAGGGGGCCCATCTCGCTGTCCGGGAGGCAGCCGGGGCCGACCTTCAGCTTCGCCATCCGCTCGGTGATCTTGGCGACCAGCTCGTCGCCGATCGGGTCCACCGCGACCAGGACCGACACCGCCATGCAGCGCTCGCCGGCGGCGCCGAAGCCGGCCGACACCGCGGCGTCGGCGGCCAGGTCCAGGTCCGCGTCCGGGAGCACCACCATGTGGTTCTTGGCGCCGCCCAGGGCCTGCACGCGCTTGCCGTAGCGGGTGCCGTTCTCGTAGACGTAGCGGGCGATCGGCGTGGAGCCGACGAAGGACACCGCGTGGATGTCGGGGTGCTCCAGCAGCCGGTCCACGGCCACCTTGTCGCCGTGCACGACGTTGAACACGCCGTCCGGCAGCCCCGCGCGCTTCCACAGCTCCGCCATGAACACCGACGCCGACGGGTCCTTCTCCGACGGCTTGAGCACCACCGTGTTCCCGGCCGCGATCGCGATCGGGAAGAACCACATCGGCACCATCGCCGGGAAGTTGAACGGCGAGATGATCGCCACCGGCCCCAGCGGCTGGTGCAGCGAGTACACCTCGACGCCGGTCGAGGCGGAGTCGGTGAACGCTCCCTTGAGGATGGTCCCGATGCCGCAGGCGAACTCCACGACCTCCAGCCCGCGCGCGACCTCGCCGAGCGCGTCGGAGTGCACCTTGCCGTGCTCGGCAACGATCAGCGCGGCGAGCTCGTCCTTGTGCTGGTTCAGCAGCTCCCGGAACGCGAACAGCACCGTCGTGCGCCGGGCCACCGACGCCGCCCGCCACGCCGGGAACGCCGCCGCGGCCGCCGACACCGCGTCGTCGACCTCCTTCACCGAGGCGAAGTCCACCGATCCGGTGACGGCGCCGGTGGCCGGGTCGTGCAGATCGCCGTGGCGAGCAGTGGCGCCCTCCCACGCATGGCCGTCGATCCAGTGGGTGACGTGCTTGGTCATGGCGTTCCTTAAGGGGATGTCTGGGATGAGTTCGGCCTCAGTGATGAGTCTGCGACGGGAGGACGGGCCCGACAACGCTCAGGCTGTCAGGCGATGTGGCGAAAAGGCTGACAGCCTGGCGGATCAGGCGGATCAGGCGGATCGGCCGAGGTGCGATGAGTCCGAACCTCGCCGCCGGTATGTATCTCCGACAGATCCACCGACAAGGAGAACCCCATGTCAGACAATCGTGACGCGGACACGGCAGCGATCCAGGCGGTCCTGACCGCCTCCTACAAGGCGTGGGAAGCCGGCGACGCCACCGCCATGGTCGCCGACTACACCGCCGACGCCACCGCCATCATGACCGGCTCGCTCCGCGACAGCCGCGAGGTGATCCGCGAGAACATGGCCCTGGCCTTCCAGGGCCCGCTCAAGGACACCTCGACCTACAACAAGCAACTGAGCCTCCGTTTCGTCGGCGGCGACGCGGCGATCGCCGTCACCGAGTCCGGCATCCTGTTCGGCGGCGAGACCGCGGTCCCGGACCCCCGCAAGGTGAACGCCACCTGGGTCTTCGAGAAGCGCGACGGCCGGTGGCTGATCGCCGCGTACCACAACAGCCCGGTGTTCGCGGCCGCGTAACGAACCCCTGAACCGCCGCGTGGCGCCCCGGCTCCCCGGGGCGCCGCGCTCTCAGGAGTCGAACCCCATCCCGAACCGGTCCAGCGTCCGCAGCCACAGGTTCCGCCGACCGCCGTTGCCGTCGGCACGCCCCAGGGCGTTGCTGGTCACCGTGATCCCGAACCACTTCAACGGCTCCGGCGGGAACGGCACCGGCTTGCTCCGCACCATCTTCAGCGAGGTCCGCTCGGTCTCCGCGCCCGACAGCAGGTCGAGCATCACGTCGGCGCCGAACCGCGTCGCCCCGACCCCGAGCCCGGTGTACCCGACCGCGTAAGCCACCGCGCCGCCGTGGGCCGTGCCGAAGAAGGCACAGAACCGCGAGCACGTGTCGATGACGCCGCCCCACTTGTTCATGAACTTCAGCCCCTCCAGCTGCGGGAACGTCTCGAAGAAGTGCCCGGCCAGCTTGTCGAAGGTCTCCGGCCGCTGGTCCAGCCGCGAGGAGATCTTCGAGCCGAAGTGGTAGACCGCGTCGTAGCCGCCCCACAGGATCCGGTTGTCCGCGGACAGCCGGTAGTAGTGGAAGTGGTTCGCCGAGTCGCCGATGCCCTGCCGGTGTTCCCAGCCGATCGCCGCCATCTGCGCCTCCGACAACGGCTCGGTCATCAGCGCGTAGTCGTAGACCGGGACGATGAACGGCCGCACCCGCCTCAGCAGGCTCGGGAAGGCGTTCGTCGCCAGCGCCACCTTCGGCGCCAGCACCTCGCCGTTGTCGGTCGCGACCCGCATCCGCAGGTCGTCGCGCTCCAGCACGGAAACCGGCGACTTCTCGTGGATCCGCACCCCGAGCCGCAGGCACGCGTCCCGCAGCCCGAACGCCAGCCGCGCCGGATCGACCATCGCGCAGCCGGTCTTGTCCCACAGCCCGGCGTGGTACGTCGGCGAGGCCACCTGCGCCTGCACCGCCGCGCGGTCCAGGAACACGACGTCCTCCGACGTCTCCGCGGAAGCCAGCTCCTCGGCCTGCCATTCGGCGGTCGCGACCGCCAGTTCCCCGGAGCGCCGGAAATCGCACTCGATCCCGTAGCGCTCCAGCGTCGCCTCGATCTCGTCGAGGTTCTGGTGCCCGAGCCGCTCCAGGGTGTCCATCTCGTCGGGCCACCGGGACTCGCCGTTGTCGTAGCCGTGGGTCAGCGACGAGGAGCAGAACCCGCCGTTGCGCCCGGAGGCGGCCCAGCCGATCCGGTTCGCCTCCAGCAGCACCACGTCCCGGTCGGGATCGCGTTCTTTCGCACGCAGCGCCGTCCACAGCCCCGAGTAGCCGCCGCCGACGACGACGAGATCGGCGACCGTCCGGCCGGCCAACGCCTCCAGGGCTCCGGGGCGGTCGTGCGTGTCGAGCCAGTAGGGAGTGGGGGACGCGTCGGCCAGCAGATGGTCGTACTTCATGGTGCAGCGGCACCCTCTCGGAAAGCGAAGGGGGCGCCGGTACGACGCCCCCTAAGGTTGAATTGTATTGATTTGAGCTGTCGAAGGCCCCTCAGATCCGTCGCGGGACCCTCAGCGCGCCTTCGACGTCTTGAGCCACTTCGGCACCTCGGCGACCGCGATGCCCGCCAGCGTGACGATCAGCATCAGCGAACCGATCACGTTGACCTGCGGCGGGATGCCCTTCTGCACGGCGTTCCAGATCCAGTACGGGAACGTCACCGAGTTGCCCGCGGTCATCTCCGTGATGATGAAGTCGTCGAAGCTCAGCGCGAACGACAGCAGCGCCGCCGCCCCGATCCCGGGCGCCACCAGCGGGAAGGTCACCCGCCAGAAGGTCTGCCAGGGCGTGGCGTACAGGTCCTGCGCCGCCTTCTCCAGCATCGGGTCCATGCCGTTGAGCCGGGACTTCACCGTGATCACCACGTAGCTGACGCAGAACATGATGTGCGCGATGAGGATCGACTTGAAGCCGAGGAAGTCCACGCCGAACGTGTTCAGGAACAACGCCAGCAGCGTGGTGCCCATGACGATCTCGGGCGCCGCCATCGGCAGGAACAGCACGCTGTTGACGAACCCGCGGCCCTTGAAGCTGTGCCGCACGATCGCGAACGCGATCATCGTGCCCAGGATCGTGGCGACCAGCGTGGCCAGCAGCGCGATCTCCAGCGAGAGCATCAGCGGGTCGTGCAGGATGCCGTCGTCGAGCGGGTTCTTCCACGCGTCGAGCGAGAACTTCTCCCACTTCACGTTGTACTTGCCCGAGGGCTTGTTGAACGACATCCACACGACGACGAAGTTCGGCACCAGCAGGAAGAAGAAGATCAGGAAAGCGACGATGGCGATCACATGTTTGCGGAACCAGTTGATGACAGCCATCAGACGATCTCCTCCGTCCCGGCTCGCTTGATGTACGCCAGGGTGATCACCAGCGTGCCGACCATCAGCAGTACCGACAGGGCCGCGCCGTAGGGGATGTTGCCGCCGGTGCCGATCATCTGCTGCTCGATCACCGTCCCGATGACCTTCGTCTTCGGCCCGCCGAGCATCACCGCGTTGGTGTAGTCGCCGACCGCCGGGATGAAGGTCAGCAGCGTGCCGCCGACGATGCCGGGCAGCGCCAGCGGGAACGTGACCTTGCGGAAGGTGGCCCAGGCCGAGGCGTACAGGTCCTGGCCGGCCTCGTGCAGCCGCGGGTCGATCTTCTCCATCGCGGTGTAGATCGGCAGCACCGTGAACGGCAGGAAGTTGTAGACCATGCCGCAGACCACCGAGAACGGCGTCTGCAGCACGCTGTTGTCCGAGTACGTCCAGCCCATCCCGCTGAGCAGCGGCGTGATGTGCAGCGTGTTCATGGTGTGCACGACCCAGCCGTCGTCGGCCAGGATCGTCTTCCACGCCAGCGTGCGGATCAGGTAGCTGGTGAAGAACGGCGCGACGACCAGCGCCATCAGCAGGTTCTTCCAGCGCCCGGCCTTGAACGCGATGAAGTAGGCCAGCGGCAGCGCCAGGATCAGGCAGAACACGGTGCACATCACCGAGTACTCCAGCGACCGGACGATCTGCTGGTGCCACTGGCTCCACACGTCGCCGAAGTTGGCCCAGCGCCAGCTGAGCACGAACCCGGTGTCCATGTCGCCGGTCTCGACCGAGGTCGAGACGATCGACCACATCGGCACGATGAAGAACACCACCAGCCAGGCGATGCCCGGGGCCAGCAGCAGGTAGGGCAGGGTCGCCCGGCGCCGCCGCACGCGCTTGTCGGCGCGCAGTTCGGCCACGGTGGTCCCGGCGGCCAGCGCCTCGGCGGCCTCGTCGGCCAGTGTGGGGGCGCTCACGAGGCGGCCTCCAGGTCCGCCTCCGCGCCGGCCTCGATGTCCTGCTTGCCGTCCAGGCCGAAGCCCTGCGACGGGTCCCACGACACGACGACGTCCGAACCCGGGCGGAAGATCTGCGCGCCGTCGTTCTGCACGAACACGCCGAGCTCGTCGCAGACCGGGGCCTTGACGA
This sequence comes from Catenulispora sp. EB89, assembly GCF_041261445.1. Classification (NCBI taxonomy): domain Bacteria; kingdom Bacillati; phylum Actinomycetota; class Actinomycetes; order Catenulisporales; family Catenulisporaceae; genus Catenulispora; species Catenulispora sp. EB89. The sequence continues at coordinate 190,188 of NZ_JBGCCU010000003.1, forward strand.
CGTACTGCGTGGACACCCCGACGAAGCTGGTGTCGGTGACCACGCCGCCGGTCAGCACGTTGCGGCCGTCCGGCACCTCGTCGACCGAGGCGTGGATCGACATCTTCTCCGGGCGGGCGCCGACGATGACCTCGTCGCCGGAGGCGTGGTTGCGCGCGGTGGGGATCAGCACCCTGGTGCCGTCCTCCAGCGTGACCTGCAGGTGTTCACCAACGGTTCCCGATGCCTTGCCCGGCAACAGGTTCGACTGCCCCAGGAAGTTGGCGACGAACGTCGTCTTCGGGTTCTCGTACAGGTCGGTCGGCGACCCGAGCTGCTCGATCCGGCCCAGGTTCATCACCGCGATGGTGTCGGCCATGGTCATGGCCTCCTCCTGGTCGTGCGTGACGTGCACGAACGTCAGGCCCACCTCGGTCTGGATCCGCTTGAGCTCGATCTGCATCTGCCGGCGCAGCTTCAGGTCCAGCGCGCCCAGCGGCTCGTCCAGCAGCAGCACCTGCGGCCGGTTGATCAGCGCCCGGCCGAGCGCGACGCGCTGCTGCTGGCCGCCGGAGAGCTGGTTGGGCTTGCGCGCGCCGATGTGCGAGAGCTCGATCAGGTCGAGCATGTCCTGGACCGGCTTCCTGACGTCCTTGACGCCGCGCCGCTTGAGGCCGAAGGCGATGTTGTCCTGGATGGTCAGGTGCGGGAACAGCGCGTAGTTCTGGAAGACGGTGTTCACCGGGCGCTTGTAGGGCCGCAGCCGGGTGATGTCGTGGTCCCCGATCAGGACCCGGCCGTTCGTCGGCTCCTCCAGACCGGACACCATGCGCAGCGTCGTGGTCTTGCCGCAGCCGGACGCGCCGAGCAGCGCGAAGAACGAGCCCTGCGGGATCGTCAGCGTCAGGTCCTTCACGGCGGCGAAGTCGCCGAAGCGCTTGGTGACGTTCACCAGCCGCAAATCACCGGCCACGCCGCCCGCGGCCGAGGTCTCAGTGTTCTTACTCATCTACCGCTGCCTGCCTGTCTTGCCTTCGGGGAGGGGATCGGAAAGGGGAAGGGAGGGGATCGGCATCAGCCGGTGACGTCCTTGAACTGCGAGACGTACTTGTCCAGCGTCTTGAGGTCCAGGTTCTGGAACTCGTGCGCCTTGGCCTTGGTGGCCGCGTCCGGGAAGATCAGCTGGTTCTGCAGCGCGTTCTTGTCGATCGCCTGCATCGCGGTGTCCGCGCCCTGCATCGAGGGGATGTAGCTGATGTAGTCGTCCAGCGCGGCGCCGACCTTCGGCTCCAGCATGTAGTTCATGAACTTCTCGGCGTTGGTCTTGTGGGAGGCCATGGCCGGGATGCACATGTTGTCGGCGAACCAGAGCATGCCCTCGGTGGGCACCACCCAGACGATGTTCGGGTCGCCGATCTGCGCGATGTCGCCGGAGTACGCCATGCACATGGCGTAGTTCCCGTTGGTCAGGTCGTTGATGTAGTCGTTGCCGGTGAACTGCCGGATCTGGTTGTTGTCCCGGGCCTTCTGGATGTAGGCCACGGCGGCGCTGAACTGGTCGTCGGTGAACTTCGACGGGTCCGCCCCGGTGGCCAGCAGCCCGAAGCCGACGCCGTCCTCCATCTCGGCGAAGTAGCCGACCTTCCCCTTGTACTTGGCGTCGGTCATCATGTCCTTGATGGACAGCTGCTGCGCCTGGGCCGCGGTCAGGCCGGCGGACTTGAGGTTCACGCCCATCAGGGTGAAGCCCAGCGCCCACGGCACGGTGTGCTTGCGGTTCGGGTCGTACGCCGGGTTGGCCGCCTCGGGCAGCAGGTCCTTGAAGTTCGGGATGTTCGCCAGGTTCAGCGGCTCCAGGTAGCCCATCTGCCGGAGCTTGCCGATCATCCAGTCCGAGAGCACCATCAGGTCCCGGCCGGTGTCCTGGCCGGCGGCCAGCTGCTGGTGGATCTTGGCGAAGAAGTCGTCGTTGGAGTTGACGTCCTCGGTGTAGTTGACCGTGATCCCGGTCTCGGTCTTGAAGTTGTCCAGCGTCGGCCGCTTGTTCTTGTCGTTCGGGTCCACGTCGATGTAGGACACCCAGTTGGAGAAGTTGACGATCTTCTCGGTGTCCGACTTGTCGGTGCCCTCCTTGCCCTCCGACGGGGCGGCCGAGGACGACGAGCCGGAGCCGGAGCCCGCGGCCCCGGCCGAGCTGTTCTTGGTCTTCGTCGCGCACGCGCCGAGCAGGCCGGCCGCGCCCAGACCGACGCCGGCGGCCAGGAAGCCCCGGCGCGAGGCGCCGCCGCCGAGCTGGCGCTTGAAGGCTTCAGGGAAACGGTCGGCGGAGTCGAGGAACTCCTCGCGGGACCGGGATATGTCGTTCATGCGATGGTCCGTCCTATCACCTGTGGGGCTGAACAGCGGGCGGTTGGTGCGGGTGCAGTGCGGTGGCGGTGGCGGTGCGGTGCCGGCGTGGTGGCGGTGCGCCGGCGCCGGCGATATCAGAGCTCGAAGATGGTCCGGTGCCAGGGCTTGCGGGCCACTCCGGTGAGGTCGTGCATGGTGTGCTTGACCTGCGTGTACTCCTCGAAGGAGTAGGACGACATGTCCTTGCCGAACCCAGAGGACTTGTAGCCCCCGTGCGGCATCTCGCTGATGATCGGGATGTGGTCGTTGACCCAGACGCAGCCCGCCGCGAGCTCGCGCACCGCCCGCAGCGCGCGGAGGTGGTCGCGGGTCCAGGCCGAGGCGGCCAGGCCGTAGGGGGTGTCGTTGGCCAGCGCGAAGGCCTCGTCGTCGGTGTCGAACGGCAGCGCCGTGAGCACCGGCCCGAAGACCTCGTCGCGGACGATCTCCGAGTCCTGCGCGACCCCGGTGACCAGCGTCGGCCGGTAGTACGCGCCGGCCGCCAGAGCGCCGCCGGGAGCCTCGCCGCCGACCACGATCTTCGCCCCGTAGCCGCGGGCGCGGTCCACGAAGCCGGCCACGCTGTCGCGCTGCCGGTGGGACACCAGCGGGCCGAGGTCGGTCGCGGGGTCGAAGGGGTCGCCGAGCTTGACCTTGGCGTACAGGTCCGCGACGCCGGCCACGAACTCGTCGAAGCGGCTGCGGTGCACGTACGCGCGGGTCGCCGCGGTGCAGTCCTGGCCGGTGTTGATCAGCGAGCCGGCGACCGCGCCGTGGATCGCGGCCTCCAGGTCCGCGTCGTCGAACACGACGAACGGCGCCTTGCCGCCGAGCTCCAGGTGCACGCGCTTGACCGTGCGGGAGGCGATCTCCATGACCCGCTTGCCGACCGGGGTGGAGCCGGTGAACGACACCATCCGCACCGCCGGGTGCGCCATCAGCGCCTCGCCGGCCACCGGACCGGTGCCGACGACCACGTTGACCACGCCGTCCGGGATCCCGGCGTCGGTGCAGGCCCGGGCGAACAGCAGCGCGGTCAGCGGCGTGATCTCGGCCGGCTTGAGCACGATGGTGTTGCCCGCGGCGATCGCCGGCAGGATCTTCCAGGCGGCCATCTGCAGCGGGTAGTTCCACGGGGCGATCGAGGCCACCACGCCGATCGGCTCGCGCCGGATCGCGCTGGTGTGGTCGGCGGAGTACTCGGCCGAGGCCTTGCCCTCCAGATGGCGCGCCGCGCCGGCGAAGAACGCGGTGTTGTCCACGGTGCCGGGGACGTCGAAGCCGGTGGACAGCCGGATCGGCTTGCCGGTCTGGCGCGACTCGGTCTCGGCGAACTCCTGAGCGCGTTCGTCGAGCAGCAGCGCGAGCCGGTGCAGGGCGGCCGAGCGCTCGGCCGGCGTGGCCCTGCTCCATTCGGGGTACGCCCGTTCGGCCGCCTCCACGGCCAGACCGGCGTCGTGCGCGTCACCGAGTACGACCTCGGCGACGGTGGAGCCGTCCGCCGGATTCGTGACCTGATGCACGACTCCTGACGATCCGGTCCTCAGTCCCCCGCCGATGTACTGGTGCACCACGTTCTCCCTTGACGGCTTGCAAACCTTCTGTGGGCAAGGCGGTCACCCACGTTTGAGTGAGGATCGTTACAGACATCCGGCAGAGAAACAAGGGATTCCGTCGAAGAAAATGATTCTCGCAACGAAATCGCGACCTGCCCTTGGCCTGCAGAAACCGATCCCGCGCCGCATCAGTACGGGACCGATTCGACGCAATCCCTTGCGCGGCCCGGGACGCACCTGGCAGGGTGCCTCGGCAGTGCGATCGTTCTGAACACAGTGCAAAGAACAATGGGTTAAGCACCGCGCACCGTCGCGGCACCCCGGGCGTCCCGAAGACACCACCCGCGCCATGAGCCCCGCACGTCCCCAGGAGCCACCGTGAGCAGCGCAGACCGCCCCGAGCCGACCGCCGACACACCGATCCTGGCCGACGGCGGGACCGTGCCGACCCCCTCGATGTACGCCACCCAGTACCCGACCGTCGGCGACGTCCTGCAGCTCGGCCCGGTCAAGCAGGGCGGGCCCCGGGTGGTGGCCGGCGCCGGCGGGCTGGACCGCGTGGTGCGCTGGGTGCACGTCACCGAGCTGGTGGACGTCGGCACCATCCTGCGCGGCGGCGAGCTGGTGCTGTCCACCGGCATCGCCTGGCCCGAGGACCGCGACCGGCTCGCCGACTTCGTCGCCGACCTGGCCAAGCTCGGCGCCGCCGGCCTGGTGCTGGAGCTGGGGCGCCGCTACACCGACAGCAGCCTGCCCAAGGCGCTGCTGGCCGCGGCCGAGAAGCACAACCTGCCGGTGATCACGCTGGCGCTGGACACACGTTTCGTCACCATTACCGAGGCCGTGCACGGCCTGATCATCGACGCGCAGCTGGCCGAGCTGCGCGCCTCGGACGAGGTGCACCAGACCTTCACCGAGCTCGCCGTCGAGGGCGCCTCGCCGGACGAGGTGGTCCAGCAGATCGGCCGCATGTCCGGCTGCCCGGTGGTGCTGGAGAACCTGGCACACCAGGTCCTCACCTACTCCCAGGCCGGCGCCGACCCCTCGGTCCTGCTCGACGGCTGGGAGGGCCGCTCCCGCTCGGTGCGCACCACCACCGGCCGCACCATCTTCGACGAGCGCTCCGGCTGGCTGACCACGGTGGTCGGCGCGCGCGGCCACGACTGGGGCCGCCTGGTCCTGATCTGCAACGACCCGGTCCCGGTGCCGCGCCTGTCCATGCTCCTGGAGCGCGCCGCCGCGACCCTGGCCCTGAACCGGCTGGTCGAGCGGGACCGCGACTCGCTGGAGCGGCAGACGCACCGGACCCTGCTGACCGCGATCCTGTCGCACGGCCAGCCGGCCTCCGAGGTGGCGCTGCGGGCCCGGGCGCTCGGCGTGACCCTCGACGGCCGCCGGCTGGTCGGCGTGGTGCTGCGGCTGCGCACCGCCGCGCATCCCACGGCGCTGGAGACCCAGGCCCGGCTGCGCGAGCTGACCGACCAGGCCGCGGCCGCGATCCGGGACCGCCGGCTGTCGGCGCTGATCGGCACGCTGGACGAGCACAGCGTCGGCCTGCTGCTGGCCCTGGGCCCGCAGGACCGCGAGGACGCCGCCCTGGACGGCTTCGCCGAGCGCGTCCGGCGCCTGGTCGAGCGCCCGACGTCGCCGTCCTCCGCCGACGGCTACGTCATCGCGGTCGGCACCTCGGTCGGCGCGGTGCGCGACGCGCGGCGCTCGCTGCTGGAGGCGGTGCAGGTCGCGGACGCGGCGGTCCGGCAGCCGGCCGGCCAGGCGCCGTACCACCGGCTGGTCGACGTCCGGCTGCGCGGCCTGCTGCACCTGCTGCGCGACGACGCGCGCCTGCAGACCTTCGTCGAGCGCGAACTCGGCCCGCTGCTGGCCTACGACGCCGAGCGCGGCACGGATCTGGTCAAGATGCTGAGCGTGTACGTGGAGTCCGGCCGCAACAAGTCGGCGGCGGCTGACGCGGCGCATCTGTCGCGGCCGTCGTTCTACGAGCGGCTGCACCGGATCGAACGGATCCTGTCGGTCGATCTGGATTCGGTGGAGTCGTGTCTGGCGTTGCATGTGGCGCTGCTGGCGTTGGAGGCTATAAGGCCATGAGCGCCCAACAGCCCTATGACGAAGTCGCCGAACTCTACGCCGACAAGTTCAGCGGCAGTCTGTCGAGCTATCCGCTGGAGCGCGGCCTGCTCGCCTCGTTCGCCGAGCTGGCGAAGGCGGTCGGCGGTCCGGTCGGCGGTCCGGTCGGCAGCCCGGTGGCCGACCTGGGCTGCGGGCCCGGGTACGTCACCGCGCACCTGAGCTCGCTGGGGCTGGACGCGTTCGGCGTCGACGTCTCCTCCGGCATGATCGAGCAGGCCCGGGCCCGGCATCCGGAGCTGCGGTTCGAGCTCGGGTCGATGGCCGCGCTGGACATCGCCGACGGGTCGCTGAGCGGCCTGGTGTCCCGGTACTCGATCATCCACACGGTGCCCGAGGACGTCCCCGCAATCCTCGCCGAGTTCCGCAGGGTCCTGGCGCCGGGCGGCCACGCGCTCATCAGCTTCCCGGGCACCGACGGCGCCACGCCGCCGACGGTCCCGTACGACCACACGGTCCACACCGCCTACCGCTGGTGGCCCGACCGGTTCAGCGCCCTGCTGCACGAGGCGGGCCTGGAGGAGGTGGGCCGGTTGATCGAACGCGCGGCGCCGAACGCGCCGCGGCCGTTCCCGATGGTCAATTTGGTGGCACGCCGGGAGGCCTGAAATCGGGGGCGATGGGCCATGCTGGATACCGACAAGTAACTTCGGCCCACCCACGAAGGACACGTCCATGGCCCCCACCCCCGAGCTCGGCGCCCCCGCACCCGACTTCACCCTGCCCGGCATCGTGCTGTCCGGCACCGAGGTCGAGCGGCGCGACTTCACGTTGTCCGCGCACCGCGGCAAGCCGATCGTGCTCGCCTTCTACCCCGGCGACGACACCCCGGTGTGCACCAAGCAGATGTGCGCGTACAACAACGAGCTGGAGAAGTTCACCGGCATCGGCGCCGAGGTCTGGGGCATCAGCCCGCAGGATCTGGAGAGCCATGAGAAGTTCGCGCGGCGGCACGGGCTCCAGCAGCCGCTGTTGGCCGACCCGGACAAGACCGTGATCCGGCAGTACGGCGTCGCGCTGAAGGGCTTGGGCCTGAAGCGGTCCGTGTTCCTCGTCGACGCAGCGGGCGTGCTGCGCTGGAAGCACGTCGCGACCTTCGGCCTGACGTTCCAGCCGGTCGCGACGCTGACCGAACAGATCGCCGCGCTCGCCTGAGGCGGCAACTAATCTGAGGGGCATGCCGCTGCCCGAAGGCCCTTACGCACGCCACACCGCCCGCGTCCTGCTGATGAACAAGGAGGACCGCCTGCTCCTGTTCAAGTACCAGGACGGCAGGCGGTCCCACACCTGGTTGACCCCGGGCGGCGGCATCGACGACGGCGAGACGGTGGACGCCGCCGCGGCCCGTGAACTGTGGGAGGAGACACGCCTGGTCGTCGCGCCTGAGGAGCTCGGCGGCCTGGTCGCAGCCACCGGCGGCTATGCCGACTTCGGGTGGAAGAAGGGCACCTTCCGCGAGGACTACTTCTTCCACCGCGTGGACACACGCGACATCGACATGAGCGGCTTCACCGCCTACGAGCGCAAAACCATCTCCGAGTACCGCTGGTGGTCGATCGCGGACCTGGAGGCCACCGACGAGCGGATCGTCCCCTGGGGCCTGGCGCCGCTGCTGACCTCGATCCTGCGCGACGGACCGCCGGAAAACCTCGTCGAGTTGCCGTGGCATCACTGACTACGCTTTTTCCATGACCACCGACTGGCGCAGCCGCAAAGGCCCGATCGGGATGCTCACCGGCGCGGGCATCAGCACCGACTCCGGTATCCCGGACTTCCGGGGCCCCACCGGGGTGTGGACCAAGGATCCGATCGCCGAGCTGCTGTCGACGTACCAGAACTACGTCGCCGACCCCGAGCTGCGCGAGCGCTCGTGGCTGGCGCGGCGGGACAACCCGGCCCGGCACGCGGAACCCAACGCGGCGCACAAGGCGCTCGCGGAGCTGGAGCACTCGGGGCGGTCCGTGCGGATCATCACCCAGAACATCGACCGGCTGCACCAGAAGGGCGGGTCGTCGCCGCGCAAGGTGATCGAGATCCACGGGAACATGGCCGACGTGGTCTGCATCCGGTGCACGTACCACACGACGATGGACGCCACGCTGGAGCGCGTCGCCGCCGGCGAGGCGGATCCGCCGTGCCCGGTCTGCGGCGACATCCTGAAGGCCGCGACCATCATGTTCGGCCAGAACCTGGACCCGGCGACACTGTGGCAGGCCGAGCAGGTGGCCGAGGCCTCGGAGATCTTCCTGGCCATCGGCACCTCGCTGCGCGTCGAGCCGGCCGCGTCGATGTGCGAGGTGGCCGTGGCGCACGGCGCCGACCTGGTGATCGTCAACAACGAGGAGACGCCGTACGACCACCTGGCCACCGAGGTGATCCGGGACCCGATCGGCGAGGCCGTGCCGCGGATCGTCGCCGAGCTGATCGCGGCCGGGAGCCAGCCCGGGAGCCGGAAGCCGGCCGAGGAGCCAACCGGGGAGCCGACCGGGTAGCCGACCGGAGAGCTGGGTTAACCGTGGATTGACGCGAGGTTGCGCACCCCGGAGCATATGACGCGTGAACGTGCCCCGGGACGACGAGCCGGCGGCGGCCGGGGAGGAGCCCTGGCAGCCGCCGGTGTCGGAGTACGCGGTCTACATGACGCCGGCCGAGGAGCACCGCCGCCTCGGCCTGGCGCTGTACGGCGCCGGCTGGCACACCATCGCCGAGCACGGCATCCGCTGGGACGCCCGGGTCCTGAACTGCTACGCGCTGCACCTGGTGACCCGCGGCTCGGGCTGGATCGAGTGGGGCGACCGGCCGCGCACCCGGCTGCCGATCAAGGCGCCGGCGGCGTTCTGGCTGTTCCCCGGCCTGGTGCACTCCTACCAGCCGGACGCCGGCGGCTGGACCATCACCTGGGCCCTGTTCGACGGCCCGGCGGCGGCCGGCTACGAAAGCCTGGACTTCCTGTCCCGCACCTCCCCGGTGGTCCCGCTCGGCGACGCGCGCCCGGTGCGCGAGCTGTTCCGCGAACTCCTCACCGTGGTCCGCACCACCGGCCCGCACTACGAGGTGTCGGCCGGAATCCTGGTGCACCGCCTGATCACCGCGGTCCGCGACAACGGCCCGGGCCTGCGCGAGTCGCGGGCGGTCCGCGCGCTCACCGAGCACGCCACCGACCCCGTCGCGCTCCAGGACCACGCCACGCGGCTCGGGCTGACCGTGACCCAGCTGCGCGAAGAGGTGCGGCTGGCGACCGGATCGACGCCGAAGGAGTACATCCTGCGGGTCCGGCTGTCCAAGGCGAAGGACCTGCTGGCCGCGACGGACCAGAGCGTCGTGCAGGTGGCGCGGGCGGTCGGGTACGACGATCCGGCGTACTTCACGCGGTTGTTCACGCAGCGCGTCGGGCTGTCGCCGACGATGTTCCGGCGCGGCTCGCTGTCGGCGTAGCCCCACAAATATCCAAGAACGACTCAGCAAGATCCATGGCCGCCCGCCCCCGGCGGCCCCGATCATCGCTGAGTGGCACACGAGCGCGTACTGACCGTCGAGGGCGGCAGGTTCCTGCGAGGCGGCCGGGAGCACCGGATCATCTCGGCGGCGATCCACTACTTCCGGATCCACCCGGAGCTGTGGCGGGACCGGCTGGAACGGTTGCGTGCCATGGGCTGCAACACCGTCGAGTGCTACGTCGCCTGGAACTTCCATCAGCCGGCGCCCGGACCGGCGCGCTTCGACGGCTGGCAGGACGTCGCCGGGTTCATCCGGCTGGCCGGCGAGCTCGGACTGGACGTGATCGCGCGTCCGGGTCCTTACATCTGCGCCGAGTGGGACTTCGGCGGGCTGCCGGCCTGGCTGCTGGCCGATGAGAACATGCGGCTGCGCACCACCGATCCGGCCTACCTGGCGGCCGTGGACCAGTGGTTCGACCAGCTGATCCCGGTGCTGGCCGAGCTGCAGGCGACCCGCGGCGGACCGGTCGTGGCGGTGCAGATCGAGAACGAGTACGGCAGCTTCGGCGACGACCCGGACTACCTCGGCCACCTTCGCAAGGGCCTGATCGAGCGCGGCGTGGACACCCTGCTGTTCACCTCCGACGGCCCGCAGGACCTGATGCTGGCCGGCGGCACGGTGCCGGACGTGCTGGCCACCGTGAACTTCGGGTCGCAGGCCACTGACGGCTTCGCCACCCTGCGCCACTTCCGGCCCGACGACCCGCCGGTGTGCATGGAGTTCTGGAACGGCTGGTTCGACCACTTCGGCGAGCCGCACCACACGCGCACGCCGGAGGACGCCGCACGCACGCTGGACGAGATCCTCGCGGCGGGTGCCTCGGTCAACTTCTACATGGGCCACGGCGGCACCAACTTCGGGTTCTGGGCCGGCGCCAACCACTCCGGCGTGCTCAGCGGGGATGCGGGATATCAGCCCACGATCACCAGCTACGACTACGACGCGCCGATCGGCGAGGCCGGCGAGCTGACGCCGAAGTTCCACCTGTTCCGCGAGGTGATCGCGCGGCACCTCGGGCTGCCGGAGGTTGGCCTGCCTGAAGTCGGCCTGTCGGAGGCTGGCCTGTCGGGTGCCGGTCTGCCCGCTGCCTCGCCGCGCCTGAAGCCGCAAACCGTTGCCGCGCCTCGGATCGCGGGCCTGCGGGACCGGCTGGACGTGCTGGCGACGGCACCGGTGCGCCGCCCGACGCCGGAGTCGATCGAGAAGCTGGGCCACAGCTTCGGCCTGATCCATTACCGCCGCCGCATCGAAGGTCCCGCGCGTACCCACACGCTGCGGATCGAGGGCGTCCGCGACCTCGCGCAGGTCTTCGCGGACGGAAAGCTGCTCGGGGTGTTGGAGCGTGACAAGCCCGAGCAGACGCTGGATCTCCAGATCCCGGGCGGGGGCCTGGATCTGGAGATCCTCGTCGAGCCCTTCGGGCGGGTCAACTACGGCCCGCACCTGGCCGATCGCAAGGGCCTGATCGGCGGCGTGCGGCTGGACCACCAGTTCCAGTTCGGCTGGGAGCACCGGGTGCTGCCGCTGGACGACCTGTCGGGGCTGACCGCCGCCGATGATCAGGACTCCGGGATCGCAGCGACGCCGACCTCGGGCCCCGCATTCCACCGCGCCACGGTCACCGTCACCGAGCCGGCCGACGGCTTCCTCGCCGTCCCCTCCACGGCGCGGAGCCTGGTCTGGCTCAACGGATTCCTGCTCGGCCGGCTGTGGGACCGCGGTCCCCAGGTCACGCTCTACGCCCCGGCGCCGCTGTGGCGCTCTGGCGAGAACGAGATCGTGGTGCTGGCGCTGGAGCCGACAGCGGGTGTTCAGAGCCTGGATATAGAACTGCGCGACGAGCCCGATCTCGGCCCGCTCGCGCCGCCCTACACTCACGCGGACTACTGAGGTTCCCTCAGGCGTCCCGCTTCTTCACCACCACCAGCGCCACCACCACCGAGATCACGACCCACCCCGCGTACACCAGCCACGCGTGCATGTCGCTCGCCGGCCACTTGCCCAGCGTCTGGTTCGGGTCCTTGTGCCAGAACGTCAGCGTGTCCTCGGAATCGCCGGGGAACAGGTGGCTGACCTCCTTGACCCAGCGGTACTTGTCGCCGCCGAAGAAGGCCGGCAGCAGGAACAGGAAGGCGACGACGGCCACGATCGAGGCCGTCGCGTTGCGGATCAGGGCGCCGAACAGCATGCCGATCAGCGCGCAGACCGGGACCACCAAGGTGTAGGCCGCGATGGCGATCTGGGCGTTGTGGTCGGTGATGGAGACGCCCACGTGCCGGCTGGCGACCATCGCCTGGCCGCCGAGGAACGAGACCATCGCGACGATGAAGGCCAGGACCGTGGTGATGGTGCACAGCACCGTGATCTTCGCCGCGACCACGCCCCCGCGCTTCGGGACCGCGGCGAAGGTGGTGCGGACCTGACCGGTCGAGAACTCGCCGAACATCGTCAGCGCGCCGATCGCCGCGCCGCCGAGCATCATCAGCTGCACCGCGATGCGCGACAGGGAGCGGAAGATCGGGTCGTAGACGAAGTGCCAGTGATAGCCGTTCGGTGCCACGCCGTCGGGGTGCGCCAGGTTCTGGTCCAGGTACTGCAGATCGGAGCGGACCCCGTTCAGGTTGATGAAGATGGTCGCGGCCGCCGCCACCAGCAGCACCAGCCAGGTGGAGCGCAGCGAGGCGACCTTGATCCACTCCATCCGGCACAGGTCGCGGAAGCGCGGCTTGGGTTCGCTCGGGAGCCGCGCGGAGACAGGGGTCTGCGATGCGGCGGTCAGGGTGCTCATCGGGCTTCTCCTGCGGCGTATTCGACGGCGGTCGCGGTCAGTTCCATGAACGCCTTCTCCAGCGAGGCGTTCTGCGTGGCCAGCTCGGCCAGCATGATGTTGTTGCGCCAGGCCAGCTCGCCGATCCGGGCCGCGGTCAGGCCCGAGACGGTCAGACCCGGGACGGTCGGGCCCTCGCCCCCGGCGGCGGCCTGGACCTCCGCGCCCTCGGCGGTGAGGATCGCGGCCAGCGCGGCGGACTCGGGCGCCTGCACCAGAACGGTGGCCCGCGAGCCGCGGCGGGAGAAGTCGGCCAGCGTCTCGTCCGCGATCAGCGCGCCGCGGCCGATGACCACCAGGCGCTGGGCGGTGTGCTCCATCTCGGACATCAGATGGCTGGAGACGAACACCGTCCGGCCCTCCCTGGCCAGCCGCTGGAACATCTCGCGCACCCAGCGCACGCCCTCCGGGTCCAGTCCGTTCAGCGGCTCGTCGAACAGCAGCACCGGCGGGTCGCCGAGCAGCGCGCCGGCGATGCCCAGGCGCTGCTTCATGCCCAGCGAGTAGCCGCCGATCCGCTTGCGGCCGGCCTCGGCGAGCCCGACCTCCTCCAGCACCTCGCCGACCCGGCGCAGCGGGATGCGGTTGCTGACGGCCAGCGACTTCAGGTGGGCCACGGCGGAGCGCCCGCCGTGGATGTCTTGCGCATCCAGCAGCGCGCCGACATGGCGCAGGCCGCGGGGCCGGTCGGCGAAGCGCAGGCCGTCGATGGTGACCGTGCCGGAGGTCGGCGCGTTCAGCCCGAGGATCATGCGCAGAGTCGTCGACTTGCCGGAGCCGTTGGGGCCCAGGAAGCCGGTCACCGTCCCGGAACGGACGGTCACGGTCAGGTGGTCCACGGCGGTCTTGTCGCCGTAGCGCTTGGTGAGGTCAGTCAGCTCGATCACGGGGATCACCCTGCCGGGGCGGCGCGTAGTCGGGCATCGGCCGGGGAGCGGCAATGACGAGGGCGGACTGTGGCCCCGGGATGTAAGCCCCTGAGCCGATGCGGCCACCCCGGCGGCTGTCTACGATCTTGGGCATGGAGACGACGCGACGCGGCCAGTGGCTGACGGACAGCCTGTTGGTGGCCGTTTACTTGGCGCTGATCGCGTCGGTCGTGCCGTATCTGCGGGAGTACCACACGGCGACGGTTTCCACCGGGATAGGCAGCCCGGGGAACTGGATCCTGCCGCCGGGCGAGGTGCTGGTCAACACGACCTACCGCGCCGACGGCTGGCAGCGCTCGCTGCCGGCGCTGTGCACGATCATCCTGCTGCCGCTGTTCCGCCGCCGACCGCTGGTGTTCGCCGCCGTCACGAGCGTCGCGCAGGTATATGTCGGGTCCGTGTACGCCCCCGGCGACGCCCGCTACGCGCTGCTCATAGCGGTCGACATGTGCCTGGCGTCCATCGCGCTGGCCTGGCGGCGCCGTACGTCCGTCAAGGCCGCGCTCCTCATCCTGGCCGGCGGCATCACCGCCGTCGCCGCTTTCCCGCCAGGCGCCTCGGATCTGATGCCGACCCACGTGGTCGTCATCACCTTGATGACCATGGTGTCCTGGCTGCTCGGCAGCTCGACGCGGGAGCGCCGGGCCGGCGTCGTCCGGCAGCGCGCCGACGCCGCGGCCCAGGCCGTGGCACACGAGCGGCTGCGGATCGCCCGCGAACTGCACGACATGATCGCGCACAGCATCGGCATCATCGCCATCCAGGCCGGCATGGGGAACCGGGTCATCGGCACGCAGCCGGTCGAGGCGCAGAAGGCGCTGCGCGCGATCGAGGAGACCAGCCGGGACACGCTGTCGCAGCTGCGGCGGACGCTCACCGCGCTGCGGCAGGGCGAGAACACCGACACCCCGACCGATCCGGCGCCGGGCCTGGCCGACCTGGACAAGCTGGTGGCCTCGACGAAGCACGCCGGCGTGCTGGCGATCGTCGAGCAGATCGGCATGCCGCGGCCGCTGCCCGGCGAGATCGACCTGGCGGCGTACCGGATCATCCAGGAGTCGGTGACGAACGTGGTGCGGCACTCCGGCGCCCGGACGTGCCGGGTCCGGGTGGAGTTCCAGGAGAGCGCGGTGGCGATCACGGTCGCGGACGACGGGCACGGCGTGCTGGGCTCCGGCGGCACCGGCTTCGGCCTGGTCGGGATGCGCGAGCGGGTGAGCCTGGTGCACGGGACGTTCAGCGCCGGGCCCCGGGTCGGCGGCGGGTTCCTGGTGAGTGCCACACTTCCGGTGCCGGGAGGCTTCGAGACGACATACACGTCCAGCACCATCGCGCAAAACAGCGACACCGGCCCCGACAGCGACACGGGCCCCGACACAGATCGCACCCTCGACTCCGATCGCCCCCGCGACACCGATCGCAGCCTCCCCGGCGCCCGACCCGCGCCCGACCCGAACCCGGCGGTGACCCCGTGACCCTCGACCAGCCCGGCGACCTGAGCGCCGACCCCACCGCCGAGCGCACCCCGATCCGGGTGATCCTGGCCGACGACCAGCCGCTGATCCGCACGGGCCTGCGGGTCCTGATCAACGACGCCCCGGACATCGAAGTCGTCGGCGAAGCCGGCACCGGCGCCGAAGCGGTCCGCCTGGCCGCCGCGCACACCCCGGACGTCGCCGTGATGGACATCCGCATGCCGGAAATGGACGGCATCGAGGCCACCCGCCGCATCACGGAGTCCACCGACACCACCCGCGTCCTGATGCTCACCACCTTCGACGACGACGAGTACGTCTACCCGGCGCTCCGAGCAGGCGCCAGCGGCTTCCTGGTCAAGGACATGGCCCTGGACTCCATCCTGGACGCGGTCCGCGTCGTGGCCTCCGGCGACGCCCTCATAGCACCGAGCGTCACCCGCAAACTGATCGCCGAGTTCGCGGTCCGCCCCGAACCCCCCGGCACCGCACCGAACCGAGGCAACAAGAACCTCCTGGACGGCGTCACCGAACGCGAACGCGAAGTCCTGACCCTCGTCGGCCGCGGCATGTCGAACAGCGAGATCGCCGAGGAACTGTTCATCAGCGCGGCCACGGCCAAGGCGCACGTGGCGCGCCTGTTCACGAAGCTGGCGGCGCGGGACCGGGTGCAGCTGGTGATCACGGCTTACGAGGCGGGGTTGGTGGCGCCTTCGCGCTGATGCGGCAGGCGGCTCGCGATCGCTGGCGGCTCGCGATCGCTGGCGGCTGGCTGCTGGCTTGCTGGCGGCTGGCGGCTGGCGGCTGGCGGCTGGCGGCTGGCGATCGTGGCAGCTTGCGGCTGGCTGCTTGCGGCTGGCTGCTGGCTGCTGGCTGCTGGCTGCTGGCTGCTGGCTGCTGGCTGCTGGCTGCTGGCTGCTGGCTGCTGGCTGCTGGCTGCTGGCGATCGTGGCAGCTTGCGGCATCAGTTGGCTAGTGGCTGGCTGCGGGTAGCTCGTGGCTCGTGGTTCGTAGCTCGTGGCTCGTGATCCCTACACCGATCACCCGCTCAAAGCGCCGCGCCCATCACCTTCGGCATCTGCTGCTCCGCGATCTGCTTGCACACCGCCGCCGATGCCCCCGGCGCGGTCCCCTTCGCCATCGGCACCGTGAGCATCACCTCGGCGTTGTTCTTCACCTGCTCGACCGTGCACGTGCTCGCGGCGAAGTCCAGCGATCCGTAGGCGATGTCCGGCGTCAGCGTCGTGAGCTGGTTGTGCCCGAAGATGTCCCGCGCCCGCCACGCGCCGTCGTGGACCTGCTTGTCCGGGTACTGATTCGTGGTCAGCGGGTCCATGGTGCTCTTCTGGTACAGGTCCACCTCGACGAAGGTCACGCCGTCCGCCGTCTCGCACCGGATGTTCGTGTACGCCGGGTCCAGCCCGTGGAAGGGCGCTGCGTGCGTCACGTTCTGCGCGACGTGGAATGTCGGCTTACCCTGCACCGCGCCGGCGAGCTTGTCACACGTCGGCAGCGCCGTGTAGTCGCTCGTCCCGCCGCCGCGCAGGAGCAGCGCGGTCGTCGTCCCGGCTACGGCCAGGACGACGACGGCGCCGACGATCCCCCATGTTTTAGCGCTCACTCACCGGATTATGGCACCGTCCACTGCTGGTTAACGCCGTCGTTGCAGTCCCAGATCTCCAGTTGCGTGTAGTTCGCGGTGTTGAACGCCGGGTCGTCCAGGCACTTGCCGGATCCCACGCTCACCAGCTCGCCGTTCGACTGCGGCACCCACTGTTGGTTCGTCCCGCCGTTGCAGTCCCACAGCTCCACCAGCGTGCCGTTGGCCGTGTTGTTGCCGGTCACGTCCAGGCACTTGCCGCTGGCCCCGTTGAGCTGCAGGTAGCCGTTGGCCCAGAACCAGTTCTGCGCCGCGCTGTTGTTGCAGTCGTACATCTGGACGTGGGTCCCGTCGGCCGTCGAGCCGGCGTTGTCGTCCAGGCACTTGCCGGCCTCCGCCGACGGAACCGGGCCCAGGTGCACGACCTGCGAGGAGCCCGGCGTGATGGAGAAGTTCGAGAACTCGTCCGTCTGGTACCCGGTCACGCCGAGCCCGGCCTGGCCGTTGGTCCAGGTCCCGTCGTTGACGCTGCCTACGGCGTTGCCGTCTACCGACGCGGTCAGCGTCGAGCCGTTCAGCTGGAAGGCGACCGTGTGCCACTTGTTCAGGCCGAGCGCGGAGGTCGTCCCGCTGGCCAGCGTCGTGAAGTTCCACGCGGTGTCGCTCTTCACGATCGACCACGCACCGGAGTCGCTGACCCGCAGGTGGTAGGCGTTCAGGCCGTTGTTGTTCGTGCCCTGCAGGTTCGCGCGGCCGATCAGCTCCACGCTGCTGGACTGCTCGAACAGCGCGTCGGTCTTGACCGTGTAGTTCGACCAGGTCTGGTCGCCGATCAGCGTGTACGGCGCGTCGTACGACTCGCCGGTCCAGCGGATCGGCTGGTACGCCGCCATCTGCCGCAGGCACGACCCGGAACGGCCGCCACCGCACGCCGTGGTCGCGAAGGCCCCGTTCATGTCCGAGAAGTAGAGCGGCGAGGTCGTGGTGGCCGGGGTGTTGAAGTTGTTCGTGTACGGCAGCGGCATCGCCGACGCGGCCGGCGGCGACGTGACGCCCTTGCCCTGGCCGGTCGTGGTGGTGAAGGTGTAGACGTAGCCGGGCTGCAGGGTCACCGTGTAGGACCCGCCGGACGGCGTGACGTCACCGCTGTGCACGAACCAGTCCGAGGAGCTGCCGGAGTTCACGTTGGTCTGCCACACGTGCACGGCCCCGGTCGACAGCCCGCCGGCCACGTTCACCGTCATCGTCTGCGCGGCCGTGGCGTCCATGGTCTCCACCACGGTGCTGTAGTCGCTGCCGTTCGACGACTTCAGCGACACGTAGCTGCCGTTGGCCCGGTTCCCGCCGAGGAACCCGCTGCCGGAGTCCAGGTACTTCCAGCCCGGCGCGGTGAACTGCGAGGTCTGCGCCATGACCCAGGTGGTCTTGCCGATGTAGTAGTTCCCGGACCACGGCTGGTTCGCGATCCCCAGGCCCTGGTCGGCGTAGTGCAGGTTCGGGTAGATCGCGGACACCAGCGGCCAGTTGATGTACGCGGTCATCTTGCCGTCGATGTAGTCCCGGTTCAGGGCGCGCGCGACACTCGGGGCACCGAACGTGGAACTGCCGTCCGTCGACTCCGAGCCGTTCTCACTGGCCCACAACGGCTTGTTGAGGTTCAACGCGTTCTGCGTGCTGTTGCACGACAGGAAAGCGCTGCCGTAACCGCAGGGGTAGTGGACGCCGACGACGTCCACGGCGTTGTTGAAGCTCGAGTCCGAGGTCATGCTGTCCGCGACGTTCCACTGGTCGTCGGCCGCGACCACCTTCGTGGACCCGTAGCCGTGCGAGTTCAGCGCGCTCTTGAGGTTCTCGTACCAGCCGGTGTTGTAGCCCTTCTCGTTCCAGCCGCCGAGGTAGTCGACGGTCAGGTTGTGCTGGGCCGCGCAGCCGAACCAGTCCATCAGATAGTTGATGGTGTCGGTGGACCAGAAGCCGCCGTTGATCCAGCCCGGGGCACCCCAGGCCAGACCGTAGATCTTGATGTTCGGGTTCCGGGCCTTGGCCTGCTCCGCGAGCCACCACTCGTAGCCCTGGTTGCAGTCCACGACGCCACGGCTGTGCTCGTGCGAGGCCTCGGCCCCGTCGGTGGAGTTCGTGTCACCGCCGATCTCGATCTTGAGGATCTGCAGCGAGGCCCCGTACCCGGGCTTGAACAGGTAGTCCAGGATCTGACTGCGCTCGGGCTCGGGGTAGTCGACCAGCAGGCGGGAGTTGCCCCCGCCGCCGCTGATCGCCCCGATGCCGTCGAAGGTGCGGCCCGTGGAGCCGCCGTCGACGGTGACGGCGGTGGAGGTGGCCGCGTGCGCCGCCGGGGAGGCGACGGCCCAGCCGGTCAGGACGCTGAGGAGGAGGATGAAGACGGCGGCGAGCGCGGTGCGTTGTCTTGCAGCGGGGGACATGAGCACGCTCCAACAAATTCGACTACGAATAAACGCCATCGATCGCAGTCGCACAGGCTAAGCGCAACGTCACCCATCGTCAACATCGCCGACACAATCCGTCGAGAACCCGGCTCGAGTCCGTCGAGAACCCGGCTTGAGGCGGCATTGACAGAACTCTTACATGTACTTACTGTCCGTGAGGGTTGCCCGGCGATCCACGCCCGGAGAAAGCTGAGCGTCGGGGCGGGGAACTGGTCCGCCTGCCCCGGCGCTCGAATCACTCAGCGGTCGGCCCCGACGCCGTGACCAGGTGCCGGATCCGCTCGTTCGTCGCCGGATCGGCGGACGCGACGAACGGCAGCGCGTTCCCGCCCTCCAGCCGCACCGGCGCCCCGTCCAGCGCCGCGACGTGCCCGCCGGCCTCGGCGACCAGCAGCATCCCGGCGGCGTGGTCCCAGCAGTACTCCCAGGTCAGCACCATCGCCGAGCGCGCGCCGGCGGCCAGGTCCAGGTACTCGATCCCGCACGCGTCGAAGTACCGGACGTCCAGGCCCGCGTCGCGCATCGCGTCGACGCCGCGGCCGTAGCCGTGCGGCCACCAGACCGGGTGGCTGGTGGTGATCGGCAGGGTCGGGGCTGCGGGATCAGAAATCTGCGCGACGTGGACCACCTGGCCGTCGACCCGCGCTCCGTGCTCCGCCAGCGCCGTGCCGATCCGGCCCAGAACCGGCGCGTAGGACCACGACGCCAGCAACTCGCCGCCCGCGGCCAGCGCCACCAACGTGGAGAACCGCGCGGAGCCGGCGACGAAGTTGCGCGTGCCGTCGATCGGGTCGACGATCCACACCGGCGCGCTGCCGGTCAGGGCGTCCAGCATCGAGGCGTCCTCGGAGACCGCCTCCTCCCCGACCACCACCGACCCGGGCAGGAACGCCGTCAGGCGCTCCCGCAGCAGGTCCTCGGCCTCCCGGTCGGCGACGGTGACCGGGTCCATCGGGCCCTTCATGGCGACGTCGGAGTCCTTCAGGCTCCGGAAGCGCGGCAGGACCGCTTTCTCGTTGACGGAACGGATGATGTCTTCCACTACTGCCAGTTCCGCGAAGGAAATCACAGATCCACTCTCGCAGAGACTGTGCCGGCCGCGTCAGTGGCGGCGTCGTCAAACGGCGGCGTTCTCGGTGGCAGCGTCGGCGTCCGTGGCAGCGTCGGCCTCCGCGCGCCAGCGTCCGCGATGCGCGATGTCCTCGACGGTGCGCCGCTTGATCGTCTTGCGCGACGTCTTCTGCCGGGCGTCCCGGTCCTGGTCCGGATGCCCGATCGCGACCGCACCGATCGGCGTGAAGTCCGCCGGGATCCCGAACTCGGCGCGCACGTTGTCGTTCGAGCCCGGCGGGATCCCGAAGTACAGCGCCCCGAGGTTTTCCTCGACCACCGCGAGCAGGAGCAGCATCGTCAGCATGCCGGTGTCGATGTGCCAGAACGGAACCGGCCAGCGCGCCTCGTCCCGGTCGGTCCAGCCCTTGTCGGGGCGTGCGTACCGGTCGATGTAGATCTCCTTGTTGGAGCAGGGGATCACGATCATCTGCGCGTTGCGCAGCGGCGTGCCGGCGTACTCGTCCTCCGGGTCCATCGCCTTCCAGAACGCGGCGCGGTCCTCGGCGGACTCCAGCACGAGCATCGCATAGCCCTGCGAGAACCCGGCGGACGGAGCCCGGTTCGCCGCGAGCAGCAGGCGCTCGCTCACCTCCGGGGCGATCGGCTCGGTCGTGAACGCCCGGACCATCTTCCGCTTCCGGATCACATCCTGGAACTCCATGCTCACTCCCCCGCTTGCGAGGGATCGGCGCCGAAGCACCCGGCACCCAGCAGGACCTTGAGATCGGAGCTCAGCGCCGGCGAGTTCGCGACCCGCAGGTTGTCGCCGAGCTGGTAGCGGATGACCTTCTCGTCGTGGCTCTTCAGGTGCATGCGCACCGGGGTGGTGCCGGGGTGCCGGGTGAGGATCCGCTTGAGGCGCTCCACGGTCGCCGGGATCACCCGGGACTCCGAGACGTGCAGGACCACCGGGGCGCTGCTGCCGGCCCCGGAGATGTCCAGGACGGCGACCTCCATCGCGATCAGCTTCGGCACCTCGTCGCGCTTGTCCAGCCGGCCCTTCACCACGACCACCGCGTCCTCGGCCAGCTGCGTGGAGTACAGCTGGTAGGTCTGCGGGAAGAACATCGTCTCGATGCCGCCCTCGAGGTCCTCGATGGAGGCCGCGGCCCAGGTGTTGCCCTGCTTGGTGACCTTGCGGGCCAGGCCGGCGACCAGGCCGGCGATGGTGACGATCGAGCCGTCGCCGCGGTCGTTCTCCCCGGTGAGCGAGGCGATCGAGCAGTCGGCCTTGGACGCCAGCAGGTTCTCCACCCCGGACAGCGGGTGGTCCGAGACGTACAGACCCAGCATCTCCCGCTCGAAGCCGAGCAGGACCTTCTTGTCCCACTCGATGTCGGAGAAGGTCATCTCGACGCCGCCGGTGATGGCGTCCTGGCCGCCGTCCAGCAGCGAGCCGAACAGCGAGTCCTGGCCCAGCGCCTCCTGCTTCTTGACGTCCACCACCGAGTCGATCGCGCGCTCGTGCTGCTCGATCAGGCCGCGGCGGGAGTGCCCCAGGGAGTCGAAGGCGCCGGCCTTGATCAGCGATTCGATGGTCCTCTTGTTGCAGACCGGGAGGTCCACCTTGGCCAGGAAGTCGTTGAACGAGGTGAAGCGGCCCTTGGCCTTGCGGGTGGCGATGATCGAGGAGACCACGTTCTCGCCGACGTTGCGGATCGCGCCGAGCCCGAAGCGGATGTCGGTGCCGACCGGGGTGAACTGGTGCAGCGAGTCGTTGACGTCCGGCGGCAGCACCTTGATGCCCATCCGGCGGCACTCGGCCAGGTAGATCGCCGAGCGGTCCTTGTCGGTGGCCGTCGAGGTGAGCAGCGCGGCCATGTATTCGGCCGGGTAGTGGGCTTTCAGGTACGCGGTCTGATAAGCGATGAAGCCGTAGGCGACGGAGTGCGACTTGTTGAACGCGTAGTCGGCGAACGGGACCAGGACGTCCCACACCGCCTTGGTGGCCTGGGCCGAATAGCCGTTGTCGGCCATGCCCTTCTCGAAGCCCACGTACTCCTTGTCGAGGACTTCCTTCTTCTTCTTGCCCATGGCCCGGCGGAGCAGGTCCGCTTGGGCCAGGGAGTAGCCGGCGAGCACCCGCGCGGCGGCCATCACCTGCTCCTGATAGATGATCAGGCCGTAGCTGACGCCGAGGACCTCCTTGAGCGGGTCCTCCAGCTCCGGGTGGATCGGGGTGATCGGCTGCCGGTTGTTCTTGCGCTCGGCGTAGTTGATGTGCGAGTTCGCACCCATCGGCCCCGGCCGGTACAGGGCGATGATGGCCGAGACGTCTTCGAAGTTGTCCGGGCGCATCTGCCGCAGCAGCGAGCGCAGCGGGCCGCCGTCGAGCTGGAACACGCCCAGCGTGTCGCCCTTGCACAGCAGCTCGTAGGTGAGCGGGTCGTCGAGCGGGAACTCCAGCGTGTTGAGCTTCTTGCCGGTGGTGGTCTCGACGTTGTTCAGGGCGTCGGTGATGATCGTCAGGTTCCTGAGACCCAGGAAGTCCATCTTGATCAGGCCGATTTCCTCGCAGGTCGGGTAGTCGAACTGCGTGATGATGACGCCGTCGGCGGGGCGCATCATGACCGGCACGTGGTCGGTGATGCTCTCCGGGGAGATGATGACGCCGGCCGCGTGCACCCCGGGCTGGCGGATCAGGCCCTCGACGCCGCGGCCGGTGTCGATGACCTTCTTGACGTCCGCGTCCTGCTCGTACATCCCGCGGATCTCGCCGGCCTCGCCGTAGCGCGGGTGGTTGCTGTCGAACACGCCGCTCAGCGGCATCGACTTGCCCATCACGTCCGGCGGCATCGCCTTGGTGATGCGGTCTCCCATCGCGAACGGGTATCCCAGGATCCGGCTGGAGTCCTTGATCGCCGCCTTCGCCTTGATCCGGCCGAAGGTGGCGATCATCGCGACCTTGTCCTCGCCGTACTTCTCGGTGACGTAGCGGATCACGTCCGAGCGGCGGCGGTCGTCGAAGTCGATGTCGATGTCGGGCGGGGTGACGCGGTCCGGGTTCAGGAACCGCTCGAACAGCAGGTCGAACGGGATCGGGTCGACGTCGGTGATGCCCAGCGACCACGCGACCAGCGAGCCTGCGGCCGAACCGCGGCCGGGACCCACGGCGATGCCGTTGTCCTTGGCCCAGTTGATGAAGTCCGCGACCACGATGAAGTAGGACGGGAAGCCCATCGACAGGATGACGTCGAGCTCGAACTCGAGGCGGTCGTGGTAGGTCTTCTGATCCGGGATCCCGGCCGGGAAGCGCTTGTTCAGTCCTTCGTAGGCGAGCTGGCGGAACCACTCGTCCTCGGTCATCCCCGCCGGCGGGTCCAGGCGCGGCATCAGGTTCCGGTAGGAGAACATCCCCTCCGGGTTCACCTTCTCCGCGATCAGCAGCGTGTTCCGGCAGCCTTCCTGCCAGATCTCGTCGGTGGCGGCGATCGCCCGCATCTCGTCGGCGGACTTCAGGTAGTAGCCGTCGCCGCCGAACCGGAAGCGGTCGGGGTCGGCGATGTTCGAGGCGGTCTGGATGCACAGCAGCGCGTCGTGCGCGGTGGACTCGTGCTGGTAGGTGTAGTGCGAGTCGTTGGTGACCACCGGCGGGATGTTGAGCTTGCGGCCGATCTCCAGCAGGCCCTCGCGGACCCGGGTCTCGATGTCGAGGCCGTGGTCCATCAGCTCGAGGTAGAAGTTGTCCTTGCCGAAAATCTCCTGGTACTGCGCGGCGGCGGCGTAGGCCTCGTCGAACTGCTCCAGGCGCAGGCGGGTCTGGACGAAGCCGGAGGGGCAGCCTGTGGTGGCCATGAGACCGGCGGAGTGCTCCGCCATGAGCTCGGCGTCCATGCGCGGGTACTTGCGGGCGAAGCCCTCGGTGAACGCCCGCGAGGAGAGCTTGGTGAGGTTCTGCAGACCGGTGACGTCCCGGGCCCAGATCGTGGCGTGGCCGTAGAGGCCACCGCCGGAGACGTCGTCCGATTTCTGGTGCGGCTGGCCCCAGCGGACCGGCTTCTGGTTGTAGCGCGACTCGGGCGCCACGTACGCCTCGATGCCGAGGATCGGCTTGATGCCGGCGCCCATCGCCTGCTTGGTGAAGTCGGCCGCGCCGTGCATGTTGCCGTGGTCCGTCATCGCCACCGCGGGCATGCCCAACTCGGTGGCGTGTTTGAACATGTCCTTCAGCCGCGCCGCACCGTCGAGCATCGAATACTCGGTGTGAACGTGCAGGTGGACGAAGGAATCGGACACAGGGATCCTCCTGCGGGTGGGGCGGGCGCGGCTCCGGCAGTCTACGAGATTTACTTGATCCAAGGTTCCTCTCGGGGTGGGTTCGAAGCCCGCCGCAGGTAAGGAGTACAAGTGAAGCTCGGGCGTGTCGCGTCGTGGTTCCTGGTGGCGTTCGGAGTGTGGTCAGTGATCATCTGGCCGCGCTTCATGGAGGCGATCTGGGACGACAAGAGGTCCTGGAACAACGGACCCACTTCGTTCTTCCTGGTGCACGCGGTTCTGGTGACGGTGTCGATCGTCGCGGGCGTGGCGATCGGCGTGATCGGGTGGCGCTCGGTGCGCGGGCTGCGCAAGATGAACGCGTGACTTCACACGGGGCGCTTTCGGTAGACGACGACCAACGCCGCGCGCGCCTGGCGACGCGGCACCTGCTGGCGCCGGGCACGGCCGCGCCGACCCCGGAAGCCGTGACCGACGCCCTCGTCGCGCTGCACTCGACGGACGCCGCCTCGGTGTATCTCTCGGCGATGGCGCGCCTCCAGTCGCCGTCGATCTCGGAGGTCGAGCGCGCGCTCTACGACGACCGGACCCTGGTGCGGATGCACGGCATGCGCCAGACGCTGTTCGTGTTCCCGACCGAGCTGGCGTCGGTGGTTCAGGCCTCGACGACCCGCGAACTGTGGCTCAAGGAACGCGGCCTGCTGCTGAAGAACGCGGTGGCCGCGGGCCTCGACGAGGCGTGGCTGGAGAAGGTCGAGGCGGCGACGATCGCCGAAGTCCGCCGCCGCGGCTCGGCGACCGGCGCGGAACTCGGCAAAACCGTGCCGGGCCTGCGGGACCAGGTGCTGTACGGCAAGGGCACGAAGTGGGAGGCCTGGCAGCCGGCCTCCGGCCGCGTCCTGCGCGTCCTCGGCTTCGACGGCGCGGTGGTCCGGGGCCGGCCGGTCGGCACCTGGCTGTCGAGCCAGCACCGCTGGGAACCGGGCACCGGCCACGCGGACATCGCTGTCCCGGAGGCCCAAGCAGAGCTGGCGCGCTGCTGGCTGCACGCGTTCGGGCCGGCCACGGAGGCGGACCTGAAGTGGTGGACCGGCTGGAAGGTCACCGACGCCCGCAGGGCACTGAAGGCGATCGGGGCCACGCAGGTGGCACTGGCCGACGGCACCGGCTGGCTCCTCCCGGACGACCTGGACCCGCTCCCGGCGCCGGAACCCTGGGCCGCCCTCCTCCCCGCCCTGGACCCGACGACGATGGGCTGGCAGGGCCGCGACTGGTACCTCGCCGAGGAGATCAAAACGCAGCTCTTCGACCGCGCCGGCAACGCCGGACCGACGCTGTGGTGGAACGGCGAGATCGTCGGCGGCTGGATCCAACTCCCGGACGGCACGATCGCTACGAAGCTGCTGCGCGACGTCGGCCGGGAGGGGCAGAAGGCGATCGCGGCCGAGACCGAGCGGTGGCAGGCGATTCTGGGCGAGGTGCGGGTGACGCCACGGTTCCGGACGCCGGTGGAGCGGGAACTGAACGTGACCTGAGCTTCGCTCGCACGTCCGCCTTCCGCCGGCTGGCCGGCCGCCCCGCCGTTGCTGCCACGCGCCGCTGACCAGCTGGTTGTTGCCCGCGCCCGGGCACTGCTGATCGCCTTCCCGACCGTCCATCCTCCGTGCTCGTCCCCTGCTCCGCCACACATTCCTTGACAGGCATATAACCGCAGAGGCACACTCGCCTCATGACCGTCGCCGCAGCATTCCAAGCCCTCGGCGAGCCGCGCCGGCTGGCCATCGTGGAACTCCTCCGCGAGGGCGAGAAGTCGGTCGGCGAGTTGTCCGAGCGCCTGGGCGCGAGCCAGCCCGCGGTGTCCAAGCACCTGCGGGCGCTGCGGGAGGCCGGGCTGGTCGAGGTGCGGCCCGACGCGCAGCACCGCTTCTACCGCATACGGCCCGAGCCGCTCGCCGAGGTCGACGACTGGCTGGCGCAGTACCGCTGGCTGTGGACCCGCAGTCTGGACCGCCTGGAAGCACATCTGGAAGACCGGAGGAAGACATGAGCGAGGCATCGTTGACGACCGGGGGTACGCAGGGGGCCGCGATCCGTCTGGAGCGCGTCCTGCCCGATCCCCCACAGGTCGTGTGGCAGGCCCTGACCGAGCGCGAGCAGCTCAAGAAGTGGTTCCCGTGCGACGTGGTCGTCGACGGCGAACGCTGGGTCCCCGGCGCCGGGATCACCTTCCCGTTCGGGCCCGAGCCCGACGCCTTCACGATCAAGGGCGAGGTCCTGGACGTCCGCGAGCCGGAGTCCCTGTCCTTCACCTGGGGCGAGGAGACACTGCGCTTCACGCTCACCCCGCACGGCACCGGCACCCTGCTCGTCCTCGTCGACGAGCTGCGCCCGGCCGTCGCCGCCCGCAATGCCGCGGGCTGGGAAGCGTGCCTGGACCTGCTGGCCACCGGCACCCGCGACAAGGACGCGTGGCAGCCGCTGTTCGAGCACTACACGGCCGTGTTCTCGCCGACGCTCGGCGAGCAGGAGGGCCCGCCGGCCGGGATGGCGTGAGCCGACACGGACGTCACCTTTTCGGATCAAGGGACCGAACCCGCAACCGACCGGATCCGTTTCCTGCTGGAAGCAGTACCACTCGGACCTGCCCAGAAGGAACATCCATGTCTGATACCCGCATGCCCTCCCCCGCGCGGCCCCTCCTACGGTCCCCGTGGACCCGGCGGCTGGCCACCGCGGCCGTGGCCGCGACATGTCTCACCCTCGCCGCCGCGCAGTCCGGCGCCACCGCGACCGCGTCCGCCCGCTCGCCCTTCGTCGGCCCGCTTCACACCGTCTCCACCATCGCCTCGACGGTCCCGGCGAACGGCGACGTCAACCCCTACGGCGTCGCCGTCGTCCCGCGCAGCGTCGGACGCCTGCACGGCGGCGACGTCCTGGTCAGCAACTTCAACGCGTCCTCCAACCTGCAGGGCACGGGCACCACGATCGTCCAGGTCGCCCCGGACGGCACCGCGTCGCCGTTCGCCGCGATCGACCCCGCGCACCTGCCCGGCGTGTGCCCCGGCGGCGTCGGCCTGACCACGGCCCTGTCGGTCCTGCGCAACGGCTGGGTGATCGTCGGCAGCCTGCCCACGGCGGACGGCACCTCCGCGACCGCGCAGTCCGGATGCCTGCTCGTCCTCGACAGCCGCGGCCGGGTCCAGGAGACGATCACCGGCCACGGCCTGAACGGCCCCTGGGACATGACCGCCCTGGACCTCGGCGACGTCACCGAGCTGTTCGTCACCAACGTCCTGAACGGCACCGTCGCCGCGAACGGCGCGACGGTCCACCACGGCACCGTCGTCAGGCTCCTGATCAGCTCGGGCCCCGACTACCCGCCGACGGTCCTGGACTCCCGCGTCATCGCCTCCGGCTTCGGCGAGCGCACGGACCCCGCCGCCCTGGTGGTCGGACCGACCGGCGTCGCGCTGGACCGGCAGGGCACCCTGTACGTCGCGGACTCCGTCGGCGACCGCGTGGCGGCGATCCCGAACGCGACCTGGCGCGGGACCGACGCCGGAGCCGGCCGCACCGTCACCGCCGGCAACGCGCTCAACACCCCGCTGGGCCTGGCCGTGGCGCCGAACGGCGACGTGCTGACCGTCAACGCCGGCGACGGCAACCTGGTGGAGACCACCGGCGACGGCACCCAGATCGCCAAGCGGACGCTGGACACCAACGGATCGCCCTCCGGCGCCGGGAACCTGTTCGGCCTGGCGGTCGCGCCCGACCGGCGGTCGCTGTACTTCGTCGACGACTTCTCGAACACGCTGAACCGCTTGTCAGCACCCTGACACCAACGACGCGTCACGCCTTGACGCGCGCATCGATCAGCCGGGTGAGCGAGTAGCGAACCGGAACGAACGGTGCCCGGAGCGCGCCCCGCGCGGCGGCGGTCACGACGGCGATGCCGATCGTGGCCGCCGCCGGGATCTGTCCGTCCTCTGGTCGAAGCCGAAACCCAGCTCCACAAAGGCATTCACAACCTCCGGACGATCGACGGCGAGCGCCACGGTGTGCTGAAGCAGCCGATCTCCACCACCGCAGGGCCTTTGCCAGTCCAGGTAGTGGGAGTAATGGGAGCGTCTAAAGGCACGCTTTTAGCCGCGTGAACCGTCGCCAACAATTGCGCGGCGGGCTCCTCAAGCCACTGCACGAAATCGACTATGTCCATTATTATCAGCACCCCCATGCATTCGCTGCCCGCGACCGGATCGCACCGACTCTGGCTCAGCGCACCAGCCTCTTGAGTCGATCATCGATGGTCGGGCATCCTGGAAGGCTTGCCAGGCGCCGAGACAGACCGGCGCCTCTATCGCCCTGCGCGCATTTAAACCGCGCACTCCTGCGACAGGCCCTGTTCATCTAAAAGTTCTGTCAAATACCCTATGCGCCTTAAGTGCTGATCTGTACTTTCCCTTGTGGGTTCAGCCCTGTCAGGGGCTCCGCCCGGCCCTCACAGCCTCATCGCCCTCAGCCACAAACCCATCCGCCACCTCTCTGCAGGAGAACCGGAATGCTCAAATCCGCCATCCGCCGTTTCGGCCTCGGCGTGGTCGCCACCGCGACCGCCGCGTCCGGCGTGCTGCTGGCGCCGGCCGCCCACGCCGCCGGCACCTACCGCCTGTTGATCCTGCCCGACCAGGGCGAGAACGCGATCTACAGCTTCATCAACAGCGCCACCAAGAGCATCGACGTCACGATGTACGAGCTGCGCGACACCACCGTCACCACGGCGCTGGTGAACAAGTACAAGGCGGGCGTCAAGGTCCGGGTGATCCTGGACGGCAAGCAGACCTCGGTGAACAGCGCGGCCTACAGCGCCCTGCAGGCCGGCGGCGTGCCGGTCGTCTACAGCTCCTCGGCGTTCACCTACACGCACCAGAAGACGATCACCGTCGACGGCGCGACGTCCTGGATCAGCACCGGCAACCTGGACAGCACCTACTACGCGACCTCACACGACTACTCGGTCTTCGACACCGACCAGAACGACGTGGCGGCCGTGGAGCAGGTCTTCGGCGCCGACTTCACCGACACCTCGATCACCCCGAGCGACGGCGACAACCTGGTCTGGTCGCCGACCGACTCCCAGACCCACCTGCTCGCGCTGATCAACGGCGCCACCAGGACCCTGGACGTGCAGGAGGAGGAGTTCGGCGACCCGGCGCTGGTCAGCGCGATCGTCGCGGCGGCGCAGCGCGGCGTGACGGTGCGCTGCGTGCTGGAGAACACCGGCGGCAAGTACAACAGCCAGATCAGCCAGGTCGAGGCGGCCGGCGTCAAGGTCACGCAGTACACCTCGCAGACCGGTTTCTACGTGCACGCCAAGGCGATCGTCGCCGACTACGGCACCTCCAGCGCGAAGGTGTTCCAGGGTTCTGAGAACTTCTCGGACAACTCGCTGAACAGCAACCGCGAACTCGGCCTGATCATCTCCGACTCCGGCGTCCTGACCGGCATCGAGAACACCTTCACCGCCGACTTCAACCAGACGCCGAGCAACGGCGGCGGCGGCACCTCGACCGTGACGGTCAGCAACCCGGGCAACCAGACCGGCACCGTCGGGACCGCGGCCTCCGTGCAGGTCACGGCCGCCGACTCGGCCGCCGGCCAGACCCTCGCCTACGCAGCCACCGGCCTGCCCGCAGGCCTGGCGATCAACAGCGCGACCGGCGCCATCTCCGGCACCCCGACCACCGCCGGCACCAGCTCGGTGACGGTCACCGCCACCGACGGCACCGGCGCCTCCGGCAGCACCACCTTCAGCTGGGTCATCAGCGCGGCCGGCGGGACCGGCGGCGGCTGCACCGGTGCCGGGCAGCTGCTGGGCGACCCCGGCTTCGAGGACGGGACCGGCGACGCCGCGTGGACCGCGTCCTCCAGCGACATCATCACCAACGACGCGACCGACGAGCCGGCGCACTCCGGTTCGTGGGACGCGTGGCTGGGCGGCACCGTCAGCACGACTGACACGCTGTCGCAGTCTGTTGCGATTCCGAGCGGGTGCTCGACGTACACGTTCAGCTTCTGGCTGCACACCGACACCACCGAGACCAGCAAGACCAAGGCTTACGACAAGCTGACGGTGCAGGTGCTGGACGGTTCGGGCAACGCGCTGGGGACGCTGAAGACGTTCACCAACCTGAACGCCAACAGCGGGTACGCGCAGCAGAGCGTTTCGCTGGCTCAGTACGCCGGGAAGACTGTGACGCTGCAGTTCACCGGGACCAACGACTACGAGGACCCGACCTCGTGGGTGATCGACGACACCGCGCTCACCGTCAGCTGAGGCTGAACTCTGGACGCTAGTTGAAGGCCGCTCCCGGTCGCCTTTCACGGCGGTCGGGAGCGGCCTTCTCGCGTCTCCGGTCGGGACTGACCTTCTCAGTGCCCTGTTGCCTGCCTTAGAAGGCGTCGGCGTGCTCCTCGACCCAGCTGCGGAAGTCGCGCGCCTTGTGTCCGGTGAGCGTCTCGACGTCCGGGCTCACCGCGTGCGGGTACTCCAGCGACCGCTCCCAGAACTTCAGGATGTCGGCCAGGATCGGGGCCGGGACGAAGGCCCCCATCTGCCGGCGCACCTGCTCGACGTCGATCTCGACGTAGCGGATCGGCCGGCCCAGCACCTCGCCGAGGATGCGCGCCTGGTCGGCGTGCGTCAGGAGCTCCGGTCCGGTGATCTGGTAGGTCTTGCCGTCGTGGCCCTCGGCGGTCAGGGCGGCCACGGCGGCGTCGGCGATGTCGGCCTCGTGGACGACGGGTGCCGCGGCCTCGGCGTAGGCGCCGCAGATCTCGTCGCCGTTCTTGGTCTGGTAGCCCCACGGCAGACTGTTGGCGGCGAAGGTGTTCGCGCGCAGGAAGGTCCAGCGCATGCCGGAGGCGCGGAGCAGCTGCTCGATCTCGAAGTGCCGGCTGGCGATCGGGCCGTCCTGAACGTCCAGGTCGTCGTCGACGGCTCCGGACGACAGCAGGACCACGTGCCGCACCCCGGCGGCCTCGGCCGCGGCGACGAAGTCCGCGCCGAGCCCCGGGGCCGGGAACAGGTACACCGACTCGACGCCTTCCAGCGCCGGGCCGAGCGAGGCCGCATCGCTCAGGTCCCCCTCGACGGCCTGGACTCCGAACGGCCACTCGGTCTGCGAAGGCCGGCGGCTCAGCGCCCGCACGTCGTGGCCCTCGGCGGCCAGCCGCTCCACGACGATCTGCCCGACGTTCCCGGTCGCACCCGTAATCAGGATCATGAGGTCTCCAGCCCTAGCTGCGTGAACGGTGTCCCCCTCGGACCCGCATAAGGAACACTAGGAGGACTTGCGGACAGCTTCTGTCCTCGTTTCGAGCCGGATTCCGGGGAGTTGGGAAAGCATGCTCCAGACCTCAGCGCGCCTGCTCCGCCTGCTCTCACTGCTCCAGTCCCGCCCCGACTGGCCCGGCGCCGAACTCGCCGAGCGCATGGAGGTCACCACCCGCACAGTGCGCCGCGACGTGGACCGCCTCCGCGACCTCGGTTACCCAGTCGAATCCACGCCGGGCATAGCCGGCGGCTACCGCCTCGGCGTCGGCGCGGCCCTGCCCCCGCTGCTCCTGGACGACGACGAGGCGGTCGCGGTGGTGGTCGGCCTGCGCGGCTCGGCGGCAGGCTGGGTGACCGGGATCGAGGAGAGCTCGCTGCGAGCGCTGAGCAAGATCGAGATGATCCTGCCCTCACGTCTGCGGCACCGAGTGAGCAGCCTCCAGTCGGCGATCATGCTGCTCCCCGGCGACTGCCCGGTCGTGGACGCATCGCTGCTCACGGCCCTGGCCACAGCCTGCCGCGCGCACGAAGGCGTGCGCTTCGGCTACCGGGACACCACCCGCCGCGTCGAGCCCTACCGCGTGGTCCGGGCCGGACGGAACTGGTACCTACTCGCCTACGACCTCGACCGAGACGACTGGCGCACCTTCCGCGTAGACCGCGTCACCGGCCCGATCCAACCAGGCGCACGCTTCACACCGCGAGCCGAGCCGGAGGGAGGCACGGAGACGTACGTGTCGGACTCGCTGACACGCGCACCGTACCGGTATCAGGCCACGATCCTGTTCCACGCACCACTGGAGAAGGTGGCACAGACCACGACACCGACCGCCGGACGACTCGAGGCACGCGACGAGCATTCGTGTTTGTACTACACAGGCGCCGAGGCGCTGGACACGATCGCAATCTACATCGCGCTGAAGGGGATTGACTTCGAGGTGCTGGAGCCGCCGGAGCTTCGGGAGTTCGTCGCCGATTTGGGGACGCGGTTGAGTCGCGCTGCTGCTGGAGGCCGGTGAGGGGCGGCGACGGCAGTGGCGATGTCAGTGATCGGGGTGGGGTGTCGGTGATAGCGGCGGGGTGTCGGTGGCGCGTGCTATATCTGCGTATAAGGGGCGATAATTCCCTAACAAAATGCCGCCACGCTCGGCCCAACAGCCGCATCGCCAGCCAAGGCCACCGAGGCCCCGGTTCTCACCGGACCCGGAAACCCGGCCGCACCAGGCACGCTTCGCCGCACCGCCGCTCACCACCGCGCACCTCACCCCCCACCCGGCCACCCGTCCTGCCCCGTCATGGCCCGAGGATCCACAATCGCGTCGAACTCCTCCGTCGTCAGCCACCCGCTCCGCACCGCCGCGTCGCGCAGCGTCGTGCCCTCGGCGTCGGCGGTGTGCGCGATCTGCGCGGCGCGGTCGTAGCCGATCTCCGGGGTCAGCGCCGTCACCAGCATCAGCGAGCGCCCCAGGTCGTGGTCGATGCGTTCGCGGTCGAGTTCGATGCCTTCGATGCAGAAGACGCGCAGGTTGCGGATCGCGTCGGTGAGGATGCGCGCGGAGTGCAGGAACGAGGAGGCGATCAGCGGGCGCATGGTGTTGAGTTCGAAGTTGCCCATGCCGGCGGC
Source organism: Catenulispora sp. EB89 (assembly GCF_041261445.1). Classification (NCBI taxonomy): domain Bacteria; kingdom Bacillati; phylum Actinomycetota; class Actinomycetes; order Catenulisporales; family Catenulisporaceae; genus Catenulispora; species Catenulispora sp. EB89. The sequence continues at coordinate 223,335 of NZ_JBGCCU010000003.1, forward strand.
GGTGGCCAGGGCGCCGTCGTCGGCCATCACCTTCAGGCAGACCATCATCGTGGCCTCGCACTGCGTCGGGTTGACCTTGCCCGGCATGATCGAGCTGCCGGGCTCGTTCTCCGGCAGCCGGAGTTCGCCGAGGCCGTTGCGGGGGCCGGAGCCGAGGAAGCGGATGTCGTTGGCGATCTTCAGCAGCGGTGCCGCGACGCCGCGCAGGCCGGCCGAGGCCGCGACCATCGCCTCGGCGCCGGCCAGGGCGGCGAACTTGTTCGGTGCGGTGACGAAGGGCTGGCCGGTGAGTTCGGCGAGTTCGGAGGCGAAGCGTTCGGCGAATCCGGGCGGGGCGTTCAGGCCGGTGCCGACCGCGGTGCCGCCGGCGGCGAGTTCGTGCAGGCCCGGGAGCGCGGATTCCAGGCGGTCGGTGGCGGCGGCGATCTGGGCCGCGTAGCCGGACCACTCCTGGCCGACGGTGAGCGGGACGGCATCCTGCAGGTGCGTGCGGCCGGTCTTGGGGACGTCGGCCCACTGCCGCGCCTTGTCGTCCAGCGCCGCGTGCAGGTTCCTGAGTTCGGGCAGCACGTGGTTCTGCAGCGTCAGCACCGCGGCGACGTGCGTCGCGGTCGGGAAGCTGTCGTTGGAGGACTGGCCGAGGTTGACGTGGTCGTTGGGGTGCACCGGGGACTTGGTGCCGAGCGTGCCGCCGGCCAGCTGGATCGCGCGGTTGCTGATGACCTCGTTGACGTTCATGTTGGTCTGCGTCCCGGAGCCGGTCTGCCAGACGTAGAGCGGGAAGTGCTCGTCGAGGTCGCCGGCGATCACCTCGGAGGCGACCCGGGCGATCAGGTCGGCCATCCACCGCGGCAGCCGTCCGGCCTCGCCGTTGACCAGCGCGGCGGCCATCTTCACGAAGCCGTACGCGTGGTGGATCTCCTGCGGCATGTGGTCGTCGCCGACGGTGAAGTGCTCCAGCGACCGCTGCGTCTGGGCGCCCCAGTACTTGTCGGCGGCCACGTCGACCGCCCCCATCGCGTCGGTTTCCCGCCGCGTCCCGGCCGCGTCGATGCCCACTGGGAGGTCCAGGATCTCCGGAGGCGTCTCCTGCTGCGAGTTCGTCATGCAACCTCCACCCGGAAACGCCAGAATCCAATGCTGTAACGCTATCCGGCCAGCGCTGACTGTGCCTTCCAGGAAGTACTGAACCCCCCCGACCGGGGGTAGGAGGTGACCGTGTACGACACGACAATGTCCCGACGGGGCTATGGGATCTCGACGAACACCCTGTTCGCCCGGACCATGGGCTTCGTCGCCGCCACGGCGGCACTGTTCGCGCTCGGCGCCTACGCCGGCCGGAACCTTTCCAACGCCGCGGTGTTCATCGGCTTCATCGCGGCCTTCGTGTGCCTGATCGCGATGCGCTTCACCGCCGCGCGCTCGCCGCAGGCCACCGTCGTGCTCCTCGGCGCCTTCGGCCTGCTGATGGGCATCGCGATGTCCCCGACGCTGGTCTACTACGCGACCGTGAACCCCAAGGCGCTGTGGCAGGCGGGCGCCGCGACCGCGCTGTTCATCGGAGCGCTGGGCTCGGCCGGGTACGCCACCGAGCGCGACCTGTCCGGGGTGGCCCGCGCCAGCTTCTGGGCCCTGGTGGCGCTGCTGGTCTTCGGGGTGGTCGCGATCTTCGTGAACATCCCGCACGCCTCGGTGATCTACAGCGTGGCCGGCCTGGTGATCTTCGCCGGGTTCACGCTGGTGGACTTCCAGCGGCTGCGCCGGACCCAGAACATCGCCTCGGCACCGCTGCTGGCCGCGTCGATCTTCCTGGACATCCTGAACGTGTTCCTGTTCTTCCTCAGCCTCTTCGGCGGCGGCGGTCGCCGGAACTGACCAAACTCCGCGCTGAACCGCCGGCTCGGCTCCATTTAGGCGACACGGAGCCTTGACCGGCGGTTTTGCGGTGTGAAGCGGCCCCGTCCCGGCGACCATATAGAGACAGGAGTCGCGAAGGGGTCAAGGAATGGCAGCGGGCCGGGCAGCACAGATCAAGACCATCATCGCCCTCTGCTCGGCCTCCCTGCTGCTCACGGTCGGCGGCGCGGCGAGCTACGTCTACCTGCACCTCAACGGCAACATCGAGACCGCCGGCGACCTGAACACGCTGACCGACCGCCCCAAAGCCGGCCCGCCGGTCAACATCCTGCTGCTCGGCTCCCAGACCCGCGACGGCCAGACCGGCCAGTTCGGCGGCTCGGACGCCACCGGCAGCTTCGGCGGCGCCACCGGCACCGACCTGTCGGACACCTCGATGCTGCTGCACGTCTCCGGCGACCGGAAGTACGCCCTGGTGGTGTCCATCCCCCGCGACACCATCGTGAACCGCCCGCCCTGCCCGACCCGCGACGGCACCGGCACCATCCCCGGCCAGGCCGGCGCGATGTTCGACGCCTCCATGAGCCTGGGCGGCCCGCTGTGCACGGCGGCGACCGTCGAACAGTTCTTCGGCGTCCGCGTGGACCACTTCGTCCGCCTGGACTTCAACGGCTTCCGCAAGATCGTCACCTACCTCGGCGGTGTCGAGGTCTGCATCCCGCCCGGCGGCATCGACGACCCCTACAGCCACCTGAACCTCCCGGCCGGCCGGCACGTGGTCACCGGCGACGAGGCGCTGGCCTTCGTCCGCGACCGGCACGGCATCGGCGACGGCAGCGACCTGGGCCGCATCGAGATGCAGAAGATGTTCCTGACCTCGCTGATCACCAAGATCGAGGACAGCGGCACGCTGGCCGACGCCGGCCGGCTCTACCAGCTCGCGGACATCACGACCTCGTCGATCACCACCGACCAGGCCCTCGGCTCGGTCTCGGCGCTGCTCGACCTGGCCGGCCAGGTGCAGGGGCTGAAGCCGCACGACATCAACTTCATCACGCTGCCGACAGTGCAGGACCCGAACGATCCGAACCGGGTGGATCCGGCCCCCTCCGCGCAGACGGTGTGGGGCCTGATCAACGCCGATCAGAGCTTGCCGACGGGCCCCGGCACTGCGACAGCCAGCCCTGCGACTCCATCGCCGACCGCCTCTCCAGCACCGAACACTGTTGCCCAGCCGTCCGGCTCTCCGAGCTCGGCACCGTCCCTGGCGCCGTCCGTGACACCGTCCCCGGCGCCGCCGACCGATCTCAAAGACCGGCCGGCCGACACCGACATCTGCTCCGACCTGCCGCAGCCGAACAACGCCGCAGCAGGCTGATCTCAGTTCACGCAGGCGATCCCGTCCTCGGTCGTCCCATCGGAAGTCGTCCCGTCAGCCTGCGGCAGCGCGGCGAGTCCAGCCCTCGCGACCGAAGCCTGACGCGTCTGTCCCGTCTGCCCCGCCTGCCCCGGCCCGGCCTTGGCATCCGAGAAGTACACCTTCATCGCCGCCTGCACCTTCGCCGGATCGACCAGGTTCACGTCCTCCCCGTCGCGGGTCGCGAACCCCTCGATCGGCAGCGTGTGGAACTGGATCCGGCCGGCCTTCAGGCTCCCGGCCTTGGAGATCAGCGACAGCACGTCGAAGCCGTCGTCGACCACGACGTCCCGCTTCACCGCGCCGACCAGCCCGGACAGCCTGCCGACGTCGGACAGCACCCCGTCGTCGGACAGCTTCCGCTGCACCGCCGCCAGGAACGCCTGCTGCCGCCGCGTCCGGTCCAGGTCGCCGCCGGGCAGCCCGTGCCGCTGCCGGACGAACGCCAGCGCCTTCGACCCGTCCAGGGTCTGCACGCCGGCCGGGAAGTCGGCGCCGGAGTAGTCGTCCTGCACCGCCTTGTTCAGGCACACGGTCACCCCGCCGAGCGCCACCGCGACGTCGTAGAACCCGGCCAGGTTCACCTCGGCGAAGTGGTCGATCGGCACGTTCAGCAGCCCCTGCACCGCCGCGATCGCCGAGGCCCGCCCGGCCTCGCGCCCGGCCGCCTCCAGCGCGTCGCCGGTCGGCCCGTTTCCGGCCTTCACCAGTGCCGACTCCGCGGCCGCCTTGGCCCGGCCGTAGGCCTCCTTGATCTTGTGCCAGCCCAGGTTCGGGATGGCGACCCAGTCGTCGCGCGGCACCGACACCGCGGTGGCCGGCGAGCCGTCGGCCGGGACGTGCAACAGGATCAGGGTGTTGGTGTTGTACCCGCCGACGTCGCTGGAGGAGCCGGCGTGCAGCTTGTCCAGCATCGCGGCCGGCAGGTCGTGGCCCTGGTTGTCGCGCCGCGAGTCCAGGCCCATCAGCAGGATGTTGACCGAGCCGTCGTGCGACTTCGGGATCGTGCCGCCGAGCGCCGCCGAGCGCTGGAAGCCGCCGAGCACCGCGGCTCGCAGCCACGCCCCGGTGAGGCTGACCAACAGCACCGACATCGACATCGTCGAGGCCGTGGCCCACAGCCAGCGGGAGCGCCGGCTCCGGCGGACCGGCGGCCGCGGTCGGGGACCGGGCCGCTGCCTGGCCCCGGAGCGGGGACCGTGCGGTCCGGCTGCGTTCGGCGTTCCCGCTGATGGTTGGTGCACACATCCAGCAAACCGCTTGAAGCCACGTCGACTTGAGCCGACACGCCATGAAACCGATGTTTGCCATGGTTCGGATATTTTAGGCGCTTGTGAGCCTCTACACGTCCATGCGCCACCCCCACGTCCACGTGCGGCTCCGGCATGGCCACGCCCGCGTCGAGCACGAGTACGCCGGGGCCGGCGGACGGCTCGCGGCCTGGCTCACGCGGCGGCTGGGGTCGATGGGCACGGTCTACGCGTGCGTGGCGATCACCGTGGCGTGGATGCTGCTGGGCTCGCGGGCGTTCTTCGGGTTCGACCCGTATCCGTACCCGTTCATGCTGTTCCTGGGCAACGTGGTGCAGCTCCTGCTGGTCTTCGTCATCCTGCTCGGCCAGCAGGTCCTGGGCCGGACCGGCGACCGCCGCGCGCGGCAGACCTTCGAGGACGCCGAGGCGATCCTGCACGACTGCGAGCAGATCCAGAACCACCTCATCGCCCAGGACCTGCACCTGGCATCCTGCGTGGTCCTCGACGAGATCGAGCAGGGCCAGCTGACGGCCGCCGCCGAGCGCTTCGCGACCCCGCCGTCGATGGCCGACGAGCACGTCGGCGTCAACGCCCGGCTCGCGGCCCGGATCACGGAGCGCTGCGGCACCATGGGCGCCTTCTACGTCGCGACGCTGTTCCAGCTGGTGTGGATCGCCCTGGCGCGGGCCGGGGTGCTGCGGTTCGACCCGTATCCGTTCGCGTTCCTGCTGTTCCTGTCGAGCCTGGCGCAGCTGCTGCTGATGTTCGTGATCATGCTCGGCCAGCAGGTGCTGGGCCGCGCCGCCGACCGGCGCGCGGAGATGACGTTCCGCGACGCCGAGGCGGTGCTGCGGGCCTGCGAGCGGCTGCAGGCGCACCTGCGGGCCCAGGACCTGGCGATCCGGCACGTGGTGGACCACATGACGGCGTGCGGGAACTAGATGACACCACCGGCGACGAGCCCGCCGACGAGCACCAAGGTCCCGGCGGTCAGCAGGTTGGCGCCCCGGTCGATCCACGGCGCGGTCAGCAGCCTGGCGCCGGCCGCGGTGGCGGTGGTCAGCCCGACGATCGTGGCCACGGTGACCGTCGCGAACACGAGCAGCGAGGTGACCGAGGCGGCGACGCCGACCGCGCCGGCGGCCAGGAAGACCGGCAGGATCGTCAGATCCGGCGAGGCGGCCGCCCCGAACGGCACCAGGAACGCGGCCAGGCCGCGGGCGTCGCGGTGGTTGGTCGCGGCGCCGTGTGCGTGGCCGTGATCATGGCTGTGCTCGTGCTCGTGGCCGTGCTCGTGCTCGTGCTCGTGCTCGTGGCCATGGCCGTGGTCATGCGTGGGGCCATGTCCGCGGCCATGTCCATATCCATGCCCGTGCTCGCCGTCATGGCTGTGCCCATGACCACGCCCGACCAACTCCATGACCAGGAACGCCGCCCCGGTGACCAGCAGAATCCCGCCGATCACCAGATCGGTGTGCCGGGACACCGTGTCCCGGAACTGCAATCCGACCAGCACCAGCACCGCACCCATCAGCAACGACACCAGAACATGCGTGACCCCGGCGGCCAACGACAGCCGCACCGTCCGGCAGGTCGGGTAGCGCCGGGTCCGGGACAGCACCGCGAGCGGCATCCAGTGGTCGGGCAGCACGGCGTGGCCGAACCCGACTCCGGCGGCGGCGAACATGAGGGCGGGGAGCGTCTTCACGGCAGCCACTATAGCTTCCCATCTTCGCATTGACGAATATGAGCAACTATTGCCACCCACTCTCACCTGCGAAAACTTTGCAGTTGCGAGATAGCCTGCGCGCAGATAGTCTGTGCATAGACCAATTCACCACGGGAGGGGAACACCATGTGGGACTACGAATACAGCGCCACCGCCGAGGTCACGCCGAACGCCGTCTGGACGCTCTGGGCCGACCCGCTGGGCTGGCACGCCTGGAACGACGGCGTCGGCGAGGTCGAGCTGCACGGCCCGTTCGCCGCCGGCACCGCGTTCACGATGACGCCGCCCGGCGAGGACACGATCCACATGACCATCACCGAAGTGGTCCCGGACCAGGCATGGATCGACGTCTGCGAGGTCCCGGGCCTGCTCATCACCACCCACCACCTGATCGAGGACCTCGGCGCCGGCCGCACGAAGGTCACCTACCGCACCGAGATCACCGGCGAGGCGGCCGACGAGCTCGGACCGGAGATCGGCCCGCAGATCTGCGCCGACTTCCCGGACGTCGTCACCAAGCTGCTGGCACTGGCGGCGAGCGCCTGATGAGCGAAGGTGCAGGCGGCCCCGGAGACCAGCCCGGCTTCCTCCTCTGGCGCGTCACCCTCCGGTGGCAGCGCGAGATCGCCGCGGTCCTGGCCCCCCTGGACCTCACGCACGTCCAGTTCGTCCTCCTCGCCTGCACCTTCTGGCTCAACGACCAGGGCCTGACCCCCAACCAGGCCACGGTCGCCGAGCAGGCCGGCACCGACGTGAAGATGACCTCGCAGGTGATCCGCACCCTGGAAGCCAAGGGCCTGGTCACCCGCGAGGTCGACCCCGCCGACACCCGCGCGCGCCGACTGCGCGTCACGGCCGCCGGCGCCGACCTCGCACCGCGCGCCATGGCGGCGGTGGAGGCGGCCGACGCAGCGTTCTTCGATCCCGTCGCGCGTCCGGACGCCGTCAGCATGCTGAGCAAGCTGGCGCGCTTCGGGCACTCCGACCGATAGCTCAGCCCACTGCGGCGGGAGCCTCGGCGGACGTCTCGGCCGACGTCTCGGCAGGCGTACCCGCAGAATCCCCCGCTGCTGCTCCCGGTCCGCGTCGTCCATCACCCGCATGATGTCCGGGCTGATGAACTCCCAGAACGCGGCCATGTGCACGATCAGCCTCGTTCGTGAACTAGTGGTAGACCTGCGCCTTGTTGGACTGTGCGCTCGCAGCGATGCGGTCCACCCTGGTGGCTTCAGCGTCGCGCTGCATGAACGCAACCTAACGCACCATCAACTAACTATTTGGTTGAATTGAGCACCCCGGCCCGCAGCTCGATCCTCCGGTCGACCCCGATCTCCTCCAGGAACCGCTCGTCGTGGCTGACCACGACGAAGGCCCCCTGGTAGGCGTTCAGCGCGTTCTCCAACTGGCCAACGCTGACCAGGTCGAGGTTGTTCGTCGGCTCGTCCAGCAGCAACAGGTGCGGCGCCGGCTCCGCGTACAGCACGCACGCCAACGTCGCGCGCAGCCGCTCGCCGCCGGACAGCACACGCACCGGCAGGTGGATGCGCGCGCCGCGGAACAGGAACCGTGCCAGGACGTTCAGCCGCTGGTTGTCGGGCAGCGACGGCGCGAACGCCGCGAAGTTCTCGGCTACCGTCTTGTCGTCGTCCAGCAGGTCCAGCCGCTGGGACAGGTACGCCACGCGGCCGTCGGCACGGCGGATCGTCCCGCCGTCCGGCTCCAGATCACCGTGGATCAGCCGCATCAAGGTCGACTTGCCCGCGCCGTTCCCGCCGGACAGCGCGATGCGCTCCGGCCCGCGGATCGCCAGGTCGACGCCGTCCCCGGCGAAGATCTCGGTCTCGCCGAGCCGCTTGCGCAGCTGCTCCCCCACGAACAACGTGCGCCCCGCGGGCACCTGCGTGTCGGGCAGCTCCAGCGCGATGCCCTGGTCGGCGCGCACGGCCTTGGCCGCCTGGTCGGCGCGCTCCTTCGCCTCGGTGACCCGTGAGGCGTGCATCGTCTGCGCGCTGCCGGCGGCCTTCTCCGCGCTGCGCTTCATGTTCCCGGCGAAGAGCTTCGGCAGGCCGGCGTTCTTGAGGTTCTTCGCCGCGGTGCCGGCGCGCCGGTCGGCCCGCTCGCGCGCCTGCTGCATCTCGCGCTTCTCGCGCTTGAGTTCCTGCTCGGCGTTGCGCAGGTTCCGTTCGGCCGATTCGCGCTCGGCGGCGACGGCCTCCTCGTAGGCGCTGTAGTTCCCGCCGTAGAACCGGATCTCGCCACCTTCGAGCTCTGCGATGCGGTCCATCCGGTCCAGCAGCTCGCGGTCGTGGCTGACCACCAGCACGCAGCCGCGCCAGCCGTCCAGGACGTCGTAGAGCTTGTGCCGCGCGGCGACGTCCAGGTTGTTCGTCGGCTCGTCGAGCAGCAGCACGTCAGGAGTCTGAATCAGCAGCGCGGCGAGCCCGAGCGAGACCACCTGGCCGCCGCTGAGCGCACCGAGCGGTTCGCGCAGCGAGACGTGCCCGAGGCCGAGCCGGTCCAGCTCCGCCCGCGCGCGCTCCTCGACGTCCCAGGCGTCGCCGATGGTGGTGAAGTGCCGCTCGTCGGTGTCGCCGGACTCGATGGCGTCCAGCGCCGCGATCACCTCCGCGATGCCGATCACCTCGGCGACCGTGCGGCCGGCGGTCAGCGGCAGGTCCTGCGGCAGGTAGCCGAGGACGCCCTCGACACTGATCGAGCCGGCGGTCGGCGTCAGCGCGCCGCTGATCAGCCGGAGCAGGGTGGACTTGCCGGCTCCGTTCGGGGCGACCAGGCCGACGCACCCGGCCTCGACGCTAAAGCTGAGGTCGTGGAAGACGGGGGTGTCGTCCGGCCAGGTGAAGGACAGCCCGGAGGCGACAACAGGGGATTGAGACATGACGGTGCCCTTGAAGGAGTGAAGTGGGATGGAACGACAAAGGGAACCGAGCCGCGGATCACAGATCAGAACGCGCTCGGGAACCCGGCCATCTCAGTGCGAGATGTCGTCGTCGCCCAACATGTCGAACTCCTTGTTTCGGGATTTCCAGCACCGTAACACGAGCCGTGCGGACAAAGTAACTGACTATTTGGTTGACAGCGCCGCCTCAAAGAACCCAGCTCGCACCTGTACCGGATCTTCCCGAAGCCCTCTAGCGAACTGCTTCAGGTCGGTGACGGCAGTGGAGTCGCCGTAGAGCTTGTAGGCGGCGCAGGGTCGGGACGGCGAACCGGTCGGCGGGCCGAGCTCGGACCCCCTGTGATGGCTTCTCCGACTGGGAGTCAGATGACCGATGTCACCGCCTGTGCGGCCGGGTGACAGTGATTCCGCAGCACAACACCCAGCCTGAAACCCAGTCCTCGAAAGGGATCTGCCATGGTCACTCTCCGCACCCGCCGCAAGCGGCGGTTCGCCGCCGCCTCGACCGCGGTGGTCGGCGCCGCCGCGGCGCTCGGCGCGTTCGCGCTCGCCGGCACCGCCGACGCCGCTTCCAGCCGTTCCGCCTCGGCCGACCGCGACCACGGTCCGAAGCCGACGGTCGTGTTGGAGCACGGTGCGTTCGCGGACGCCTCCAGCTGGGACGGCGTCATCAAGGACCTCCGCCACGACGGCTACCCGGTGGTCGCGGCGGCGAACCCGCTGCGCAGCCCCGCCTCCGACGCCGCTTCCCTGCGCGCCCTCATCGAGCACCTCAAAGGCCCGGTCATCCTGGTCGGCCACTCCTACGGCGGCTCGGTCATCAGCGAAGCCGCAGCCGGCGAAACCAACGTCAAAGCCCTCGTCTACGTCGCCGCGTTCCTGCCCGCCGTCGGCGAAAGCGCCCTGCAACTGACCAACCTCTACCCCGGCTCCACCCTGCCCGCCGCGCTCGACCCGGTCACCGTCACCAACCCCGACGGCAGCACCAGCACCGACCTGTACATCCAGCAAGACAAGTTCCGCCACCAATTCGCCGCCGACGTCCCCGCCGACCAGGCCGCGCTCATGGCCGAAACCCAGCGCCCCATCGCCCAGGCCGCGTTGGAGGAAAAGGCCACCGTCGCCGCCTGGAAGACCATCCCCAGCTGGGACATCGTCACCACCCAAGACCTCAACATCCCGCCGGCCGCGCAGGAATTCATGGCCAAGCGCGCCAACGCACACGTCACCGAAGTCGCCGCCTCGCACTCCGTCGCGGTCTCCCACCCCGACCTCGTGACGTCGGTCATCGAGTGCGCCGCCCGCGCGACCCGCTGACCACCGCTCCCCCGACACGCACTGGAAAGTAAGAGAGCTCACTCATGGATCTGAAGCTGGAAGTCGTGATCGTGCCGGTGTCCGACGTGGACCGCGCGAAGGCCTTCTACACCGAGAAGCTGGGCTGCCGCCTCGATGCGGACTTCCCGATCGAGGACGACTACCGGATCGTGCAGGTCACGCCGCCGGGCTCGGAGTGCTCGATCATCTTCGGCACCGGCCTCACCCCCACCGCGCCCGGGACGTACCTGGGCCCGCACCTGATCGTCACCGACATCGTCGCGGCCCAGGCCGAGCTCACCGAGCGCGGCGTCGCGGTCAGCGGGCCGTTCCGGGACGTCACCGGGGCGTTCCACCGCGCCGGCGACGCCAAGCGGGTCCCCGGCCCGAACCCGGAGCGCCTCAGCTACGGGAGCTTCGCGTCGTTCGAGGACCCGGACGGGAACCAGTGGTTCCTGCAGGAGGTCTCGCAGCGCGCGCCCGGCCGCTGAGCCGTCCCATCCCCTGACTGCCGAGGGGGCGGCCCTCCCCCGTTCCCCGCCCCCTCGGCTGAACCCTTTTGGAGACACCGATGCCAGGCACCACCACCCGCACCTTCGACGTCATCGTGATCGGCGCCGGCCCGGTCGGCGAGAACGTCGCGGACCGGACCACCGCCGCCGGTCTGGACACCGTGATCATCGAGTCCGAACTCATCGGCGGCGAGTGTTCGTACTGGGCTTGCGATCCCAGCAAGGCGCTGCTGCGTCCGGCACTGCTGCACAGCGATCTGCGCGGCGTCCCGGGCCTGGAACGCGCGGCGGATCAGGCCCTTGACACCGCGGCGGTGTTCAAGCACCGCGACACGATGGCCGGCGACTGGGACGACAGCAGCCAGGTGGAGTGGCTGGACCGGGCCGGGATCAGCCTGATCCGCGGGCACGGCCGGCTGGCCGGTCCGAAGGAGGTGACCGTCACGACGCCGGAGGGCGACGTGCTGCTGGTCACGGCGCGGCACGCGGTGGCGGTGTGCACGGGGACGTCGGCGGCGCTGCCGCCGCTGCCGGACCTCGACGCGCTGCGGCCGTGGACCAGCCGGGAGGCGACGAGCGCGAAGACGGTGCCGGCGCGGCTCGCGGTGCTCGGCGCCGGGGTCGTGGCGGCGGAGATGGCCACGGCGTGGCAGGCGCTGGGGTCGCAGGTGACGCTGATCGCGCGGGAGCCGGGGCTGCTGCCGCGGGTGGAGGAGTTCGCCGCGGAGCTGGTGACGGAGCGGCTGCGGGAATCAGGGGTCGAGTTCCGGTTCGATTCGGGGATCGCGGCGGCTGTGCGGCGCGATGTTTCCTCGGGTTCTGATTCGAGCGAAATAGACATCACGCTGGTCGACGGCACCGAGCTCGTCGTCGACGAACTGTTGCTGGCGACCGGCCGCGCGCCCCGGACCGAGGACGTCGGCCTGGAGACCGTGGGCCTGCGGCCCGGCGACTGGCTCGCGACCGACGACATGTTCACCGTCGACGAGGTCGCCGGCGAGTGGCTGTACGCGGTCGGGGACGTCAACCGGCACGCGCTGTTCACGCACCAGGGCAAGTACCAGGCGCGGATCGCCGGCGCCGTCATCGCCGCCCGCGCGCATCGGCGTCCGCTGGACATCCGGCGGTGGAGCCGGTTCGTGGGCACAGCCGACCGGGCCGCGGTGCCCCAGGTGGTCTTCACCGATCCGGAGATCGCGAGCGTGGGGCTGACGACGGCCGAGGCCGAGCGGACGGGCCAGGTCGTGGACGTCGTGGACTACGAGATCGGCCACGTCGCCGGGGCGGTGCAGTACCGGACCGACTACCGCGGCCACGCGCGGCTGCTCATCGACCGCAAGCGGCAGACCGTCGTCGGGGCGACGTTCGCCGGGCCGGGGGTCGCCGAACTGCTGCACTCGGCGACGATCGCGATCGCCGGCGAGGTGCCGGTGGAGCGGTTGTGGCACGCGGTGCCGGCGTTCCCGACCATCAGCGAGGTGTGGCTGCGGTTGCTGGAGACGTACCGGGACTCGTCGGCGGCGGTCTGAAGTTGCGGCGATCTAGAGTTGCGTTGTGATCGATGCCGAAGCCGCGGGCCCGGTACTCCGCAGCGCCTCCGGTACGGCGCTGACGGCGAAGGGGCGCGCCACGCGGGCCCGCATCATCGAAGGCGCGGCCGAGGTGCTGCGCGAGTCCGGCGTGGAGCTGGCCACGCTGGACGACGTCATGGCCCGCACGCACACCAGCAAGAGCCAGCTGTTCCACTACTTCCCGTCCGGCAAGGACGAGCTGCTGCTGGCGGTCGCCGGCTACGAGGCCGACCGCGTGTTGGAGCATCAGGAACCGTTCCTCGGCTGCCTGGACACCTGGGAGGCGTGGGAGCGGTGGCGGGACGCGACCGTCGAGCGCTACGAGGAGCAGGGCGACCGGTGCCCGCTCGGGACGCTGTCGCTATACTTGGGGCGGAGCACGCCGGGGGCGCGGGCCGTGGTCGTGGCGCTGCTGCGGCAGTGGCAGGCGGCTTTGGCCGGCGGCGTGCGCGCGCTGCAGGAAGCCGGCCGGCTCCCCGCGTCGGTCGACGCCGACGAGCGCGCGGCCGCACTGTTGGCCGCGGTTCAGGGCGGGGTGGGGATTCTGCTGGCCACCGGCGAGGTCTACCACCTGCGCGTCGCGCTGCATCAGGCGGTCGCCGACCTTCGGCGGCTGGCGACACCGTAAGAGTGGACTTGCTGGTCCATTTTTCCCCTCGCAGAGTGGGTTCCGCAGGTTGGAACGAGAACTCAGGAGTGCGAGATGAGTGGACGTCTGCAGGGCAAGCGCGCGCTGGTCACCGGCTCGACCAGCAACATCGGCCGCGCCATCGCGGAGGCCTTCGGCGCCGAGGGGGCGCACGTGATCGTGTCCGGCCGCGACACCGCGCGCGGGGCCGAGGTCGTGGCGGGCATCCGCGCGAAGGGCGGTCGCGCCGACTTCGTCCGTGCCGACCTCGACGGGAGTCCCCAAGCCTCCCGCGCGCTGGCCGAGGAAGCCGAAGCCCTCCTCGGCGACACGGTCGACATCCTGGTCAACAACGCCGGCATCTACCCGGCCGGCACCACCGTGACCACGGACGACGAGACCTTCGACCGGGTGTACGCGGTGAACGTCAAGGCGCCCTTCTTCCTGACGCAGGAGATCGCGCCGCAGATGGCGGCAGCAGGCGGCGGCACCATCATCAACCTGGGCTCGTGGGTCGCGCGGCTCGCCGTCCCGGTCGGCGCGCTGTACGCGTCGACGAAGGGCGCGATGGAGACCCTGACCCGCGCCTGGGCTGCGGAGTTCGGGCCGCAGGGCGTGCGGGTGAACGCGGTGTCGCCGGGCGTGATCCTGGAACCGGTGCCGGGCCGGCCGCACCCCGGCGAGGTGATGATGAACGGCACTCCCGCCGGACGTCTCGGGAAGCCGCAGTACGTCGCGGATGCGGTGGTGTACCTCGCCAGCGATGAGGCTTCTTACTTGCACGGGACTGTGCTCGACGTGGACGGCGGACGGACGGCGGTGGCAGTCATCGCCGCTTAGGACTGCTTAGGACGGCTTAGGACTCAGCCTTGGCTCAGTCCAACGCTTCCTGAACTCGCTGCACGACGCGCCACATCGGCGTGCCGCGGCGTGCGACGACGACCATGACGTCCTCTTCCGGCTCCGCGGCGCCCGGGGCGGAGGGGACGTCGTCGGTGTAGGTCGCGCGGACCCATTCCAGGGCGTGTTCCACCAGCTCGGCGGGGTCGCCGTTGCCGTCGGAGCGGAGCCAGCCGCGCAGGGCGTGGTTGTGGGCGGCGACGACGGCTGCCGAGACGACGTCGGCGCGCAGGTCGCCGTCGGCGCGTCCGGCGTAGCGGGCCCGGAGGAAGGCCGCCAGGGCGCTCTCGTAGCGGCGGACGACGGCCAGTTCGTGCGTGCGCAGGGCCGGGACCTGGCGCGTCAGCCGGTAGCGGGCCAGGGAGAACTCGGGGTCGGCCGCGTACATGGCCAGGACCATGCGGGCGGCGTCGCAGACCCGGGCGACGGGGTCCTGGGCGAAGCCGGACTCGTCGGCGAGGAAGGCGGACATGCGGGCCAGGGTGCCCTCGTGGTCGGGGAAGACCACTGACTCCTTCGAGGGGAAGTAGCGGAAGAAGGAGCGGCGGCCGACGCCGGCGCGGGCCACGATGTCGTCGACGGTGGTGGCGTCGAAGCCGTGCTCGGCGAACAGGGCCACGGCCGCCTCGACCAGGGCGTCCCGCATCGCCGGGCGGGGCTCGGCGGCGGTGGCGGAGTCCCTGGCGGGGGCGCCGGCGGGCGCGCCGGCGGCGGCGCTGCCGAGGGCGCGGTCGGGCTGGTCGGCGGGCATGGGTGGACGGTAACACCGCACCGGACCGCCGCCGAAGCCGATGCGGCCTGAGTCACACGAGTGCGTATCCCCCTTGCCATTCCCCGGCCGCTACTTCGCGATTCACAGATAGTCCGCCGCATTGGTATCCACGATCATCTTCGCCTGATCATCCGACAATCCCGCCGCGAGGATGTACTCGATGTGGTCCCGCAGCGAAGACCCCTGCTCGAACGGGTAGTCGGTCCCCAGTAGCAGGCGCTCGGCGCCGACCACCTCCGCCGTCAGGCGCAGGGCGGCCGGAAGCGGGTTGGCCGTGTCGTAGGCGATGCCGCGCATCAGCTGGCCGGCGCTCGGCGCGTCCTTCGGGAGGTACCAGTCCCGGTACCGGTCCAGGCGCTGGATGAGGAACGGTAGGTAGCCGCCCATGTGCGGGGCGATGATCCGGATGCCGGGGTACTTCACGGTGATCCCGGCCTGGAACAACTGCAGGATCGCGGTCGAGACCTCCGCCGCGTCGCCGATGACCGGCCCGAGCTTGGCGGACTGCATCAGCGGCGACCCGACGGCGTCCCCGACGGGATGCACGAACAGGACCGCCTTGCGCCGGTTCAGCGCCGCGAAGAGCGGGTCGAAGTCGGGGTGGCTAAGCGGCCGGCCCAGGATCGAGGTGCCGACCGCCGCGCCCGGCATGCCGTCCTGCTCCATGGCCCGGTTGAGCTCGTCGACGGAAGCCAGGATGTGCGGAAGCGGCAGCGTGGCCAGGGCACGGAGGCGCTCGGGGTACTGCTCGACGATGTGGGCCAGCGCGATGTTCGCACACCTGGCCGCCTCCACAGACGCCGTCGGATCGCCGGTGTAGGGCCCCTGCGGGCAGGTCGAGAGCAGCTGCACATCCACCCCGACCGCGTCCATCGCCGCCAACCGCAACCGCAGCTCACGCTCACTATCGCCCCCACCAAGCGCACGAACCCCCTGCGTCCCGGCACCACCGTCACCCCGCAGATCGTCGAGCAGATCGAGGTAGAGGGCGGGAAACAGGTGCGCGTGGACGTCGACTCTCATGCCGCCAGGCTGGCGTGACGCCCGCCCCGGGGCGTCCCGGAACCCCCCGCCCACCCGCCGTCCGGACGAAGCACCGCACCCCGTTGCCCCGAACGGCTGCCTCCGCCAGCACACACCAAGCGCCGGTACCGAAGGCTCATACATGGCCCGCACACAAGGCCCGGCGCCACCCGGCCCGGGCCCGTTCAGAAAGGCGGAACGCCATGGCCGACACCCCGGACCTGGGCAAACTGTGGAAGCAGCTGACCGACAACGTCGGCGGCGGCATGAGCGAGGCCCTCGACAAGCTGAAGAAGAGCAGCATCGGCGAGCAGGTGCAGAGCTGGATCGGCAAGGGCGAAAACAAGCCCGTCAACGCCGACCAGGTCACACAGGCGATCGGCCAGGACCAGATGGAGCAGATCGCCCAGCAGGCAGGCACCACCCCCGAGCAGGCAGCCCAAACGATGGCCGAAAAGCTCCCCGGCATGGTCGACAAGATGACCCCCGACGGCCAACTCCCCGACCCCCAGTCCATCAGGGACAACGTAGCCGGCGCCGCCCAGAACACCCAGAACGCGGCCACGGCCACCGGCCAAAGCGCCATGCCCCGCAGCACCCCCACCCCGCCCGCAATGTAGCCACCCGCAGGCACCTACACCAGCCAACCAACGGAGCCCCCAGCACCACCGGGGCCCCAAGGCACCAAAGCACCACCCACGGCCGGACCCCACACCCCGGGGCCCGGCCGCGCCACGCCCAAAACCCGCAGGTAGCGAATCGATTTCCCATCCAGCCGCAGCTCTGGCTAATATAGGCAACGCCCGCCGGGGAGATCAGCAAGATCGATCGGACGATCTCGCCGGGGGACCAGATGGGGCTTTAGCTCAGTTGGTAGAGCATTTGTCTGGCAGACAAAAGGTCAGGGGTTCAAGTCCCCTAAGCTCCACACAGTGGTACGAATCAGCTCGTTCCGGATATCTCTGGAACGAGCTGATTCGTTTGATCCGGGCAGGCGTAGCTCGCAGAGGACTGGAGAGCGGTCCACCGTGGGAGCGCCGCTGCTGCCGCGACTGGTTCGACGGCATCCGCGTTTACGGCGCCGAGCCACATATATTGAGGCCATGACGGTCTCGCAGCCCGACTTGGATTGTGTCGCGGCCTGGTGTGAGCAGCAGGTACCTGTCCGTGTCCGCGACCAGGTTGCCTTCGGCTACACAACGCGAGGGGCGTCCATCACGCTCCTCGAGCGGCGCGCGCCGTGGGACGGAGTGGGCGGTTGGACAGCCCGGCCGTTTGCCCAATTGCGCCATGTCGGCTCGGCTTGGCGGCTGTACTGGCCCGATCGCAACACTCGGTGGCACCTTCGCGAGGAGTTTCCCGCTGCGCGTGACATCCAGACCCTCCTCGATATCGTCGCGGACCCGCGCTCCGGCTTTGAGTGATCCGCGTCAGCCCACGGGTGTGGGACTCACTCCCGGATCTGCGCCATCGGGTTCCCGATCTGATCTCTCAGATCGGTATCGGGAGTCACCACGCTGTCGGCGTACGCCCGGACTCGGGCGGCCACGGTATCCGGTAAGCCGACTTGATCGGTCAACCAGGCCGCCAGGTCCGGGATGGTTCGTAGGAGAATGTCGGCGAAGTCGGCGTTGTAGAGGTCGTGGATGCCGACGGCTGTCAAGGCGATCCGGTGCGGTGAGCAGGTGTAGGCGAACTCTGGGAACTCTTCGCTGAGCCAGGTGAAGGCAAGCTCACGGTAGACCTCCGCTTCCGTGAGCGGTTCGTCGTCGGCTGGGAAGTCCTCCGGCACCACGCTTCGACCGGGCCGATGTTCGGCGCGCCAGGCCATGAACTCGGCAATCCAGACGTCCTTGTCGACCTCCTGTTCCGGCAGAACCGTCGCCGTGGACCCGCCACCGTCCAGATGCTCCGAGCGGCACAGTTCCTGTGCCAGCCGGCGGCACCGGTGGAATTCCGCGTACTGCGGTTCCGACTCCCCTCCGGGACGGAACATGGAGGACGGCCCTGGGAGGATCCGTTCCGCCAGGTGAGCGTCGGACACTGGTTCGAGCTGGGCTCCGCTCGTGGCGTCCGGCCCGACCGCCGAGCGCCACGCGGCGAACGCCTGCTCGGCATCTCGGAAGTACCCGGCTCCGACGGTGTAGGGCTCGCCACCGCACACGTCGATGTCCCACAGATACCAGCGGTCGGTGCCGTCAGCTGCCGCGAACGGAGCGGTTATGGCGAACCTGGTGCCGAAGACGTCCCGGCACCATTGCGCCGCCGCGGTCGGCGCCGCAACGATCGAGCCCTCGGGAAACGAAGCGACCGCGGTCCGCAGATCCTCGACGGCTCCGACGGGGATCCGAGCAGCTGGGTGCGGGACGATCCTGGCCAACGCCACCAGCAGGCGCCACGTGCCGTCGCGATCGCTCGGCTCGTCGGTGGCCGCGACGGCTTTGACCGCCGCCAGGCAGGTCGCATCGGTGATTGCGTCGAGGAGTTGGTCCGGGTTGTAGGCGTCGAGAATCTCTGTTTCGCCTGATTCTCGTCGCGCGTCGGTCGAAGCGTCTTGGGCTGCTAGTGCCCGGCCCAGACGGCGGCACAGCTCGTCCTCGATCCATGACACCGTCTGGTCGGCAGCCGCCAGATCCGCGATGATCGGTTTGGCGTCGACTTTCGCGTGCCCTGTCCGCACCCGGTCGAGCTGCTGTCGATACTCCGCGAACGGATTCGTTGAGTGCGGCCACGCAGATCTGGCGGCGTGCTCCTGCCCTGCCTCTTCCTCCTCGAGGCGCCGAACGGCTGGGTTCCCCGAACGGCTCGCGCGGCTGGCCGGACGCTTGGGCTTCTTCTTGCGAGGTTTGGAAGCAGGCACGCCCTGATTCTAAGAAGTCGTCACCCATCGGCGTGGGGATTCGGTTCATCCGCCCAACCGCGATCGTGGATACGACGCAGCGCACGATGCGGCTCGCGCCGCTGAGGACATTCGATCCGGCGCGCTGGTGAGACGGATCAAATCGATCCGCCGACCTGTCTCAAGAAAAATCTATGCGATGTCCACACCTACGATTTTCTGGAAGGCTACCCGACAGCGCCGTGGAACGACCGGCTGCGAGGCAGATTCCATGCTGACGGAGTCTCAGTTGGCCAACCGACCGACGACGACCCGGATCAGCGTTGCGGCAGGTCAGCGGGTGTTCGAGTAGCGCAAGATCAGCTCCACATAGTGGAAAGCGGCACCCTCCCTCGGAGGGTGCCGCATTGCTGTTCAGGGCGTCGCGCCGCAGGTCGCCACCGTTTTCCAGCCCCACCGCCACGAAGGCTTTTGTCTCACTGCGGTTCGCCACTGATTACGCTTTGTCGGTGATCGCGAACTATTCGCGAACTGATCTTGGTGAGACTTCGGTCGCGGCACGTTCTACGGGCGTACCTGACGTCACCGAGCCCAGTGAACTTGCCGCGGAATTTCGCGGCGACACTGGCGGGGCGGATCAGCTCCTAACAGCCTCGATCTCTTCATGCGACAAGCGGCGCACAACGGTGTTCGGAGGACGGTAGAACTCGATCCCGCCGTCTTCGGTGCGCCGGCACAGCAGAGGTTCCTCCTGAGTAGCCCCTTTGTTCGATCCCGAAGCGAGTGCTTCCTCAACCCGTCGTAGGTCGCGTTCCTCCTGCCCGTCGATGCATTTGGCGTAGACGGACAGCAGGACGTCCACGCTGTGGCCGGCCCATTCGGCGACCTGCGGGGCGCTGACGCCGGCATTGAGCCACGTCGAGACGGCGGCATGACGCAGGTCATAAGGTCGTTTACCCAATGGGGAGTCGAACTCATCGCGGGCGAGTACTGCCTTGCGGGCCTTGGACCACAGGTCAGCGAAGGTGGCATACCGAATGGTCTGCCCGTCGGCACGGACGAACAGGCGGCCGTCCGGCGCGGCGCCGAATTGCTTGAGGTGAGTGCGCAGGCATGCGACCAGTTCGGGGGGTGCGGGAACGCTACGGCTTTCGTGTTTGGCGCGGTATTTGAGGGTCTTTCGAGAACTGTCGTCGCCGCTGTCAGTCCACTCGCTGCCGACATAGGGGCTGGATTCCGCGAAACAGAGCCGACCTCAGCCTGTCTCCGGCAGCAGACAGTCCTGCCTGCGTAAGAGTCCGTTGTTCAACCGAGCATGCTCTTTGAGCTGGGAAAATAGTTCGGGTTTCGGCGCGTGAACGGTGCGTGGGGGCGGTAGGGCCTGCGGTGACGGTTCGGGGTGGGTTCGGCCGGGGAGGCGTGTGATGGTTTCGGTGGATGGTCTGCTGGATGCCCATGAGGTCGCGGTGCGGGCACGAGTGGAGGAACTGCGGGTCCTGCTGGCCGATGCCGAAAGAAACCTCGAGCATGTGGCCATCACCCGGGACACGTTGCGGGTCGTGGTGGCCAATCGTGCGGCCGTTAGCGGCGGCGGGAGGGGATCGGCTGGCCAGGGCCCTGTGATGGCGTCGGGGGTGGCGGTGCCGTCTCGGCGGGAGGGTACGACCGAGCAGGTGCTGCCGGAGGGCTATCGCGGTTTGTGGCTGGCGGGCAGGTCGGCCGGTGACGGGGTGCGGGCCGGGGAGTTGGCCCGCGCGTTGGGGCTGCCGGCGACGGACTCGGCGCGGGAGCGGCTGCGAGGCAAGCTTAAACGGCTGGTCGCGCGGGGTTGGGCGGTCGAGGCGGCGCCGGGGGTGTTCCGGGTAGTGTGACCGCTCCTTGCGGGTTCAGCGGTGGGCCAGGCGCCGGGTCATCACGACGGTCAGCGCCCAGTAGACCATCGCCTCGTGCGTGTCGGCACGTCTTTCGTAGTCCCGCACGCACCGCCGTCGCCTGGTGATCCAGGCTAGGGTGCGCTCGACCACCCAGCGACGCGGCAGCACCTGGAACCGGTGCTTGTCGGTGCGTTTGACGATCTGAAGGCGTAGTCCGGCGAATGTCTCAGCGACCCAGGACACCAGCCGGCCGGTGTAGCCGGCGTCGGCCCAGACCAGTGCGATGCGCGGGCAGGCGGTCCGCAGCCGTTGAAGCAGTGGTCCGGCGCCGTCGCGGTCGTGGAGGTCGGCGGCGGCGACCAGCACCGTCAACAGCAGCCCGATCGTGTCGACGGCGATGTGCCGTTTGGTCCCGTCGATCTTCTTGCCTGCGTCGTAGCCACGCCGAGACCTGCCCACCGTCTCGGCCGCGCGCAGCGACTGGGAGTCCACGACCCCGGCGGTCGGGTCCGGCGACCGGCCCAGGGTCCCACGGACCGCCCGGCGCAGCCGATCGTGCAGCACCGCCAGCAGTCCCTGATCGCGCCAGCGGCGGAAGAACCGGTATACCGTCGGCCAGGCCGGGAAAGTCGATCGGCAGCGCACGCCACTTCGTTCCGTTGTCGACCAGGCAGGCCACCGCGTCGATCATCTCCCGATGGCAGTAGCCCTCCGGGCGCCCGCCCCGGCCGTCCATCCAGGCCGGCACCGGGATCATCGGGGCGATCACAGCCCACTGGGCATCGGTCAGATCCGTCGGGCAGGCGCGCTGGCGCACCGGGCGATCGGCCGCGTTGCCATGGCGATGAGCCAGGCAAACACAGCACACGGCGCGCCGCGCGGCTCCGGCCCCGCCGATGGCGTCCAAAGAAGACACCAAGGCCTCCGGCAGCTCGGTTGCGTAGACACCAACCAGCTACACCGGAGGCCTTGCCCTACTCACCGATCACCCGAACGAGACCATCACAGCCTCCATGTTCGGTTGAACAACGGGCTCTTACATGCGATATCGCGTCAGGCGCGGTGTGACGGCCGACGGCGGACCAGCAACGTGCCGCCGATCAGGGCGAGTGCGCTGAGTGGAATGAGGACGAGGACATCGGTGCCGGTGTGGGCCAGCGCCTTGCCGCCTGCTGCGGACTGGCCGGCTGTGGTGGCGGCGGTCGTGCCGCCGGTCGTGCCGGCCGAGGTGCCGCCGGTTGTCCCACCGGTGGTGCCGCCGGTCCACCCGCCGGTCGTCCCGCCGGTCGCGCCACCAGTCGCGCCGCCGGTCGTCCCGGCCGTGGTACCACCAGTCGTCCCGCCGGTCGCGCCACCAGTGGTCGGACCGCCAGTCGTGCCGCCGGTAGTGCCTGCGGTCGTTACGCCAGTCGTACCGCCAGTCGTACCGCCAGTCGTCGTTCCGCCGGTGACCCCACCGGTGGTGCCTCCGGTCGTCCCGCCGGTGGTGCCGCCGGTCGTGCCACCAGTGGTCGGACCGCCAGTCATGCCGCCGGTGGCGCCTGCGGTCGTTCCGCCGGTGGTCCCGCCGGTCGTCGTTCCGCCGGTGGCGCCACCAGTGGAGCCTCCGGTCGTCCCGGCCGTGGTACCACCTGTGGTCCCGCCGGTCGTGCCACCGGTTGAGCCACCGGTTGTGCCCGCAGTCGTTCCACCGGTGGTCGGGCCACCGGTCGTGCCGCCAGTCGTCGGGCCACCCGTGGTGCCACCTGTGGTGCCGCCGGTCGTCGGGCCGCCAGTCGTACCACCGGTGGTCGGGCCACCTGTGGTCCCGCCGGTCGTCGGGCCAGCCGTGGTGCCACCCGTGGTCGTGCCGCCCGTCGTGCCGCCGGTGGTCCCGCCGGTCTGGCAGGTCGGACGGGTGATGGTGTTGGTGTCGAGGGTGACCGACCCGTTCCGGGCCAGGGCACGGCCGTCGATCGTCGCGCTGGTGGTGACCGAGATCGACGTCAGGGCCAAGATGGTGCCCACGAACGTGGTGCCCGTGCCCAACGTCGCCGAACTGCCCACCTGCCAGTACACATTGCACGGCTGGGCACCGTTGATCAGCAACACCCGACTGGCCGAGGCCGTGGTCAGCGTCGACCCGATCTGGAAGATGAACACCGCGTTGGGATCACCGTGCGCATCAAGCGTGAGCGTCCCGGTGAGCCCGATCGACGACGAAGCCGTGTAAACACCCGGCCCCTTCGTCAAACCACCGAGATCCCCCGCGACCGCGGCACTCGACGGCTGGCCCGCCGCGTCGTTGTACGCGATCGTCAAATCCGACTGCGCCTGCAGCGCCGCGGCATCAGCCGCATGCACAGCTCCGGCAACCCTGCCCGGAGGAAAACCGGTCACCGAGGCCCGCCCCGCCGGGCTCACCCCCAAATCCCCGGTGATCGTGGTGGGTCCCGTATTGGTCACGCCCTGACCGGCCAGCACCGCATAAGACTCCGCAGTCCCCAGCCCCACAGCCGTAGCAGCGTTCACCCGGGCTGGAAGGAACACCGCCCCGGCGACCACCAGCGACACGAGCAGACCCCCACAGACCCGGGCGGCGAACCCGTGACGGTGAGATCTAGCAGACAAGCTAGCTTTCATGATGACTCCACAATCCTTCAGAGACGTTCCGGCATGTTCCACACTGACGCCTTAAACCCGAGAATCCATTCATCGGCTTTTTGGGCCCTTCGACCACCGAGGAAGACTCCGGACTTTTACGTATGAGCGGAACTAGGGAAAGTGGAACCATAGCCCTGAAAATGGGAATCAAAACGCACACGGAAGGCTTGACCGAAGAGTTATTAATCACGAATGAGTGAACGGCATTACGCCATCTCAGGGACCCACCACGAGAACGGGACAGCCGCCACTCAGACACCTACAGGTCACTGAGCAGGCCTGGACCGCGCGAGGCTCGCCACGCGGAACAACCCGATGGCGACGCAACGGCAAGCCTCCGGAAGCGTTGCGTTATGGGCAATGAAGAGGGAAGGCGATGGGATCGCCTGGCGGAGGCTGCCGGAATCGGTGGCGTGATCCCCCGCCCTAGATGATTGAGTCCAAGGGCTCAGTCATCTAGACCTCCAGAATCAGGAGGCTACTTCGAGAGCCCATGTGACGACGCCGGCAGGCGACTGCCAACCCTCGAACGGCCCAATCGGACCCGACGAACCCTGATGCCTAAACGCCCGCCGTGACCAGGGATGCAACCCTCTCGAGCCGAAGCGGCGGTCTCATCTACACACGAATTTCAACGTTTTGCGCATCTTATTCTGTAAAGATTGACATGTAGCGGTTACCTCCGCTGTCACCGTGGGTTGGGAAGGTCGAAAGTATGCACAGGAACCGCATTGCCGTACTTGCTGCCGGAGTGGCGATGGTGCTCGGCACCGCGAGTCCGGCGCTGGCGGCCAGCTCCGGCACCACGGTCATCACGTTCACGGTGAGCGCCGGCACATTGGACATCACCGTCCCGGCCGGGCCCGTGTCCATCGGCACCGTGACCCCCAGCACCTCGGCGCAGACGATCGGCCCCACCCCGCTGGGGAACGTCGAGGTGTTGGACAACCGTGGCGGGACCACCGGCTGGACGGCGACCGTGAGCGGGACGAACTTCGTCGGCCCCTCGACCGTCCCCATCAGCGCCGCCAGCTACACCACTCCCACCGCCACGGTCACCGGCACCGCCACGGTGGCCAACACGTCGGTCAACCCCCTGACGAACACCGCGAGCAACGTGCAGGTCGCGACTGCCGTCTCCGGAATCAACACCGCGACCTGGAACCCGACCATCACGATCGTCATTCCGGCGAACACGCTGGCCGGAACCTACACCAGTACCCTGACTCACTCGGTCTCCTGACCACGACACCCTGGCACGATAGAGACCTTCGGCGAAGTGCGAAAACTCTTCCCCCACTCGACGCTGGTGGCTGCGACCCTGGTCGCAGCCATCGCCGCGTTCACCCCGACCGCCCACGCCTCGACCCGGGCCGACACCGATGACCCCGCGGGCGGATTCGGCATCCGCCTGCTGGACGTTCCGGTATCAGAAGCGGACAACCCCCGAGCGATGCAATACGTCATCGACCACCTGATGCCGGGTACGACCATCCGCCGGCGGGTCGAGGTGTGGAACAAGTCGGAGTCCAGTCTCCACGTCAAGATGTATCCGGACGCGGCCCACATCGCTGACGGGTCCTTCACCGGCGACGACGGTCACACAGTCAGCGACCTGACCACCTGGACGACGCTGAACGAAGACAGCCTGGACATCCCGCCAGGCGCCCGCGCAGCCGACACCGTGACGATCTCGGTGCCGGACGACGCCGCCCCGGGCGAGCGATACGCGGTGATCTGGGCCGAAGTGGACACACCCGGCACCAGCGGCGTCATCCTCGCCAACCGCGTCGGGACCAGGATCTATCTGTCGGTCGGGGGCCACAACCCTCCCCCGTCGAACTTCACCGTGGACACCCTCACAGCCCAGCGTGACCTCTCGGGCAAGGCACTGGTGCAGGCCATGGTCCACAACACGGGCGGACGAGCCATCGACCTGTCGGGCGGCCTGACCTTGACCGAGGTCTCGGGCGCACTGTCAGCCGGACCCTATCCCGCCCGGCTGGGCACCACCCTGGCACCGGGACAATCCGAGCCGGTGACGATCCCCGTGACCGACCCGGTCGGAGCCGGCCCGTGGAAGGCCAAAATCGAGCTGAGGAGCGGACTGCTCGACGAGACCTACCAGGCGCAGATCACGTTCCCGAACTCCGCCGGCTCCGCCGTACCGGCCGCGGCACAACGGGCACTCCACGGAAGCGGCAACCATCTGACGCTCGCCTTGGGCAGCGGTCTGGCCGCAGCACTGCTTGCCGTAGCCGCACTCACCTATCACCGACACAGAAGAAGAGCCTGAACACGCCGGCTGGGCGGTGTTACAACACGTGTCACAACACTGAGTGCGTCAGCGTCCCGGTGTATGTGCCGGCCAGCGCACCGGCCGGCAGGTGAACGATGAGGGTGGGGTTCCACGTCGCGGAATTGGCGACGAGGCCGACCCCGCTGAGGCTGTACGCCGTTCTGGACGTGCTGAGGCTCTGCGCATTGGCGGCGGTGGCCTGACCGGGGGTGAATCTGCTGAGGATCAAGCCAGTGGTCGCGGTGGCGATCCCCGACCAGTAGGACACGTCGACGTTGGGGATCGTTTGGGCGGGCGTGCCGGTGCCGGTGATGAAGCTGGTGGAGGTCACCGATGCCGTCCACCCCTGGGTGATGATGCCGGACTGGGTGACTTGGACCGCCCCCACGCTTGCGGTGATCGTCCCCCCTGGGGCAGCGCTGCCCAGCGACGCCGCGGCGGGGACCGTGATCGACAGGGGATCGCCGGCATCGACCACGGCTGCCGCGGTGCTCCGCGCGTTCTCAGTGAACGTGGTATCCGTGGTCCCGCTATTGGCCGCCGATGCCGGACCGACAATACCCACCGCCGAGAGCACCCCCGCGATCAGTGGGGTGATAAAACTATGTTGGTGCATTCCATGTTCCTTACCGAAGTCCGCACAAGCAGCGCTGATCGCCGAGCTTTGCGAAAGCTACCACCCGCCAGATCACCCGAAGCGTCTCGGCACGCCCGAAGCTGAATTCATGGAGCCCCGCCGAGTATGCCCGCGTGGCCCGCCGAAATCGACGGCCTGATCCACCCGCATACACGCAGCTCGGCGATGTATCAGCATTCTGACGAAACAACTGCGCCTGCGCTTCGATCATGTGCTTCCAGGCACTGGTCGGTGAGGAGCCGCTGAAGCTCAAGCCTCGCGCACGACTGCCGCCTGGCCGAATCGCCAAGTTCACACTGAGGGGGCTCGACTGCTGAATTGGTCGCCGACCATCAAGGCGGCGACCTGCTGGCTCTTGCCGCCGCAGCGGATCGGCGGAGCATTCAGCACCTGCCTGGTCGACGGCACCGTCCACCCGAACTGGGACTGGAGATCGGTTCGGCGACCTGTACTTAGCCAAGGCCTGCCACCCCAGGCATCGAGCCCACCCCCACGACGCCGCGGATCCTGCGCGACCTCAGCGCCCTCACCGTTTCTCAGGTTCCACGGGTTCTGCGATTCGCTCGTCCGACACGCCTGGCCGTCATTGCGGTGACCTTCACAGCGATGACGCCGTTGAGCCGGGCATGTCGCTGAATGCCGTACCGTCGCCGCGCCAGGACACTGCGGGCTCTGATCGCACGTCTCGTACCTGGAATGAACGATCACGAGTGGAACGCCGCGCAACTGAACCTGATGCTCCACGGTGCGTTCGGCCGCACGCTGGATGCCGCGCCGGTCGAGACGATTGCATGCTTCTCGCATGAAGGCTGAGCCGGGCGATCGCTTGCGGATTCACGGGCGTTGAACGGTGCGACGACAGACATGTCGCGTCTTTCGCTGTGGGTGAACGTCTGCGCGCTTCCCAACGCTACTGGGGCACGCACGGGCTCCCCTCATCCGTCACCATGGAGATGCGATAAGGGGAGCCGTGTGGAGCACACGCTGCGAGGAGCCTGTTTCGGAGCCGAGCGGTATCAGCAGCCGTCGGTGTCGGTGCCGTTGCGGCGACGCCGGTAGACGACAGCGGTGCCGGCGATGGCCATCGCGCCGAGGCTGAGGCCGACCTGCGGGTTGACCATGGGGACGGCCTGGGTGGGCGGGGCGCCGCCGCACTGGGCGTGGCCGATGATGAGGTTGAGGCCGTTGAGAGCCGGCAGGAGCGTCAGGTGCACGGCGTTGACTGTCAGGACGCCGTTCGCGTCAGTGCTCTGCTCGTTGAGGATGATCGTGCCGAGGCCCGGCACCGACACCGAGGTGTTCGGCGCGGCATTCGCCTGCAGGGTGACCGGGACGAGGCTGTCGACCGTGACGGTTCCGCTGGCGATCACGCCCGAACCGGTCGCCTTCCCCGGCGCCGCCGGTGCGGTGCACGTGGAGTTGACGCCGGTCACCGACAGGGTGGTCGGCGAGATGGCCGTGGGGATCGGCAGGTTGACGTTGAGGCTGTCC
This sequence comes from Catenulispora sp. EB89, assembly GCF_041261445.1. Lineage (NCBI taxonomy): Bacteria > Bacillati > Actinomycetota > Actinomycetes > Catenulisporales > Catenulisporaceae > Catenulispora > Catenulispora sp. EB89. Next base: position 251,014 of record NZ_JBGCCU010000003.1, read on the forward strand.
ACCGTCGCCGAGGCCGAGGAGGTGCCGGCGGTCACGTCGCCTGCCGTCGTGGCGGTCAGCAGAGCGTTGCTCGCGAAGGGACCGACCGCGATACCGAGCGTGGTCACGGTCCCGGGTCCGGGCGGCCCGGGGAAGTTGGAGTGCGGGGTGGGGGGCACGGCCACCAGGCCGGCGATGGCGTCGGCTGAAACGACATAGGCATCTGCAACCGGAGCAGCCAGAACGGCCTGTGCCGGCCCGACAGTGCACATCAGGGTGCCGAGGCCGAGCGCCGCTACAGCTGAAAGGCGGCGGCCTTTGCGTGAACTCATCGGGGTGGAGCCCTTCTTCTCGTGGGGATGGCCGTGAGGTCCGATCTCAACGATCGCGGGTGCGTGTACCGCATCCGTGCAATGACATGCCGATCATGAAATGTCGTATTGGGAATTCAGGCTGATGGCTCAACCGATCAGTGCACCAGGCGCGCCCCGAGACGGAGCGCGCCTGGTGAGGTCAGCGCCGCTACTTCCCGGCAGCCGACGCCTGTCCGGAGATCTGAGCGGGCCGGCCGCGCAGGAACGGGAAGTCGAACAGGTGGTCGTCCAAGACCTTGTCATCCGGAACGAAGTTGTTCGCGACCGCTCGCTCGCGCATCGCGGGCAGGGCGCGCAACAGCTGCGTTCCCAAACCGTGTTTGACATAGACGTTGAGCCAGTAGCCGTCGGCGTAGGGCACTCCCTGGGCGTAGTCGAAGCCGCCGCCCTGCTGCAGACGGGCGAAGACGGGCCCTGAGGAGGTGTCGCCCCACCACATGCCGCCTCTGGCCGGGCCGCCGCCCAGAGTCACGACGGCGGACAGGTCGGCGAGTACTGCGGGAGGGACCGGCTGGTCCAGGAACGGGTCGGCCAGGCCGCCGAGGTCCAGGGAGCGCTGATGTGCGTTCAGGCTGAAGGGAAGCGCTCCGGAGTCCATGACCGCGATCGTTCCGTCCAGGCTCCGGTCCGCGGCGATCGCCGAGCCGAGGGCGTGGTGGGCGTACTCGAGGTGGTAGCGGTACACGGCCCAGCCGACCAGCTCGCCGGCGCTGACGGCGGAGACCGCGGTCATCAGGCCGACCGCGCCGGCGATCAGCGCCGCGGTGCGTCCGGTACTCCAAGCGATGAGGACCGCGAGGAACGCCGCACACGCCCCGACGATGACGGTGGTGCGATGCGCGGTGAAGCTGGATCCGCCCTCCAGCACGGCAACCGCCCCGATCAGCAGCGCGAGCGCCACCCACCGCGCCGAGGCCGGCGGCGCGGCCGTCTTCTCGGCACCGGTGCGCGGCACGAACAGCGGACGGGCCAGCAGCACCACCGCGATGGGGAAGATCAACTGCCAGCGGAACCGGTTGCCGAAGTCCATCTGCAGATTCGAGACCTGATACAGCGTGAAGATGATCAGGGCACTGGTGGCGGCCAGGACCACCGGCGTGGCCTCCTGCGCCGGCGACAGCCGCTGGGGCCGCCCCTGCTCGGAACGGGCGCCGGCGCGGTTGCGCCGCAGCCACTCGGCCAGCACGATCAGCGCGACGAACAACAGGACCTTGACCTGCAGGTCATGGAAGATCTTGACAGTGGAGGCGACCACGCTGGTCTGGTCCGCGGTCTTGAGATAGAAGGGGTTGGGGAAGAACTTGCCGAAGTACTCGGCCCGAGCCAGCCAGTAGACACCGAGTCCGGCGACGACAGCAGAGGCGTTGACGAGGTCGTCGCGGCGACGGCTGAGGTAGTAGGTCCAGAACTCCGCCACGGCGGCGAACAGGATCCCCTCCGGACGGCTGAACGCGACCGCGACGGCGAGCAGATGACCGGTCCGGTCCAGACGCCCGCGTAGGTACAGGCGGCCGAACAGGGCACTGATACCCAAGGCGAAGGAGGTGGTCTCCAGCCCGTCGAGCAGGTGCACGAAGAACAACGGGTTCACCAGGGCGAACCCGGCCAGGACGAGGCGTTGCATGCGCGGGACGGCCAGGCGGGAGACGACGCGGAGGTAGGCCGCGCCGATGCCCAGGGCGAGGATCTTGAAGAAGAGCTCGGTCGAGAAGCCGAGCAGGGCCGGAATGAAGGACAGCGCCGCGTACAGCGGGTTGCTGTACGCCTCGACCTTGTCCTGCGACGTCGGGTTCCAGTTCCAGTGGCCGCGCGTCAGGCTCACGCCATAGCGCCAGGAGATGAAGGCGTCGTCGACCGTGAACCGGATCAGCAGGAACACAAGGACCGCGGCGCACGCCGCCATCCCGATGTATGCCGCCGTGTAGCCGGCGTCACGCGGCGCGATCTCCGACGTCGGTTCGCTCCGCGACGCCGAATCCACGGCGACGGCGGGGGGATCGACGTCGTGAAGTGTTGTCATGCACAGATCGTGACACGGTTTGCTGTGCTATCAGGACATTGGCCGCGAAAACACCGATATATGTGGTTTGTCCAAGATCTCAATGCCCCTATGATCCGCGGCACTCACCGATTGCCGGGGGCTGTGGTCGGGCATCCGTCGGCGGTCGAGGCTCCGGCTCCGCTCGGCGCGCACTGCACGACGCCGTCCGGAGCCGCAGGATGACCACCGGCGAAGACGCCGATGGCGACGCCGATCAACGTGGCGAGCACCGCCGCGGACACCGCGACCCGGCCGAGGACGGCGACCCGGCTCATCGCATCTCCCCCGCTTCTGGATCCACTGCTGTGCTGTCCACTGCTGTGCTATCCAACGCGGCGAGCCCGGCCAACAGCAGTGGGCCGAGGAGCATCGTTCCGTAAAGCACGAAGACCATGTGCTTCTCCAGATCGCTTTCTCCTTCGGACAGCATGACGGCCCAGAACTGCGCGACAGTCGCGGCGGCGAACGCGGCCAGCGTCACGCCTACTCCACGGGCCGCCACGCTCAGGGTGCGCCGCCGAAACAGGAACACTCCGCCGACCAGCCCCGCGCCCCACAGCCCGGGGATCACGACCCAGCGGAACGGCTCGGCCAGAGTGAACACGGCCGAGGACACGCACACCCTGCATTCCTGTGCGTAGGGCGGCTTTCCCGCGGTGATCGGGTAGTTGCCCAAGTAGGAGGGGCGGGTGGCCGTCACACCGATCAGCCCCCGGTCTGCGACGCCCAGGAGCCTGACCGGGTGGCCCACGTAGAAGCCGAGGACCTTTCCCAGCGACGCCTTCGCGACGAACTGGGGATAGTCCGGCAGGTTGGCGGCGGACTTGGGGTCGACGATCGAGGTTCCCGCCGCCGATGCCAGCGACTCGTCGAGGCCCAGCGCGCGCAGATCCGCCTTCGGATTCGGGCTGTGCCCCAGGAGCTCCCGGAAGACGGCGTCGTAGACGACGATCTCGTGGAACCAGCGTGGCTGCACCTGTTGGAACGACAGTGTGCCGAACGACAGGACGGCGCAGGCCGCCATCGCCGGACCCCGGACGGCCAATGCGCTGCCGACGCGGTTGCCGGCGGCTGCGAGCCGGTCGCGCGACGCGGAGGGACGCATCAGCAGGATCGGTACGACGACGATCAGCAGGCTCGCCATCTGCGTCTTGGCACCGATGGTCCATGCCGTGAGCACTGTGACGATCAGGATGTCGGCACCGCGATAGCGCGCCTGGCCGAGCAGACGGAGAAGCGCCGGGATCAGGAGCAGCATTCCGATCAGGGCGGCGGGCTCGCTGAACGGGGAGTTGAAGTACGGCGCGATCGCGCTGTCGCAGGTGGCCAGCCCGATTCCGGACGCGATCAGGATCCGCAGCCACTTCGGACCGACGAGTTCGTGAACGGTCCACGCGATCCCCGCAGCGAAGACAGCGGTGAACACGATCCCCAGCATCCGCAGGTCCAGAGCACCGGGCAGACCGAACAGACCGGTGAGCCACTTGGCGGCCCACAACGGGACGATCTCAGTGGACAGATATCCCTGCCCGCTGCCTCCGGCCGAGCAGGCCTCGCCGTACCAGGTGTAGGAGTCATAGCGAGGCGTCGTATAGGCCCACAACGCCTGGGTGACCGGCAGCGGATGCGGTGCCACGCCGAGTTGGCACAGCAAACGGTGGCCGTCGAAATTGTCGGCGAACCCGATGGCTCCGCCGGCGTAGAGCCGGACCAGCATCACCAGCGCCCACACCAGGCCGGTGGCCAATGCGCAGTGCTGCTGTGCAACGCTTGTGACGATTCTCTTGGCGGTGTTCACCGCGGCAACGACCATCGCCTCAACGTCGGGCGCGTCGGGCGCGTCAGACCTTTCGGGCCTGTCGGGCCTGTCGAGCGCGTCCGACGCCACCGCTGCGACACCGGCCGCGGCCTCGGGCAGGACGGCCTCGTCCGGGACAACCACGGTATCCATCCCACTCACGGCGTCACCGAGCCGAGCGCGCGCAGTGTCCCGGTCGCCAGTCGGTCCTTGTCCTTCGGACCGATCCAGCAGAACCCTGAGACGGCGCCGGCGTGCGGCCCGTCCCCCGGCGGGGGTTCGGGGTACAGCACCAGGTCCGGACGATTGGTGAGCGCGGTACCCAGGTACGTCGCCACAGGGGAGACGCATGCGGCAGCGACCTTGGCCACCTTCGTCTTGCGATCGGCCTTCAACTCCGTCGCGGTGAACTTGACGTACGGATACACCAGCTCCCAGTTGTGCGGCTGGTCACAGGTGAGCTCGACATCCCCGAAGGAGCAGACCCGGAACCTGGCGCCGGCCGCCCGGCGCAGGATCTGCTTCAACGGCATGGCGACCGATGCGACCGACGCCGTGGTCCGGGGCCCGACGAGTGCGTCGCAGCGCACCTCGCGGATTCCGGCGCGCCACTCGTCGTCGCTCGGCAGAATCTGCAGCGGGACGATGTCGCGGAAGATGTCGACGTCGGTCGCGCCGAGGTAGGCGCCCAAGTCGGACCACTTGCACGCCCCGGCCACCGCGTGCTGGAGCCACAGCGGGCTGGGCCGCTGCTCGGGGGCGGCGACGGCGCCGGTGATCGGCACCACCGCGTACGTCTCGCTCTGATGCTCGGACTGGCAGGGCACAGCCGGAGACGTGTCCGACAGCATCATCGGGTCGGTCTGGACCGGCTGGTCCAGCCGGTGGCAGGAGCCGACGTCCCAGACCGTGGTGAACGTACCGACGCCCATGCCGACGTGTTCGAAGATCGGAGAAGAGGCACAGCCACCGAGTCCGGCGGTCAGCACGGCCGCGGCCAGCATCGCCATCGCGCGCTTCATCGGGCGATCGCGTCCGAAGTCTGGGCGTCCTGAGTTCGGGCAACCTGAGTCTGGGCAACCTGAGTTCGGGCGTCCTGAGTCTGGGCGTCCCGCGAAGCCTGGGCGGAACGGGGAGTAGGGAGCGCCAACTCTGCGTTGCGCCGTGTCTTGGGCCAGGCGGTACGCCCGGTGACCAGACGGGCGAAGGCACGCCAGGCGATCGCGTAGCTCAGCCAGGCGTAGCCGACCAGCCCGACGCCGATCGCCCAGGCCTGGCGGCTGCTGAGCCCGCGCTCGCAGCGCCGGCGATAGACCCAGGCCCAGATCGCGAACTCACCGAACCCGATCACGAAGTACAACGCCAGCATCGCCGCGCCGCCGTCCCGCAGGAACGTCTCCATGAAGGCCGGGTAGCGCGCCGCGTTCGAGAACAACACGATCAACGGCGCCGGGTAGGCGACCGTGCCGATGATCTGCAACCAGGGCTGCGCCATGAAGTAGGTGACTTCCAGGAGCCCTGCGTTGGAGAACTGCGGAGACTGCCAGATCTGCGGCAGGTACCGGACGCACTGCATCGAGCCCTGGGCCCAGCGGGTGCGCTGGACCAGCAGCGCGCGAAGGCTCCACAGCGCCTCCTGCTCCACCCAGGCGTCCGTGGTGTACGCGATCCGCCACCCGGCCAGCATCAGCCGCAGCCCGATCTCGTAGTCCTCCAACAGGGCGTTGCCCCACGGAGCACCGGCTTCCTGTGCAGCGGAGTCCAATGCCGACAGACGAACGAGTTGGCCGTTGCCACCCAGGTTCACCGTCGCCGACCGTTCACGGAGGATCTGCATCGCGGAGATCGGGCCCCGGAACTCCACATCCTGCAACCGCGCCAGCAGCATGGCCGACAGGTTGCTGACGATTCCCTTGCCGGGCAGCGGATGGCGCCGGTCGCGGTTGGACATGCGCACTTCGACTTGCGCCGCACCGTAACGGCGGTCGGCGAACACCGCGCTACCGGCACAGACCTCGAACAAGTTCGCCGAGGGACGGCCGTCGGCATCGACCACGCACACCAGCACCCTGTCCCGGTCGGCATCGGTCGCCATCGTCCGGCACAGCTCCCGGTAGGCGGCATTGAGGGCATCGCCCTTCCCGGTGCGCGCTTCCGGCATGGTCCGACGCACCAGGCGCACAGCGGCGTCATCGCGACCCAGCTCCTCCACGATGGACGCGGTGGCGTCCTGCGAAGCGTCATCGATGACCCAGAGCACCGCCAACGGGAACGTCCCCCGGAGGTAGGCCACCGTGTCGGCGATAACGGCTGCTTCGTCGCGACACGGGACCAGGAAGTGCCACTGGTAATGCGCGGGATCACCGGGCGATCCCGGCGAGCGGTGCAGAAAGCTGAACACCAGCGCGATGACGTACCACAAGAAGGAGAATCCGAAGACCAGGGAGAGGACGACACAGAGTTCGAGCGGATCCATTATGTGGTGAAGATACCCTTCGAGATCAAGACCGCGATCGCCGATCCCGGCCGACACGAGGTCGCCATTCCCGCGAAACAATCAGGTAATAGACAGCCGAAGCCGCCGCCATGCCCACCAAAGTGAGAATCGAACCGAACAAGGTGTGACCCCAGCCGAAGCCGGTCTGAACACCCCACCAGACCATCAGGCCGGCGATCATCACCAGCCGCAGCAGATTGACGGCGATGAAGACCACTGCCGCGGCCGCAGCCGCGAAACCCAGCTTGACCAACGGCCTGGCGCTGTACGCGGCCATGATCCCGGTGATCATCAGCATGGGGGCCAGCAAGAACACGCTGCTGCACCCCAGCGACACGTTCAAGCCCAGCATGTGCTTCGTGCCACCGGTCTCGAACGCGAAGAAGAACGTCTGCCGGTCGGTGACTGCGACAGCCGAGAATCCCAGCAGCTGGTGGACCGCGCCGGCGGCAAGTCTCGACTCGAAGCCCCGGTAGCCCGCTTCGGCGACGATCAGCAGCGCCGCCGAACCACACATCAGTCCGGCGAACAGCCACCGGACCACGTGGCGGGCACGCGCCGGGGGCAGTACGGCTCGCAGCGCACCATCCCCAGCGAGGAAGTCAGCGGACATCCGCCTAACGGCCCGACCGCTTCAGAACCATCGTGGACCGGACCAAGCACGCACCGGCGACGACCGCCCCCACAGCGAAGCCCACGATGACGGCGATGTTCGGAGCTCCCGTCGCCGCCAGGGCGCCCATTCCGCCCGCTCCCCCGATTGCTCCAACGTGAGCACTCATTCCGAATTCTCCTCATCCGTGGTCGACCTGCCTCAGATTAGCCACTCGGCATCCCGATACCGTCGCCCAACACGCCACGGAATAAGCCACGAATCCCACCGGTCAGAATCACCCTTCGCGGTAATACAAAGTACCTACTAGGCCGACAGGGCCAATTTCCCGGAGAACCGCGTTGAGGATTTCGGCGACACGCACCCGACCCCACACAGTGGCATCGCCCAAAGTGATCGACGCGAGAAACGGATGGTGGACATGGCTGCGGGTTCGAATTCTCTGACCGGGACGGCGGTACTGGTCCTGGGAACTCGGCCGGAGATCGTGAAACTGGCCCCCGTCGCGCGCCACCTCCCGGACCGGGTCCGCGTCGTCCACACCGGCCAGCACTACGACCACGACATGTCGGACATCTTCTTCGACGAGTGCGAACTGCGCCGTCCCGAAACGACTCTCGCCATCGGGGGCAAGCCCCGCGGTGCACAGATCGGCCTGGCCGTGCAAGCCCTCGACGAGTTGTTCGGCGCGCAGCGGCCCGCGGTCGTGCTGGTCCAAGGCGACACCAATTCTGTGGTCGCCGGCGCACTGGCCGCCAACGCCCACGACATCCCCCTCATCCACGTCGAGGCCGGACTGCGCAGCCGCGACCGCCGCATGCCCGAGGAGCACAACCGGATCATCGCCGACCACCTGGCGACCGTTCTGTGCGCGGCCACCGAGCTCAACGTGGAGAACCTGAGGGCCGAAGGCATCCCCGCCGACCGCATCGCCCTGACGGGGAACACCATCGTCGACGCCGTGAACCAGGCGCTGCCCACCGAAGGACAGCGCGCGAAGGTACTCGCCGAACACGGACTCCAGGCCGACCGGTTCGTCCTGGCCACCATCCACCGACCGGAGAACACCGACGATCCGGCCATCCTGACCACCGTCATCTCCGAGTTGGCAGCCCTGGCGACAGCCGGATGGCCGGTACTCTTCCCCGCTCATCCCCGCACACGCGCCGCCCTGTACGCGGCCGACTGCCACCACCTGCTGGCCGGCCTCATCGTCACCGAGCCGCTCGGCTACGCCGAGTTCCTGGCGCTGGCCGCCGAAGCGGCATTGGTCGTCTCAGACTCCGGCGGGGTACAGGAGGAAGTCACCGTCCTGAAAAGACCGCTCATCGTCGTACGACGCTCAACCGAACGTCCAGAAGCGCTGCGCGACTTCGCCAGGCTCATGCCGCCGGGAACGCCCATCGCCGACGAAGCCCTCACGATGCTCGCTTCCGCTTCATCGGAGCTGCAGCGCCTGTCCGTTCTGGAGTCTCCCTTCGGCGACGCACACGCAGGGGCTCATATCGCGCGCATCGTCGAACGGTTCCTGCGCGCCTAGCTCAGACGGATACGAAGGCCCGGCGGTCCTCGTTCAACTTGACCAAGCCAGTTTTGCTAGGAGTCCTAACCCGACCACGGCCGCGCCCCCCCGTCCGTTCCGTGTCCCAGATCTCGGTGAATTGCACAGATAAGGCGCTTAACTACAGCTCAGGACCTTGATCGCGATAAGTGGAACCAGGCGTGGCGCCCGCAGGGCTGCGATGAGGATCCACGCGCGACTCGTGTCCGGCGTTGTCCGCCGCATCTTGCACCGCGGCGTGCAGGCTGCCGAACGGGGAGACATCCGGGTAGAGCGTGAAGTCCGGCCTGGTTGGCGCGTCAGGGTTCGCGTTCTCCGGCGAACCGAATATCTTGCTCAGCCACCCCGCTCGCGGCCGCCGATGACCTCCTGCGGAAGCGCTCCCTCGTCCCACAGTCGGTCCAAGACGGTCAGGAAGTTCTCCATGCCCTCCGGGTCGTCCGTGGGCGGGTTCTTCATCTCCAGCAGCGGATCCGAGGTGACGACGCGCCCCGCCGCGGGACCCGTCGATCCGGTGTAGGAGTGGCAGTTCGGGCACCAGACGCACGAGGAGATCGTCGGTGACGACCGGCCGTACGACATCCGGTAATAGCGCCTGATCCCGATTGCGTTGCATACCGGACATTGCCGGGCTTCTGGGGGAAGGTCGCGCTGCTCGCGCAACAAAGCCACTTCGTTGTCGGAGTAGGCTCGCACATTTACACCTTATCAGTACTGGTGGTCGTCAATAGGGCGAGGCCGGAAGGCTGCCCCGCCCCGAAGGGGGAGCCGCTTCCGGCCTCGTCACAGGCCTACCGGAAGGTCACGGGCAGGGTCAGAACCCGAATCTGCCCTTGAGCTCCTCCCACTTCGCCTCGCCGTAGGCCTTGGCCGAAATCTCTCCGCCGGGCACCTTGTACTTCACCCACGCGTCCTGGTGGTAGACCTCGTGGAAGAATGTGGTCACTGCCTCCTGGACATTCTCGAGACCGATGTTCGAGAAACGGATGATGGGCTTCCCGGTCACGCCCAGATCCGGGCCGCCGTACGCGGCCGGCGAAATCCCATAGGCCGGATATCCGTCATCATCGAGAATCACCGGCGTATACTCGAAATCGTATTTCGAGGCCAGATCCCCGAACCCGGCTCGCCCGAGGATCGCCTTGAAGCGGTCGATGCAGATGATCGGCCCGGTCGGGTACCACGCGGGACGGTTCTTCGGCCCTGACCGGTACGCGTCGGCCGAATCCGTGGCCGCCTGCGTCTCGGACGCGTCCGTCGCGGCCGCATCACGCTCCCAGCCGGTCAGGCCGCCGATGCCCAGCGCCGCTATCTGCCCGGCCAACTGGTCACCGGCCTGGCTGTACAAGTCAGCCAGCTGCGGGCAGCCTTCCTGCCGGAGCAGGTCGGCGATGTGGTACAGCCGGTACGCCGGCCGCACCGGCACGTAGGTGTCGAAGAAGTTGCTCCAGCCGCCGTTCTTGCCGGTGGCGGCGTCGTAGACGTCCCCGGCGAGCTTGAACGGCGCCTTGACACCGATCACGAACCCGCTGGAGAACTCGTCCCACTGGTGCCCCAGCCAGTCGAAGATGTCGTTGCCACTGGGGTCGGTCAGGTACGTCGGCCCATCGGCCACATAGGCATAGGACGCGACGTAGGGGTCCCCGACCGCCGAGGAATGCGCATCACGGCTGCTGAACCGGCCCGTGCTCGGGTCCATGATGCGGGCCCGCATATCCAGCTTGCCCGTGATGCTCTGATCCACCAGCGCACCAGTGAAACCGAACGGCTGAGCCGGCGGAGTCGTAACCAGGCTCTTGACCGTCTGAGAACCGAATGCGTCATACGTGTCGGTGTACTGATCCACCCCGGTCGAGGACAGCAGATCAGAGACCGACCCCAGGTAGTCGTGGGTGTCGTAGAACGCGCCGGTGGTGGTGTGTTCGGAGGTGATCGTACCCAGCGGGTCATAGTGATAGTCGCCGGTCAGCGCACCACTGCCGGTGGTCATGGTGGCCAGTTGCGGCAGCTGACCGTTCGAGTCCCATGTCTGAACCCGGTTCAAGCCGCCGCTGACAAAGGTCTTCACCCGGTTGCCGGCGGCATCGTAGGTGAATGTCTTGGCGAGGCCGCCGATGGTCCCGCCGGACAGCTCGCCAGCGGCGTTGTACGTGAACGTGTTGGTCCCGGCAGCGGTCTGATCGCCGTCGGCATCGTAGGTGTAAGAGGTCGTCGCCGTGCCCTTGACCGAGGTCGTCAGCTCGTCGGCGGCGTCATACGTGTACGTGGTCGTCGACCCGCCCGCACTCTGCGTCAGCCGGTTGCCGACCTTGTCGTAGGTGTACGTGCTGACCGTCGACCCGGACGGGCAGCCCGTCGTCGCCGACGGCGTGGTGCAGGCGCTGGTCAACCGCCCAGCGGTGTCATAGCCGTAGGTGAGCGTGGAAGCGCTCGCCCCGCTGTGCGTCACTGCGATCGACGTCGGCCGACCGTCCTGGTCCAGCGTCAGGTTCTCCGAAGCCAACGTCGCCGTGCTGCTGGCCGCCTTGATACCGGTGAGCTGCCCCGCGGCGTCTATCGTGCGGGTCTCGGTGTACCCGACCGTGGCAGGCAGCGCGCTGGAGACCAGGTTGCCGGCGGTGTCATAGCCGTAGGTGGTCGTGGCTCCATCCGCGGTCTGCGTGGCCAGCTCGTTGTCCCCGTTGTAGGTGTAAGTGGTGTTCTCACCGTCCGGGTACGTGCGCGAGGTGACGTTGCCCGCGTTGTCGTAGGCGTACGTGAAACCGGCCTCCGTCGAGGTGCCGGTGACCCCGGTCAGACGCCCGGCCGCGTCATATCCCAAGGTCCGGGCACCGGTGGCGTCGGTGAGACCGGTCAGGTGGCCGGCCTTGTCGAAGACCTGGGCGACCGCGGTGGTGCCATCGGAATAGGCGGTGTTGGTGACCAGTCCGCGACCGTCATAGGTGCGGGTCGTGGTCTGACCACGGGCGTTGGTGAACACCACCGCATGGCCGTCGGCGTCGTACGTATACCCGACCGCGTGGCTCAACGGGTCGGTGACGCCGGTGAGCCGCCGTGCCGCGTCATAGGCGTACGTCGTGACGTGAGCGTTGGCATCGGTACGGGTGACCACATCGCCCACCACGTCGTAGCCGTAAGTGGTCGCCCCGCCATCGGGCGCGGTAACCCCGGTCACCCGGCTGTCGGCGTCGTAGGCATAGGTCGTGACCGCGCCGGTCGGATCGGTGGTCGAGGTCTGCCGGTTGTCGCCGTCGAACGCCGCCGCGTGAACACCGCCGAGCGGGTCCGTCACCGTCGTGGGGTTCCCGGCCGCGTCGTAGCCGTAGGTGGTGGTGTAGGCGGCGGGATTGCCGCCGGTGACCGTGCCGCGGGGATCGATCGAGGTCACGGTCCGCTCGTCGGCGTCGAAGGTCCACTTCGTCGTCTCACCGGCCGCGGTGGTCTGCGAGACGTGGTTGCCGTCGGCGTCATAGGCCGCGCTCGAGCGGTTGCCGTCGCGGTCGACGGCCGTCAGCTGCCGGCCGAGCGCGTCGTAGGTGAAGGTCGCCGCGTGCCCGAGAGCATCGATGGCGGAGGTGACGTCGCCGGTCGCGTCGTAGCCGGTCTTGGTCACCGCCCCCAGCGGATCGGTGACGCTGACCTTCCGGTTGATGACGTCGTAGGCGGTGGTGCTGACCGCACCGGTCGGATCGGTGACAGTGGTCTGATTGCCGTTGGCGTCGTAGCCGAAGGTGGTGGTGTAGGCGGCGGCGTTGGCACCGGTGACATTGCCGCGCGGGGTGACGGTGGCGATGACGCGGTTGGCTTTGTCGTAGGTGCTGCTGGTCTTGTCGCCGAGGGGGTCGGTGGTCGACAGCAGGTTCCCGTTGGGGTCGTAGGCCTTGGTGACCGTCTTGCCCGCCGCGTCGGTGACGAGCGTGGCCCGGCCGTCGGCGTCGTAGGCGGTGGTGGTGGCCTTGCCCAGCGGGTCGGTCATGCCGGTCTGCTGCGCGTCGGCGTCGTACGTGTAGGAGGTGGTGTTGCCCGCCGGATCCTTCACCGTGGCCAACAGGTCGGCCGCGGTGTAGGTGTAGGTGGTCGTGTACGGCGCCGGGTTCGCGCCGGTGAGGTTGCCGCGCGGGTCGGTCTTGGTGAGGATCCGGCCCGAACCGTCGTAGGTGAAGGTGGTCTTCTCCCCCGCGGCGGTTGTCACCGATGTGCGGTTGCCAGCGCTGTCATAGCCGTAGGTCGTGGTCTCCCCGCGGGGCGTCGTCTCCGTGGCCAACTCGCCCAGGCCGGTGTAGCTGCGCTTGGCCACACCGCCGTTCGGGTCGGTGGTGGTGGTCAGCCGGCCCAGGGAGTCATAGGTGTAGCTGGTCTTGTGGTTGTTGCCGTCGGTGTGCGCCGTGACGTTGGCCGCGGCGTCGTAGGTCCAGCTCTCGGCGTAGGACAGGGGAGCCGGCGCGGTGCGGGTGAGCATGTTGCCGGCGCTGTCGTAGGTCATCGACGTGGTGTTGCCGAGGCGGTCGGTGATGCCGATCTGGTTCAGGGACTTGTCATAGCTGTAGGAGACCGAGTTGCCGAACGGGTCGATGCTCTGGGTGAGCACGTTGTTGGCGTAGATGTCGGTCCAGACGCCGCCGTTGGGGTCGGTCATGTCCGATTCTTGGGTGGCGGCCTTCCACACGAAGGTGGTCTTGGCGCCGACCCCGTCGGTCTGACTGCTGACGCGACCAGTAGTCGCGTCGTAGGTGTTGGTGACCACCGTGTGCGCGAGAGCGTCCTTGACGGTCAGCAGGCGGTTGCTGCTGTCATAGGTGTAGGAGGTGACGCCGCTGCGGACGTCGGTCACGGCGGTCAGATCGGTGCCGGTGTAGGCATAAGACACCGCGCGGCCGTCTGGGAGCGTCGCCTTCGTCAACAAACCGTTGCTGCCGACAGTGAAGGTCACCACGCGTCCAGCAGTGTCAGTAACGCTGGCGAGGTGTCCCGAGGAGTCGTAGGCCTCTGACAGGCCATGCCCGGAGGCGTCGAGGATCCCGGTGAGGCGGCCGTTGGCGTCGAACGTGCGGCTGGTGTGATCGAGGGCGGCGATTGTGAAGCCCGAGGCGGTTTTCACCAGGCTCAGGTGTACCCCGGCTGGTGGACTGTACGTACCGTCGGGATTCTGTGTGAACGCCATCTGCGAGCCGTCGCTGTCGGACAGGGTCTCGGTGCCGGAACCGGCCGACAGGCGCGCGTCGAACTGTGTCGACCAGCCGGTCCCCAACAACCCGGTCGCGGTGCGATCCGAGCGGTAGTTCCGGGTCAGCGCGAACGGCGTGCCCGCCCCGGTCAGTTTCAGGTCGGTGGCCTGCTGGTAGTAGGCGCCGGTGGCGGTGTTCACCGGGTCGGCTTTGCTGTTCTGCGCGTAGCAGGTGCAGATCCCGGTCTCGGCGCCGGGGATGTCCGGGGTGTAGAAGACGGTGACGTTGTTGGAGTAGGTGCCGTTCGGGCTGAAGTCACCGGACGTGGACTCGAACAACACCTGCGCGAAGTAGACCTGGCCGTCCTTCAACGGACCGCCCGGGGCGTTCCCCAACGACCAGAAGCACCAGTCCGCAGGGTACTGCGACGGCGGCCACCAGCCGTAGCAGTACCCGCCGGAGGGCTGGCCGTTGTACGTGGTGGGATCGACGTTGGCCGGGATCTCCTGGGAGTAGACCAGGGTCCCGGTCGAGTCGTACACCAGCACCGCGAACTCCTGCAGGCTGGCCGCGGTGGTACCGGCCGGGATGTGCGTGTCCACATCGAGGGTGATCTCGCCTGGGTACACCAGCGAGTCGCCGACCACCTCGTCCGGATCCGGCGGCACCACATTCGGCGACACCACCCCGGCGGCGGCATGCCGCGGCAGCGACGGCCGCGCGATCCCCGGCTTGGAATGCACCGGCGGCGTCGGGTGCGCGGCCAAATCCTTGTCCCGCTTGGCCGCCTGCACCGGCGTCAACCCACCGAGCTGCCTGGCCACCTGCGCATGCCGCTGATCCAACGTCATCGGAATAGGAGGAGGAGGCGGCTTAGCCGACCTGACCTCGTGACCCGCCGACGAGGACGTCCCCGCTCGTCCGGCGGCAGAGGGCCCGGCAAATGCGGCCGGCGCCTGGACGCCGACGAGGACCAGGACAGAAGAAAGGAACAGCACAACCCATCGAGACACCACGGCACGCACGGAGATACCAACCCCCATAAATAAGTATCTTTCTTTACCTGCCGCGCACGCTAAGCGCCGACCCGGGATTCGGCAACGGCATGCTCACTGTGCGAACACGCCACCAAACACCGAGTGAGACAGGCGCTCGAACGTTGACACTTCGATACGAGGCCGGGGCGGTGTTCAGGGGAGTTTTGAAGCAGGTGACTCATTTGAATCAGGACCTGAATATCCGCGACCCCGCACACCGCACACCGCACGCGCGGCGTGCGGCGGCGGTCGTGTGTGAGGCCTCCGCTGATCGTAGGCGTTTCAGGACGTCAGGACGCCCACGGCGCAGTCCGGTTGACCGCGTCCCAGAACTGGCAGTTGTGCTGCGCCGCGATCGAGCTCGCCGGAACGAGCGTGCTGTCCCCGCCCGCCTGTAGCGACATGACCGGGTTGCCGGGGGCCGCGAATGGCGTCCAGGGCGGGGTGCCGGGGGCGGTTGGGGTGCCGGTGCGGGCGAAGCCGGTCCATTCGGACAGGACCTGTTGCTGGAGCGCGAGTTGGTTCGGGTCCAGGGTTGCGGGCACGTCGTGGGCGAGCCTGTTGATGGCGCTGTGGTTGGCGCCGAGGGGCAGTGTTTGGCCTGGGGAGTCCGCGTCGTCGTCTTCGTAGGCGTAGACCGGGATGGCTCTGGACAGCTTCGCGTAGCTCTGCAGGGAGGGGCACACGCTGAAGGCGTCGGCCATCACTGTTCGGTAGGCGATGAACGGGGATGGGGACGGGTAGTGCTGCACCGGGTAGAGCCGGAGCACGGTGGGTGCCAGGGGGCCGAACTGCTGGCGTACCAGTTGCTCGTACTGTGCGGTCGTGTCGGCGATTACGGGGTGGCCGGGGGTGTTCAGGTAGACGCCGCCGTTGAATTCGTCGCGGCCGACGCCGATGATGGCCTTGACCCGGTTGACGCGGCCGCGGGCGAAGGCCTGGCTCGCCGACATGGTCAGGGTTGTGCCGTTGACGATCGGGCCGATGGCTCCGCCGCTGGTTGGGTCGAGGCCTTGGCCGCCGTTGACGACGAGGGTGTCGGCCGGCAGGGCCCGCAGGCAGGCGGCGACGTCGGGGGTGTTCGCGCAGCCGACCTTGGCGGCGAGTTGCGCGCCGAGGTGCTGGCCCTGGGCCTCGTCCGGGATCGCCGACTTGCAGTCCGCGGGCCACCAGATGGTGTTGACGTCGAAGTTGTAGTAGCCGCTGATGCTGATGCCGCGCTGGAACAGGCCGTTGGCGGTCGGCGAGGCGATCTGGTCGCAGACGCTGGCGCCGCCCGCGGACTCGCCGAAGATGGTCACGTTGCCGGGGTCGCCGCCGAATCCGGCGATGTTGTCCTTGACCCAGCGCAGGGCCGCCTGCTGGTCCTGCAGCCCGAAGTCGCCGCTGTGCGGGCCCAGCGCCTGGTCGGCCAGGAACCCCATGACCCCCAGCCGGTACGCCGCGTACACGTAGATGGCCGGGCCGGCGCCGACGAAGTTCGTCCCGTCGTCGTCGCGGGCCTCACCGAGGAACCCGCCGCCGTGGATCTCGAACATCACCGGCAGCCGCTGGCCCGGCCGCGTGCCCGCCGGCTCCTGGACTTCGAGGAACAGGCAGTTCTCGCTGGTGCCGGGCTGCACCTGGCCCGGCGGGAAGCTCGGCACGAGACATCCTGGCCCGCGCTGGGTGGCCTGGTAGGTCGTCGTCCACGGCTGCACCGGCTGCGGCGGGGTCCAGCGCAGGTTCCCCAGCGGCGGGGCCGCGAACGGGATATCAAGGTACGAGGTCTGCTGGCCGGCGGTGATGCCGCACACCGGGCCGCTGCCGGTCGACACGAGGGTCCCCGCGGAGCAGGCCGGTGGCGCGGCCGACGGCTGGGCCTGACGTGTGGCCGAATAGCCGAGGCTGGGTACGACGGCCACGACCGCCATCGCGACGGCGGTGACGACGCCGGCGAAGTACCGTCGACGCCAAAAAGTCCAAGCTTGCACGCTTTACTCCTCAGGACGCCAGGCTTGATCGTCACCGACGATACAGTGGATGACGACACTGTGTCATGATCGATGCCTGCGAAAGGACCGCCAAACCCGATACCAGAGGACTGACAACCTGGCGTGCGTCTCGCCCCGTCTAGCAGGTGACTGTCGACGAACGGGAGAGACCTGTGTCAAAGAACAGCATCACGCGCCGCTCGGCGCGTCGGCGTGCCGCCGCGTTTGGGCTGGTGGTGGCAGCCACCGCCTCGGCAGGCACGGTGACCGCCTCCGCGGCGGTCAGCACCGCCGCAGCGCCAGCCGTGCCGGCCCGGGTTGCAGCGCATATCAGCACCCTGTCGAACGGCGACAGGGTCACCGTGCGCGGGTCCGGGGCGCATGCGTCGACGACGGTGACCGCGCCGGATGGACGCTCGGAGCCCGCAGTGCAGATGACCGTGGGCGGGCACGCCTACGTGATCCCGGTTTCGGTCATCGCGTCGGGTCAGGCCTATGACCCGGCCGCCTACGACGCCGCGGCGATGGCCGGAGCAGTCGGGACAACCGGGGCAGCCGCCAGCCCTGCGGCCGTCACGCCGCACTATCCGCTCAGCATCCTGGAGATCGACGGCATCGGCCTCGACGGCGCCGCGGCAACCCAGGCGACCACCTTCCTTTTCAACACCGACGACTTGAAGCGGTACGCGGCCCCGATCGCGCTGCGCAACGGCGTCGCGCGGGTCGCAGTCCCCAGCGGGAACTACTGCGCGGTCACGGTCTTCGCCACCTTCGATCCCGCGACCCGCACCAGCACCGAGCACGTCGTGGCCCGGACCGACCTGGCGGTGACCGCCTCGGGCAGCACCACGCTGACCGCCGACGAGCGCAGCGCGACGGCGCGGGTCGGGGCCGTCACGCCTCGGCCGGCCACCATCGACGGCGACATCGAGACCATCGATCGGACCGACGCCGGCGGGGCCACGGGCGAGGTCCTGACCAGCGGCACCGGCTCCACCTGGGTGGCGCCGCAGCCCGCCGCGCGGGTCGGCGCGCTCGCCTTCCGCGTCCTGGACGTCGGCGCGGCCGGACCCGCCGGCGCCGACCCGTACCGCTACGACCTCAGCTTCGCGCCGTCCGACCACATCGACGCGAACCAGACCTACCGGCCGGACCCGTCGCGGATCCAGACCTCCCACAACGTCTTCGCCACCGACGCGGTCAACCCCGCCCACCAGGCCGGCTGGGACCTCGGGGTCAGCGGCCCGAACGGCGGCGCCGGGACGCAGCACATCGTCCCCGCCCCCGGACGTCTGACCGACTACATCGGTGTGTCGACCGACGACGTCTTCTGGTTCGCCGAATACATGCCGGTGGAGAACGCCCCGAACCAGCAGTCAGAGCTCGAATTCGAGGACCTCGGCTTCTACCGGGGCCCGGGCGAGGTTTGGCGCACCTGGGGCCACGGCCCGCTGACCCCGCAGGTCGGCCAGTACACGAACGGCATGGCCTGCAACGCCTGCGTGGACCCCGCCACCGGCATCACGGACTTCGGCATCACCGAGTTCGCCGACAGCGACCCGAACAGCGCCGCCCACGACCTCGGCCCCGGCTACACCGCGACGTTCAGCGTCTACCGCGACGGCGTCCAGGTCGCCTCGCAGTCCGGCTGGCCCCACACCGAACTCCCCGGCACCACCGCCCAGCCCGGCACCTACCGGATGGTCTACGACGCCGACACCACCGGCAGCGGCCTGCCGATGTCGCAGTCCACGAAGACGCACACCGACATCACCTTCCGCTACGCGCCGGGGTCGGCCGAGCAGGCCGCCCTCCCGGCCGACGACTTCTGCTACGCAGCGAACTTCGGCGCCACGGGGTGCGAGATCCTGCCGGCGCTGTCGCTGGACTACCAGCTCGCGACCGACGGCTCCGACACCGGCCACCTGCCGGTCCAGCTGCTCGACCTCGGCGTGGGCCACCAGTCCTACCAGGGCCAGGGCTCGCGCGCGGCGATCACCGGCGCCAGCGTCTCCGTGTCCTACGACGCGGGGAAGACCTGGGTCCCGGCCGCCGTGGCCCCGGTCGGCGCCGGCCACTACCTGGCGGTGTGGCCCAACAACGCGCCGAAGGGCAGCAGGCCGTGGCTGAAGGTGACGGCGACCGACGCGATCGGCGGCTCGATCAGCCAGACCGTCGCGAACGCCTACACCATCGGCTGAGAGACAGGCCGGGCAGGATCGAGCCGCGGAACAGCACGCTCGGCGAGGCGCGGGCCACGAGGGGGCTCCGCTCCCCGACCCGCGTCGGCACCACTATCGGTCCACGCCAGCAGCGCAAACCCGAACGCAGCCGGGAACGCTCCGAGCAGTTGCGGGGCGCAGGCAAGGAAATACGGGCTCTCACATTCCGTGAGAGCCCGTATCAGTTCCCGCTGATGCTGGACGCGCGCCCTACCGCGCGGTCGCGGTCGCGACCGACGGGTAGGGCGGGTAGACCGGTGTCGGGCTGGTCGTGGTGCAGCTCGTCGGGAGGACGCCGGAGTTGCCGCCGTCATCCGTGACCTTGAAGTTGCCGCCGTCGCAGCTGTAGCTGGGGGTCTTACCCTGGTTGGCCTGGGCGATGCCGGTGCCGGTGACGTTCTTCAGCGTCACCGAGGCGCCGGTCTGGTCCTGGAAGGCGAAGGTGCCGGTACCGGCGATGGTGACGGTGTCCAGGTTGACGCCGTTGACGGTGCCCTGGATCCACTGGACGGCCTCGTACGGGCTCTGCTCGATCAGGGCGTTGGTGACGTTGATCGGGCCGGCGATGGTGGCCTGTTGGGCGTCGAACCACAGGGCGCCGACGCCGAACTTCCAGTTGGGGTCGAGGTCGCCGTCGCGGAGCATCGTGTTGTTCTGGATCGTGTAGAGGCCCACGGGGGTCGACTTGAAGCGTTGGCCGATGTGGATGCCGCCGCCCTGGCTGATGCCGCTGTCGACGACCAGGTTGCCGCTGATGGTGTTGCTGTTCCCGCCGTAGCCGGCGATGCCGTTGGCGAGTTGCTGGAGCTGCACCGTGTTGTTGGAGATCGTGTCCTGCGAATCCGCCCCGATGCTGGCGTCGGCCCACAGCGCGATGCCGTCGTCGCCGGTGTTGCGGATATTGCTGGTGGTGACGGTCGAGCCGGTGACGCCGCCGTGCAGGTTGATGCCGTCGGCGGTGGTGTCGCGGATCCGCATGCCGGAGAAGGTCAGGTTCGACATGGGCCCGTCCATCCAGGCCCCGACCTTCATGTGCTCGATCCACACGTTCGACACGCTGGAGTTGCTCATGGCGCCGCCGATCCCGTTGACCTGCGCGCTGTCGTTGCGGATCTGGACGTTGCCGGAGATGGCGAAGTTCGACAGGTGCACGTTGGTGCTCGGGTTCGGCGCGGAGTTGCCGTAGAAGCCGGGCGCTGTGCCGGCGACGGTCGAGTACCACATGCCCGCGCCGGCGATGGTCACATTGTTCACCGCGATGTGGCCGGGGATGTCGAACGTGCCCGGCGGGATCCACACCGTGCCGCCGTGTCCGGCTGCGGCGATCGCGGCGTTGAACGCGCTCGTCGCGTCGGTCGCGCCGGTCGGGTCGGCGCCCTTGCTGGTCACCGACACCGAGCCGGCGGGCTGGCTCGCGGGTGCGGCCACGTTCTCGAAGTCGGCGAGGTCGACGGTGTAGGAGGAGGCCGAGTCCTCGGAGTCGACCTGCAGCTTGAAGGTAGTACCGGCCGGATAGGTCGTGGACAGGAGCCGGTGGGCCTCGTCGTAGAAGTGGTGCGGCTTGCCGTTGCTGGGGTTGTTGGTGAACGGGTACGTGCCGTAGTACCAGCTGTAGGCGTTGGTCAGCGTGAAGTCGGTCTGCTTGGCGCCGTTGATGTACAGCGACAGCGGCGCGGTGTAGGTCGAACCGGTCGCCGAATCCGGGATGCTGTAACGGAAATCGATCGAGTTCGTGGCCACCGGCGTGGTGAAGGTGACGTACCGGCCGGTGCCCTGAAGCGTCACCGCCTTGCGGCCGGACGCCTCGTCGGCGAGTTGGCCCGCGGTGTAGCTGGGACCGATGACGGTGCCGTTCGTCGGCTCGTGCTCGGCTTCGACTTCGGTGTACGGCAGGTTCGCGCCGCTACCGCCGGTCGCTGCCGCAGCGCCAGCCGCAGCCGGGGCCGCAGCCGCGTGAGCCGCGTGAGTCGCAGGCGTCGCGACAGCGCTCGAAGCCAGGCTGACCACGGCCACGGGTATCGCGGCGACAAGCGTCGCAGCGCTGGCGAACACCACGGTCCGCCGAATCCTTCGGTCAGAAAGAAACACGGTGATCAGCATCCTGACGGAGTAGGAGTTCCCGACGGCACGCCGCCGGCCACCATCGACCACTTGGTCAACGAAGCCGCGGCAAGACTGGCCGAGGCGCACACGCCACCGGAGACCGCTTTCTGCGGAATCGTGGCGCCGCTCGCGTTGACGAGGTGGTAGCTACCGGAGACCAGGCCGAGCCCGGCCGGGTTCACGGTGATCACGTTGTTGTACGCGGTCCCCGAGGTGATGTCGGCGATCGTCAGCTGCGCGCTGGTCTTCGCGGCCGCGACGGCCGGGACGATCTGCACGATGCCGCTGTTCGCGAGCTTCGCGTACGCCGGGGCGTACTGTGCCAGCTGCGAACCGGCCGTCAGCAGGTTTCCGCCGCCGTTCTTGTACGCGGTCAGGTTCGCGTCCACGCCGTTCATCGGCAGGACTGCCTTGTACTGCGAGAGCTTGACGACCGCGGTGTTGACCTCTTCGCTGGTGACCACGCTGAAGCCGGCCTGGTAGCCGTCCCAGAGGGCTGCGATGGTGTTCTCCGGCGCGCCGAGGTTGGGGCCGGAGGCGTTGCCATAGGCCGCGGAGGCGTCGATGTACACGGCCACCGGCTGCTGCGGGTACGCCCCGGACAGGCTTTTGATGTTCGCCAGCCAGTTGGTGTAGATCGGGAAGGCGACGACGTCCTTCTGCGTGCCGTCGTGGATGAAGAAGTCCGTCCCTCCGCCGTTCGGGAGCATCATGCCGTAGTTCCCGATCCACTTCACCGCCTGCGCCGCGAGCTGCGTGCTGTCACTCGGCGCGGTCCACTCCGTGGCGACGTTCACGCCGTAGGCCCGGCCCATGCTCGCGAACAGCAGGTCGATCCCCGAGGACTCCGAACAGTCCTGGATGACGGTGATGTTGTACCTCTTCGCCAGCGAGAACAGGACTTCGGGCACGTTCTCGAACGTCGCCCAGTTCCCGATGTGGCCGCCGGAGTAGTAGTACAGCGGCGTCGAAGCACTGACTCCGCGCACGTCGGCGGCCAGCTGCCCGTAGATCTGCTGCACAGTCCACAGCCGGAACAGCTGGTAGACGTTGGCGAGCGCCTGCCCCGGCGTGGCCGCCGGCACCTGCGAGAACGAAGAGTACGAGGTCTTGTTCGCGCTGTTGAAGGCGCTGATGCTGCTGTACTTCTGCGGCAGGTACACGTTGTGGAACTCGGCGATGTCGGCCGGGGCCCAGCCGTCGACCGCGCCGCTGACCGAGCTCCCCCAGACCGCGTCGAGCCGGCCGTAGTCCAGGATGCTGCCGCCGTAGCCCGCCTCACCCGCGACGTGCTTGACCGTGTTGGTGACGTAGGTGAGGTAGGCCGGCTCGTCGGTGGGGTCCCACCAAGCCGGGGTGGTGCTCGCCGCGCCGGTGTTGGTGACCTCGTGGCTGGTGGCCCAGGCGGCGGGGCTGCCCTTCCAGCCGGAGTACCAGAATATGAGCACCAGACGGACGCCGGCGGCCGAGGCGTTGGAGATCTCCTGGTCCAGCTCGCTGTAGGTGAACGTGCCGTTCGACGGCTCGACAGCGTTCCAGGACATGTCGATCTCGGCGGAGGTCAGGCCGTCGGCCTTGAGCGCGGCGAAGCTGGACTGCGACCACGGCGTGCCGTTGTTGTCCCACTTCAGCTGCGTGGACCAGAACGGAGTGGCCGACGCGGCCGCCTTAGCGACGGGCGCCGCGGGATTGCCGGGCTCGGCGGGCTTGGCCGCGGCCGGCGCCGCACTAGACGTCCTCGCCGAGGTGGTGGCCTCGGCCGTCACCAACGGCGCGGTGACCAGCGCGACGACCGCGAGCACGGCGCCGACGACGGCCACCGGAAGCGGTATCGGCAATCGCTTCGTACTTTTCTTGAACTTCATCGCATTCCCTGTCTCAGGGCAGGCTGAGGCGTGCCACCACAGGGCACTCTCAGCCTGGTGGGGGGCGAGTGAAAAGGTGTCTCATGAGTTTTAGCGCACGCTCACATGTGCGTCGAGTGTTTCCGGAAATTAATCTTCAATCATTCGGCAAAGGATGATTCAAGAAACTCGATGATCATCGAACCCTTGCCGCAGCTTCCACGGCACTCACCAGCAACTATGTTCATCAGGGCACGACAAAGCCACCAAACGCTTGCGAGCCATTGCGCAATCTTGCGTTTGATCCGTTGAACACATTCCGAACGCCGGATGCATGGAAACTTACCTGACGCGGACCCCTTAATACACGACTAACGATGCGCCAAAGTAATTCACCGCACTAAACGATGACAGAAATGCGATCAGCTCATCGCGGGTACTGGCCGAACACCTGATGCAGGATGTCCATGTAGACCCCGTGCCCGCTGGCGCTGGCCCAGGCGGTGGCCGACTCGGCGGCGGTGCCCTCGCCCCACTCGTTGTAGGAGATGATCAGCTGGAACGGGTCTCCGGAGCGGGCGACCGTGGTCACGTCCTGTTGGAACCGTGCGGGATCGCGCGCAACGGCCGGGGTCTGCGTGTCGTACTTCCAGAACCCAGGTGAGGTCACGGCCGAGTAGCCGTTCTGAACGTCGAGGTCGTCCACATACTGGTGCCAGCCCTGAGGCTGGTCGGCGCACTGACGGTAGCCGCCGAAGACCTTGAGGACCACGTAGTAGTGCGCGGTGGCGTTCGCCTGAGCCCAGCGCGTGGCCATGCCGCAGCCGTCCGAGCCGTCGGCGTAGACGAAGATGACCGGCAGGCCGTTGATGTGCAGCCACGCCTTCTGGTCAGAGTACTTGCGCAGATAGATCAGGTCGGCGGCGATCTGGGCGGACGAGGGGTCGCCGTAGGCCTCCTGCTCGTAGTACGCCGACCAGGAGAAGCCGAGCTTCGCCGCCTCGGCCATCAACAGCGGCGTCCGCTTGTCCTCGCGGCGTCCCTGGCCCCACCACGAGATGATCCCGGCCTGGAGCCCGCCGTACTGCATGTCCCGGATCTGCCGGTCCACGGTCGACACCTGGTCCACGCTGTAGTCGCCGGCGGACGGGGTGTAGTGGCTGCCGTTGTTGGCGAAGTTCTCGGGATACCAGGGGTAGTAGAAGGCCGCGCGCACCGGGAGCGCGGTGTTGACGATCGTCGAGGAAGGCGAGGGGGAGGACGGGACCGAGCTCGGCTGCGTCGGCTTCGGCGTCGTGGGGTGTGGGGACGAGGGCGGGTTAGCGGCGGACGTCGCCGGTGCGGACGAACCCGGTGTCGTCGGAGCCGTGGCGGTAGTGGTGGTGGTCGTGCCGAGGCTGTCGGCGGCTCGCGCCGGGGAGGCGGTCGCGTACCGGATGCCCGCTCCCCCGGCCACGACGGCGAGCGCCACGAATCCCGCGACGGTCGCCTTGCCCGCGGCGGACAGGGATGCCCAGTGCACGATGCCATGACTGCGCCCGGCCGCCTGACGCACGGTGCGACCCGCGGCACGATTCGCGGCACGATTCGCGCTACCGCTCCCGGCACGATTCCCGGCACGACTCGCGACGCGCCGACCGAGAGCGGAGGCGGCTCCGGAGCCCACACCCTTCATCGTCAGCGCCGTCACCGTGACCCGCAGTCCGACGGCGACCGGCACCAACGCCAAGCCCGCCAACAGGAACTCGGCGGGAACCAGGTCCTGCTGGAGCACGCCGCAGGTCGGGCACTCGCGCACGTGTCGGGCGATGCGCTTGCGCCACAACCCCTCGGGCCGACCGTCCCAGCGCGCGCAGACCCCGGCCAGCTCCGGGCAGCGCGGCGTGGCGGCCAGCGCACGCACCACCGAGCGCGCCGTCTCCAGCCGTGCCTTGGTCCGGTGCACGAGGACGGCGGCCTTCGAAGCGCTGACGTCCATCGCGGCCGCCAGTTCGGCCCGCGTCAGATGGCCGGCGGTCTCCAGCCACCACAGCGAGAGCAGCTGCCGGTCTTCGGCGTCCAGCCACCGCGTGGCCTGCGCCGTTTCCAGCCGCTGCGCGGCGAGACCGAGCGCGGCGATGGTCAGGTCTACGAAGTCGGCCCCCGGATCGGCCAGCGCCTCGGCCTCGTACTGTGCGGCGTCCGGCGCCGACCGCCGGCGGCTGTCGTGGCGGCGCACCTCGCGCATCGCGATGGCCACCAGCCAGGAGCGGAAGGCCTCGGGATCGCGCAGCTGCGGCAGGTCGCGCACGGCTTGGAACATGACCTCCTGGACCACGTCGTCCACCTCGACGGAGCGCCGCAGTGCCCGTCCGACGACGTTGTAGACCAGCGGCAGATACGCGCCGATCAGCGCGTCCAGGGCCGGTCCGTCGCCGGAGCGGGCTGCTTCGACCGTCCTCGCGTCCGGCGCCCGGTTCGCTTCCGTCATGCTCGCTTCCTCCGCTGCCGCTGGCTTGGTGTCGTGCTGTCATAGAAGGGAGGGCCGCGGCGCGCCCGAGCATTGCACAAACTTCGGGACCGACTTCGATCGGTCTGTGAGGCGGTTGGCGTTCACCCGCGAGGAAGCATGTCGCGGATGGGGTCAGTTGGCGCCGATCACCTGGAAGTCCGAGTCCTCGAAGATGTGGTGGATGTTGGTGCCGATGTCGTGGACCTCGTAGTCCCCGTCCGGCAGCTGGACGACCCGGTCGACGATGCCGCCGGGGTACTTCTGCAGCGCGGTCTGCACGGCCTGGTTCGCCGTGCCGGCGCCGACGATCGTGCCCTGGCCTTCGGTGTAGTCCGACGGGATCGTGCCGTACGACTGCGAGGTGTTCTGTTGGCCCTGGTGCACGGCGGCGACGTCGGTCGATGCCGTTGTGTAGGGGCTGTTCGCGGGCTCGACGGTGACTTGGGTGGCGGTGATGGTGGTGCTGTTCACGGTGCCGAGAACGAGGACCGCCTCGCCCGGTGTGAGCGCGCCGGCCGTCGTCGTGGTCGGTGTTCCGCCGGCGGCGTCGTCGTATGTGGTCGACGAGTTCTCGTCGATGGTGATGGACTCGCCCACGGTCGTCTTCACGGTGAACCCGGTGCCGGTCACGCCGCTGATCGTGCCGGAGGTGCCGCCGGGCTCGTTGGTGCTGCGCGCGTTGGACCCCTGTCCGCCGCCACCGGCGCCCGCTTGCGAGGTGGGCGAACCGGTGGCGCCGGACGAGGCGGTAGACGAGGCGGTGGACGTGCCGCCCGGCGAGCCGGAGGCGGTGGCCAGGCCCACGCCGAGCCCGGTCACCGCCAGTACGGCGAGTCCCGCGACAAGGGCGACTTTGCGTCTACGGTTCGAGGTAGCGCCTTCTCCGCGTTGGTCCTGGTCGCGGTCGGAGTTGAAATCGGTTGCCATGAGTCACACTCCCCATTGCGTCTTTTATATAGACGCTGCCTCCGATTGCTCCGCCTTGGATCAAATTTCAGTGTGAATCACATGAGAACAGACACAGGCCGGACAGCTGCCGCACGCACTCAGCCGGCCGCGGCCTGGATCGCGTTGACGATGTTCGGCCGTTGCCACTGAGCCGTGTTGCGGTTCATCAGCCCGAACTGGTCGTCACCGGTGCCGGTGTAGCCGTTGTCCCAGACCACGACCTTCTGGCCGTGCTGAGCGGCGTAGGAGGCGATGTGGGACTCGTAGGCGGCTACCTGGTCGGAGTTGTCGCCGCCGTTGTAGGGCTTCACAGTGGCGCCGAATTCGGTCCAGATCACCGGGATGCCCTTGCTGGTGAACAGGTTGTAGCCGTTGTCCACGTCGCCGTCGGGCAGGTAGTCCATCGAGCCGTCCCAGGTCAGGTAGTTCGGGGCGGTGGTGGAGCAGAAGGACCAGGGGTTGTACGTGTGCAGCGACACCGCGATGTTCGCGCCGGCCGGTACCGCGAGGTTGTCCGCGCCGGTCTGGGCGTTGGCGCCGTAGGGGACCACGATCAGCCAGCGGGTGGCGTCGTTGCCGCCGACCGCTCGGACCGTGTTGACGAAGTCCTGGTTCAGGGTGTTGATCGGCCCCCAGTTGTCCGACGTGCCGCCGCCGTAGCGGTTGCCGCCGTTGGCGTCCTGGGGCTCGTTCATCGCCTCGAACAGCAGGTGGTCGCCCTCGCCGTTGAAGTAGCCCGCGATCTGGCGCCAGAGCGCGATGAACTCCGGTTCGGTGGTGGCCATGCCCGCGGTGCTCGGGACCAGCCAGTTCCCGCCGCCGCCGTCGTGGTGGATGTTGACGTCGACGTACATGTTGTCGCTGATCGCCCAGTCCACGACCTGCTTGAGGCGGGCCAGGAAGTTCGGGTCGACGGTGTAGTTCGGGGCGCCGCTGGTCAAATGCGGGTACCAGGTCACGGGGATGCGCAGGTAGTTGAACTTGGTCGAGATCAGGTCGATCATCGGCTTGGTCGTCGCCGGGTTGCCCCAGCAGGTCTCGTCGCAGCTGGTGTCGAAGGAGTTGCCGAGGTTCCAGCCGGCGTGGATCTGCGACCAGAAGCCGCCGCCACCGCCACCACCGGTGCCGTTCACCGTCCATTTCTGGTTCGCCCCGCCGGTGCAGTCCCAGATCTGGAGGTAGGAGCCGTTCGCGGCGCCGTTCGCGTCGAGACAGCGGCCCGAGTTGGCGTTCGTGACGGTGCCGTTGGAGTTGACGGTCCACCGCTGAGCGCCGGTGCCGTTGCAGTCGTAGAGCTGGACGCGGGTGCCGTTCGCGGTGCCGGCGCCGGTCACGTCGAGGCAGCGGCTGGAGTTCGGGTTCAGGATCGACCCGTCCGACCGCGCCTGCCACTGCTGCGCGCCGGTGCCGTTGCAGTCGTAGAGCTGGACCACGGTGCCGTTCGCTGTACCGGCGCCCTGCGCGTCGACGCATCGGCCACTCTGCTGGCCGACGATCGTGCCGGATGCCGACGCCGCTGTCTTTGCCATGGCCGCCGTCGATGCCGAGGCGGTGTTCCACGAAGCCGCCGTCAAGCTCACGGTGGCTACCGCGACCGCGGCGAGCGCCGTGCGCAACCGGCTTCGACGGCGAGGACTGGGACGCATGGCGGAGGATCGCATCATTGCTCGTCTCCCGAGGCTGAATGCCTTCTACCTACTACCTATCAGGTACTAGGTAGTGATTGGTGTGGAAGGTAGTCGAGAGCCGACACTGCGGCAAGGGGTATAAGGAAGCTGATCAGAGCCGACCGAAGAGCGCCTCGGCGGCGGCTTCCCACTCCTGGACCAAATCGATGGTCCCGGGGTCGCGGAGCCATTGCAGCTGCACGCCGTCCATCATGGACACGATCTGGCGCGCGAGCAGTTCCGGCCGGTCCGTCAGCTCCTTGGCGAGCGCGGCGAACGAGGAGACCACCCGCGCCTGGCGCGCGGCGAAGTAGTCGTGGGCCGGATGGCCCGGGTTCAGCGACTCGACCGCCAGCACCGCGAACAGCCGCACGATCTCGGGCTGCCCGGCGTTCCGGCGCATCGTCGCCGCACACAACCGACGCAGATCGACGCCTTCGGGGCCGCCGTCGGACCACTCGTCGGGCACGTGCTCCTCGTCGACGCCGAGGTGCACGCGCAGCGCCTTGGCGTCCTCGCGGTCGCGGTGCTCCAGGACCGCGACGAGCAGCCCGACCTTGGACCCCACGTAGTGCAGAAGGCCCGGGACGGTCAGCCCGCACCGATCGGCGACGTCCTGCATGGACAGGCCCCAGAAGCCGCAGTCGGCGATCAGCTCGCAGGTCGCCTCCATGATCTGCTGCCGACGCTGGGCCGCCGGCAGCCGAGACCGGGTCCGCCGGGGTCTCGCCGCCGCCTCAGCCACGTTCAACACGCCCCTTCGGTGCCCGCCCGATCACCTCCACACTACCTCCCGCTACGCCTCCGATCGCAGCGCACTGACAACCGTCAGCGGCCTGCGCAGCGCCGCCTCCGCGAACACCGCCAACAGCGCCACGCCCGGAACCGCGATCGTGGCTGCCGCCACCACCGCCACGTTCGTGTGCACCGCGAGGTGCGCCGAGTTCAGACCGGCCAGTGCGGACAGGTCGACGGAGCCGGCCAGCAGCGGCACTGTCGCCAGCCCGGTTGCCAGGCCGCCGGCCGTCACCACCAGCAGCACCGGCAACGCCTCCAGGACCGCGATGCGCCGAAGCCGCGGGCGGCCGAAGCCCATCGTGGCCAGGAACGCCGCCGCGCGGCGGCGCGCCGCCGAACCCGCCGCCAGAGTCAGCAGCACTGCCAGTGCGCACAGCAGCGCTTCCAACACCGTCTCCCCCGCGTAGACGCGCTCGGTGAGGCGGTCCAGGTCGTTGGTGCCCGCCGCGTCCGCGGGCCCGGCCTCCACCGTGACCTGGTCGTTGGGCTCCGAGAACAGGCCCGGCCCGCTCAGTGCCGCCAGAGCCTGCGGGCGGCCGGACACCCATACGTCGCTGCGAGCCGGCGCGGAGCCTATCTGTGCCTGGAGAATCTTGTAGTCCACCACCAGCACCGCCTCGCCCTTGGGCGCGATGCCCGGCGGGAACGCCGGGGAGTTGGTGACGATGGTGACCGGCATGCCCGCGTATTGCACGGTGCCCTGGACCGCGCCGTCGGTTCCCGGGGCGACGCCGGAGGTCAGCAGGGCCGGCAGTGGCGGGTGCGCCGGGTTGCTCTGGCTGTAGTCGGTGGCCGGGCGGCTCGCGGAGGCCTGTTCGAGGGCTGTCAGGGCCCGGTGCAGGCCCGGGGTGTCCAGCGGGGTGCCCTTGATGACGGTGAGGTAGTCGGCGACATCCAGGCCGACCAGGGTGACCGGCTGGCCGCCACTGCTGTCGCCGCTGCCCCCCGCCGCTCCGGCCGCGAACGACGCGCCGCCGTCCAGGGACCCGCCGGCCGCGGCGCTGATGCCGGGCATGGCGCGGATCCGGCCCAGGTCGGTGTCGGTGATGCGGGAGCTGCCGAAGCCGGCGAACGGGTCGGTCACGTGCGCGCCGGCGCCGACCGACGACCACTGGTCGACGTCGCGGGCCACCGACAGCGAACGGGTGAAGGTGGCGCCGAACACCGAGCCGGCCAGCGTCGCCAGGATCACCACGGCGGCCAGCGGGCCGATCACCGCGTTGCGGCGGGCCGAGGACGTCGCCACGAAGCCGGTCGCGCCGCGTCCCGATCCCAGTGCCGCCGCCAACGTGATCGGCACCAGCGGGGCCAGCCGCAGCAGCACCACCCCCGCGGCCAGTGCCACGGTCACCGGCAGGGTGGCCACGACCGGGTCGATGCCGCTGGTCGCCGAACCCAGGCCGCGCGATCGCAGCGTCATGATCTGCGCGGCCAGCAGCGCCAGCACGATCAGCTCAAGGCCGACCCGCGCCACCGCGTCCGTCCGGCCGCCGAGCCGGCGCGCGACGAAGCCCGCCGAGCCGGTGCTGCCGCGCAGCGCGGCGGCGGCCTGGCCGGCGCCGAGCACGAACGTCCCGGCCACCACCGCCACGGCCAGCAGCACGCTGCCGATGTCGAAGGTCGCGTAGCCCGCGGCACATGCCGCTGCCAAAGCCGCCGCCACAGCCGCGGTAGTCGCGGCGGCGACCTGGTAGCCGACGCCGCGCGAGAGTTGCGGAAGCGAGGCTCCGCGAGCCCGGGCCACGACCAGATCAGCGTGCTGCCGGTGAATCAGCAGTCGGATAGCCAACGCCAGCACGCCGATGGCGACGGCTGCCAGCGTCGCCAGTCCGAGTGACATGACGACCATGGAGGCGCCGGCGCGGCTCAGGTAGCCGGACAGGATCGGCGGCAGCGGTGTGCTGACTCCCGGTGCCTTGAGGATGTCGACGCTGAAGTTCGGGTCCTGCGGGTCGGTGATGCGCGGCGAGGCGGGCAGGTCGGCGCCGCTCTTGACCCGGTTCAGATCGGTGACGATCCCGGCCGCGTTCCCGGTGCTGATCGCATCCTGCTTCAGCGGGAAGCCCCAGCTCAGCGTCATGCCGGTGCGGACGCCCGCGGCCTGGGCGCCGGCGTCGTCCAGCAGCAGGTCCGAGCGCCAGAACGTCTGCTGTTCGTTCCCGACCATCGTCGTGTCGACCTGGGGTGTCGCCAGGGCGTTGGCCACGTCGGTGTCCGGATCCGTCCACCACGGGTCGGCCGGGTTGGTGGGCGCGAAGACTCCGGCGATCGTCACCTTGATCTGCGAGCTCCACAGGTCGGCGGCCAGGACCAGCTGGTCACCGACGCCGACGTGGAGTTTCTGGGCCGCGGCCTGGGAGATCCAACCCCACACCGTCGGTGCTTGGTCCGAGCCGTCGACCGGTGCGTCGGCCGGTCCCGCGGGCCGGGCGTCCTGGGGCGTCGGCGGGGCTTGGCCGGCGACCGTGCGCAGCTTGCCGTCGGAACCGTAGGGCGGCCGCAGCCCGAACTTGGGCGGCAGGTCCAGGGTGGTGAGCGTGGCGGCGGTGTGGGTGCCGGTGGTCGTGCTGCCGGGTCCGGGGCTGACGGCGACCATCGTCGCGGCGCCGAGCACCGCGTGCAGGCTCGCCGGCAGTGCCTGGCCCGCCCAGGCGTCGGCCTCGCCCAGGGCCTGATCGCTGGCGACCATCCGGGATTGCGCGTTCAGCTGCGCGGTCTCGGTGACACCGATCCGGATCTGGCCCCCGGCCGAGGCCAGCGCCCCGTGCAGGGCCCGGGTGCGGTGGACGTCCAGATAGCCGGGGACGGCGAACACCGCCGCCCCGGTCACCGCCACCAGCAGCGCGACCAGCAGCAGGGTGGTGCGGTGCGCCGCGGCGCCGCGGCGCGCGATGACGTTCACCCTCAACATCGTCAGTCCTCCCCGAGGCGCAGCATGGAACCGACGGCGTTGCGCCGGCTGGACGACAGGACCGTTGCCACACCGAGGCCGAGCGCGGCGACCGCGACGGCGGCGAGTTCGGCCATCGGCACCCACGGATCGGTGATCACCACCGGGGGAACCGCGGGCGATCCGTCGCGGGTGACCATGACCGCCGGGATCAGCAGGTGTGCGAGCAGCTCGCCGATCGCACAGCCGGCGACCACCCCGACTCCTACGAGGAATGCCAACTCCACGGAGGACGCGACCGCGATCTGGCGGCGGGTCGCGCCCAGAGCGCGGACCACGGCGTTCTGGCTGGCGCGCTCGCGCTGCGCCCCGATCAGGTGGACCAGGAAGTCGATGAGCGCGAACGCCGCGGCGGCCGCCGCGGCCAGCAGGTACGCCGAGCGGACCCCGTTCTGCGCCGGATCCGTGGTCAGGGTTCTGACAGTGTCGGCCGAGGCCACCACGTTCGCCGGGGTGTCCAGGGCCTGGAGGGCGGCGGCGGTGGCGGCGCCTTGGCCCGGCGCGGTCCGGACCCACCATTCCAGCGTCGAGTCGGGCACCTGGCTGCCGGTGGCCAGTTCGGTCTGGGCGTTCCAGCGGCCGAGGTCGACCATGATCGCCGGGACGCCGTGGTCGACCCCGGGCATGGCCGCGATCTCGCCGACGATGTGGCCGGTGATGCTCTGCGTCCCCACGGTGATCTTCGTGGCGTCGCCGACGTGCTGGCCGGTGGCCTTCAAGAACGCGGCCGAGGCGACGACCGGCACCGGCGGCAGGTTGTCGACCTGGTGCGGGGTCAGCACCGCGGGGATCGTGCCGTAGCCGACGACCACGTTCGTGTCAGCACCCTGCGCACTGATCGTCGACAGGCTCGTGCCGAGGTTCAGGAACGCGCCGCCGCTGCTCACCGTGGAGCCGATGACGCTCTGCTCGGCCGTGGCCAGGGAGGTCCACGTCCCGGCGGCCGGGGCCGGGATCGGCGCGCCGACCTGGCCGTCGGCGCCGATCGGCCGGGCCGATTCGACGGCGAGCTGGAAGCGGGAGTCCATGGTGCCGCCGGTGGGCTGCGCCGTCCCCGGTCCGCCTTGCAGTTCCTGGACGGCCTGCGGCGCCATCGGCGCTGAGACGTCCAGGCTCATCGCGGTCAGGGCCAGCGGCCAGGCCGGCGTGCCGGCCGAACCGGTTCCCGTTCCGGTTCCGGCGCCCGAGACCGAGCCCGAGCCGAAGTCGAACGGGATCGTCAGATCGTGCTCCCGACCGTCGACCGGCACCGCGACCGAGGCCTGCGCCTGCTGGCCGAGCCGGCCGGCGACCGACACGGTCAGAGTCGCCGTCGGCGTGTCCGCCAGGTAGCCGGCCGGCCAGATCATCGTGCTCAGCCCCGGCATCGTGGCCTTGACCCGCAGCGCCAGGCCGGTCGGCCGGCCGGGGATCGGCAGCGTGCGGGCCGCGGGCTGGCTGCCCAGATCGGCCGCGAGGGCGGCCGCGCCGCCGGGATACAGGTCCGGCCGCAGGTTCACGGTCCCGGCGACCTTGTCCGACTGGACCGCCAGCACCGTGACCGAGGTGTCGCTGGTGCCGGCGGTGTCCACGTCCCGGCTCACCAGCATCGCGCTGTCCCCGGCCGGGAGCTGGCCGCCGACCCCGGAGACCAGGATCCCGGGCTGCTCGTAGCCGGAGGCCCGCAGGTCCGAACCGACGGCGAACGTGCCCTGATCCGTCTGCGCGCGCCGCCAGGACGCGGAGTAGGACGTGCTGAGCACGGCCATCGCGACGCCGACGACGAGCAGCAGGGCCGGGGTGCCGATGCGGCCGCCGCGGCCGGCGCGCCAGGCGCCGAGTTCGAAGGAGAACCGGCGGCCGCGGCGGGCCGCGGTCTGCCCGAGCCAGCCGAACAGCGGCACGATGCGCACCGCGATCAGTGCGGCGGCGGCCAGGGCGAAGGCCGGCGCGGTGACCAGGACCAGGTTGATGCCGGTGCCGGAGCCGTCGGCCGACGGGGTGCCGGCGGCGCCGTAGCGGCGCAGCTGGCTGTAGCCGAGCAGGCCGAGTGCCACGCATCCGAGTTCCAGAACGCCGCGACGCAGTGTGGCGCCTGCGATGCGGCGGTTGCGGGAGCGGAGGACGTCGGTGTTGGTGCCGCGGACGGCGGTGAGGACGAGGGTCGCGGTGCACAGCGCGGCGGTGACCACCGAGGCGGTCCAGGTCGCGGCCTGTGATCCGGCCGCCGAGGTGCCGCTGAACAGGTGCGGGACGGCCGCCTGGGCGATGAAGGGAGCCAGGACGGCCGCCGGGACGGTGAACACCAGCGCTTCCAGCAGGGCTTGGAAAGCGAGGGTGGGGGCGCCGGCGCCTCGGGCGCGCATCAGGACGGTGGTGCCGGCGCGGTACTCGACCAGCAGGCTCGCCGACATGACCAGGGCGCACAGGGCGAGCAGCGCGAGCATCACGGTGGGGATCAGGGCGCTGGAGGCGACCACGGCCAGGGAGTGTCGCAGCTCGCTGATCTGAGCCGGCGCGCCCAGGGACGCCTCGGTCGCGCTGCCCAGGCGGGTGTCTTGTTTCAGGGTGCTGACCAGCGCGGTGAGCTGGTCGGAGAACCGCTGGATGCGGGCCTCGCCGATGCCGGCGGGGTCGGGGGAGATCTGGGCTCGCAGGGTCGACAGGGCCACCGGT
The DNA here is from genome assembly GCF_041261445.1 of Catenulispora sp. EB89. Classification (NCBI taxonomy): domain Bacteria; kingdom Bacillati; phylum Actinomycetota; class Actinomycetes; order Catenulisporales; family Catenulisporaceae; genus Catenulispora; species Catenulispora sp. EB89. Next base: position 285,730 of record NZ_JBGCCU010000003.1, read on the forward strand.
GCCGTGGCGCGGTCGAACTCCGCGGCGTCCATCGCGAACGGCCCGTACTGCAGGAACCCGCTGGAGGCGCGCTGCGGGCGGCTGACCCCGGCGCCGCCGAGCGGGTCGAGCTGCCAGTAGTGGTCGGAGGCGTCGATCGGCTGGTAGATCCCGACGACGGCGATCCGGACCGCGGTGCCGCTGATCCGGTTCACGACCGTCACCTGTCCGCCGACGGCCAGTTTCAGCTCGTCGGCGGCGGTACGCGGGATCGCGACCTGGATCGGACCGGCCGCAGCGCCCTTCGCGGGCCAGGCGCCGGCCAGCAGTTTGGCCTCCTGGTCCAGCCGGTCCACGGCCCAGAACGTCATCAGCGGCGGATCGCCGGTGGCGGTCTTGCCGGGCAGCGCGTAGGACGTCGACACCTGCGCCACGGTGACGGTGGGATGCGGCAGCGCGCTGGTGTCCTCGGCCAGCGCCGCCAGGGCCGCGGAGCGCTGCGCCGGATCGGGGCGGCTGTCGAGCTGCGCGGTGAGCTGCCCGGACGCGCGCCACGACGTCAGCGCCTGCTGCGCCGCGGTGTCGCCGGCGGCGGAGACGAACCGGGCCAGCATCGCCAGCAGCGTCGTGGTGATGACGATGAGCGCGACCACGGCGCTCATCGTCGGCAGCTGTCGCCGGAGCCGGCTGAGAACCAGCCTGTGCGTCGGCATCGCACCCCCTCGCGCGGAACCCCTGATGCCGGTCGGCGACCGGCCCTTGAGAGCTAGACGTTTTGGCGTGCTCGGCGCGTTGCGGTTCGAGGCGGATCTTTATCGGGTGGTGGCCGGCGCACCAGCCCACCAGCTCAGTCACGATCGGATCACGGATTCCGATCGGTGCGACCCAGGCCGGGGGCACGGGCGTCGAAGGGTGTGACAGTGATGGTCACGATGATCGTCAAGACGATCGCCACGATCGGCACCACGGGGGAAGGCGGGCCATGTCGGCTCTTTCGAAACGCACCGTCATCATCGCCACGGCCGTCGTCGTGGCCGCCGGAGGCGGAACGGCGGTGGCGCTGAGCCGGAGCGGCTCGGACGGAACCCCCAAGACCAACGCCGCGGCCGACGCCACGCGGACGGTCACGACCACCCCCGCGCCGCCGACCACCTCGGCCGCCCCGTCGGCGACCGACTCGGCGACGTCCACGGCCACGCCCGGGATGTCCGGGTCGCCGACGCCCACTGCGGCGACCCCGACGTCCGGCGCGTCCGGCGCGTCCGGGGACCCCGGCGCCTTCGCCGACGACGGCACCACGCCGCTGACCCAGTTCCCGAGCCTCGTGAAGTTCAGCCAGGCCCTGGCCGGCTCCTCCCACGTCGTCACCACGATCGACCCGAAGTACCAGAGCGCCGCCGCGAGCGCCGTCTCGGCGAAGCCGCTGTCGGCGATGGTCGTCCTGCAGGCCGACACCGGCAAGATCCTGGCCATGGCCAGCAACGGCCCGGCCGACCTCGCCTACCACGCGGCGCGCGCCCCGGGCTCGACGTTCAAGGTCGTCACGGCCGAGGCCCTGCTGCGCGGCGGGTTGACGCCGAGCTCGCCGGCGCCGTGTCCGGAGAAGGACAAGAACTACCCGATCACCAATGACGAGACCAGCACCGTCAACCTCCAGGCGACGCTTCGCTGGGGCTTCGTGCACTCCTGCAACACCTCCTTCACCGGCCTGTTCGACCAGGCCGCCAACACCCCGGTGTCGCAGGAGTCGACGACCTACTTCGGGCTGAACCAGCCGTGGGACCTGGGTCTGGGGGCGACGCTCTACGGCGTGGACGGCGGCGCCACGGCCAACGTCCCGCAGGCGAAGGGGCAGGACTTCGCGGCCGAGCTGTTCGGCCAGGGCGCGATCACCATGGCGCCGCTGAACATGGCGTCGGTGGCCGCGACGGTCGACGCCGGGCAGTTCCACCAGCCGTTCCTGGTACCCGGCACCACGGCCACCGCGCACGCGCAGCCGCTGAACGGGACCGTCGACGCCGACTTGAAGAGCATGATGCGCGAGGCCGTGACGGAGGGGACGGCGAGCGGCTCGTTCGGGTCCGTGTCCCCGCCGGTCAGCGCGAAGACCGGGACGGCGCAGGCCAACGGCGGGGAGGACAGCTGGATGATCGCCTTCCAGGGCGACGTCGCGGTGGCGTGCCTCGTCGAGGACGGCGGATACGGTGACAAGGCGGCCGGACCGGAGATCGCCGCGATGCTGAACGCGGCGAACGGACGCTAGAAGCCTGGGAGGGAAGCGCAATTCCCTGATGGGGAATCGCGCTGCGGCCCGCGCGGTTGATCGTCCCCGAAGCGATGGGCTCCGGAGGGGATCAGGACATGACGCAAAGCACGCAGAGCACGAACACCAGGGAGCTCTACCTCGCCGCGGCTGAGGTGGTGGCGAAACTGGTGGCGGCGCCCGAGGTGGCAGCCGGGTGGCTTGAGGCGTCCGCATTGCCCAAGCTCAGCGTGCAGGGGCTGGCCGGGCATCTGGCCGGGCAGATCTTCTTCATTCCGGCGATGCTGGCCGAGCCGGTTCCGGTGGAGCCGGTCATCTCGATCCACGAGTACTACGCGCGGGTGTCGTGGATCGGATCCGACATCGACTCGCCGTTCAACCAGGCCATCCGGACCGGCGGCGAGCAGGACGCGGCCGGCGGCCCCGGCGACCTCGCGGAGCGGGTCGCGACCTGCGTCAAGGAGTTGCGGGCCACGCTGCCGGCGGCGCCGGACCGTGCGGTACGGCGGCCGACGTGGGGCCCCTGGTCGATCAGCTTCGACGACTTCGTCACGAGTCGGCTGCTGGAGGTGGTCGTGCACAGCGACGATCTCGCGTACAGCGTGGGCATCCCGACGCCCGAGTTCCCGCCGGCGGCCGTAGAGACCGTCGTCGATCTGCTGTCCCGGATCGCGTTGCGTCGGCACGGCGCGACCGACGTTCTGCGGGCGCTGAGCCGGGCCGAGCGGGCGCCGGCTTCGATCTCGGCGTTGTGAAGTCGGCGCGAGCTCCGCTGTAAGGCGTCAAAGGTTTACCACGACACGAAGCGGACATGCGGCGTGCGTCGCCGAGCCAAAGGGAGTGTCCCCATGGAACACGAATCCCGACCGATACCGGACTTCTCCGCTCTCGCCCCGGCTGTGGGGGCCGTCGTGATCAGCGTGCCGGCCGATCCCGACTACCTCGCGGTCGTCCGATCCGCGTGTGCGCAGGTGGGAGCCAAACTCAGCTGGGGTTTGGCGGAGGTCTCCGATCTGCGGCTGGCGGTCGACGAGGCGTGCGGGCTCCTGCTGCGCCATGCCGTCGGCGCGCGGAGCGACGAGGAGGAGGCGAACCTGCGGTGCCGGTTCGCCATCAGCCCCTCGTCGCTCCGCGCCACGGTGAGTCTGCGGGCCGAGGGCTTCGCCTCGCCCGACACCCAGGAGTTCGGCTGGACGATCGTCACGGCGCTGGTCGACGACTTCACCTGGAACATCGATGGGGCAACCGCTCACGTGGAGATCGTGAAGAACCGCACGGCGGCGGTGTGAACCGTGGGATGGAAAGGAGCGTCACTCTCAGGGGTGCGGCGTCGCGTCGGTCAGCACGTTCACGATGTGCGCGTAACCGAGCAGCTGTCGACGGATCTCCTGCTGCGAATCCAGCGGGCCCTCCGCGGCCGGCGCGCTCGTCTCGTGAATCTCCGGGATCCGGGTGGTGTCGATGCCACGGGCTTCCAGAACGGAGGCGACGGTGTTGTGCGCCACATCGAGCGCGACCGCGGGATCGTGCTGGTAGATGCCCTCGACGTTCTGCCATGAATCCTCGATGTACTCCCGGTCGGCATCGGTCAGACATTCGCGATATTCGGCCACGTCGAGGCCGCGGGCTGCGGAAGACTGCATTCTCGCCGCCTTCACCGATCCGCCTATGACCAGCACGGCGGCCCCGACCAGGAACAGCAGCATCAGGACGGTCACCATGGTTGTACCTCCTTCGGATCCGCGGCCTCATACCCGATTGTGTTGCTTCAAACAGACGACGAACCGACGACGGAACGACGACGAAAGGCGCCTCATGAGATCACCCCGGATCATGGTCCTCGGCGATTCGCTCGCCAGCGGGATGCACGACGACTACACCTGGCGCTGGCAGCTGGCGCAGCACTTCCGGCGAACGGGCACCCCCGCCGAGTTCGTGGGTCCGTACACGGGGACGTTCTCGATGTACGACGATCCCGTCCTCCTGGCCCTCGTGGAGGGAAAGCCGATCCCGACCGGCCCGGACGTGCGGAATCCGATGACCGGCTCCTACCGCGAGGGGCACTTCGAGGGCGGCCACTGCGCCCGGCCGGGATGGACCGCGCACGCCGCGAAAGCGTCGGTCCGAGGGCACGTCGCCGCCGAGCGCCCGGATTTCCTGCTGGTCCAGCTCGGATTCAACGACCTCGCGACCGTCGGGCCGCCGGAGCAGGCCCTGCGGGACCTGACCGCCGTCCTGTCCGAGGCCCGCGCCGCCGCACCGGCCCTGGTCATCCTCGTGGCGTCCATCGCGGGTACCACCACCTGGGGCAACGCGTGGTTCCGGGACACCATCCGGGACTACAACGCCAAGCTCCCCGCGGTGCTCGCCGCGCTCTCGACCGACGTCTCCCCCGTCGCCCTGGTGGACATGCACAGCGGGTTCGACCCCGACGCCGACACCTACGACGGCATCCACCCGAACCCGTCCGGCGAGCTGGCCATGGCCAGGAGCTTCGCGGACGCGTTGCTGCGCTTCGGCGTCGGCCACGTTCCGCTGGGGCTGCCGCCCACGCGACCGCACGAGCTCCCGCTGGCCGAACCGACGATCGCCGCGACGCGCGCCCGGGACGCGAGCATCCGGCTCACGTGGAACCGGGTCCGAGGCGCCTCCGCTTATCAGGTGGCGCTCCGCGACGTCACGCTCGGGCAGCCGCGCCAGGTGGGGCCGATCCCGGTGCTGGGCGACCGCTGGCTGGCCCAGGGGCTGACCGCGGGCCACCTCTACGAATTCGATGTCACTTCGGCGCGCGGCGAAAGGCTCGGACCACGCTCGAAGCCGCTGCGGCTGACCGCGGGCCGCTGACCGCCGGATTCTCCGGCCGGCCCGGCTCCGACAGCCGGCGAGCGTCGCCGCGATATCCCCCTGTTTACCTTCACGCGTCCCGGACAGCAGGGGGCCGACTGCCTTGCGACAACCGGCCGTCCGGCACCCGCGCGCCGAACCCGACTCCGGTTCGGTCCGATAAACCCTCCTGCCGGATCAGTACCTTGTGACAGAGGCGGTCAAAAAGTCACGAAACCACCGCCGCGAGCCTCGACAGCAAGGATCCGCCATGGGATATGGGACAGCGCCGAAGAAGGTCGTACCGCGCGTCCCCCTCCGGCACGGCGAGGGCAAAAAGGATCATCTGACCAGCTTCGGCGGCCTGGCCGCGCTTTCCCTGGACGCGCTGAGCTCGGTGGCGTACGGCCCGGAGGCGATCGTGCTGGTCCTGGCCGCCGCCGGGGCCTCCGCGCTGCGCCTGACGCTGCCGATCACGCTGGCCATCGCCGGGCTGCTGGCGGTGCTGGTCGTCTCCTACTGCCAGGTCATCGCGGTGCATCCGGACGGCGGCGGCGCCTACGCGGTCGGCAAGAAGGACCTCGGCGGCACGGTCAGCCTGCTGGCCGCGGCGAGCCTGGTGGTGGACTACGTCCTGACCGTCGCGGTCAGCCTGGCGGCCGGTGCGGCGAGCCTGGCCTCGGTGTTCCCGTCGCTGGCGAGCCACGTCCTCGGGCTGGCGCTCACCGGGCTCGTCGTGATCGCCGCCATCAACCTGTGGGGCATCGCCGAGAGCGCCCGGGCCTTCATGCTGCCGATGCTGCTCTTCCTCGGCGCGGTCTTCGCCGTCATCGGCATCGGCCTGGGCCGCTCGCACCCGGCCGCGGTCGTGGGGACCGCCATGCCGGTGCACGCCGCCGAGGCGGTGAGCGTGCTGCTGATCCTGAAGGCCTTCGCGGCCGGCTGCTCGGCCCTGACCGGGATCGAGGCCATCGCCAACGGCGTGCCGACGTTCCGCGAACCGCGTGCCAAGAACGCCCAGCGCACCGAGCTGATGCTGGGCGCGCTGCTGGGCACCATGCTGATCGGGCTCTCGATCCTCATCCACCGGCAGCACGTGGCACCGCGCGGCGGCGTCACGGTGCTGGCGCAGCTCGCCGCGGGGTCGTTCGGCACCGGCTGGGCCTACTACGCCACCAACATCATCGTCACCCTGGTCCTGGCGCTGGCCGCGAACACCAGCTTCGGCGGGCTGCCGGTGCTGATGAGCCTGCTGTCCCGGGACAACCGGCTGCCGCACCTGTTCGGCCTGCGCGCCGAACGCCCGGTGTACCGGTACGGCGTCGTCGCGCTGGCGCTGCTGGCCGGGCTGCTGCTGATCGTCGTGCACGCGGCCACCGACCGGCTGATCCCGCTGTACGCGATCGGGGTGTTCATCGGCTTCACCATCAGCCAGACCGGCCTGGTCCGGCACTGGTTCGGCGAGCGCCCGCCGCGCTGGTGGCTGCGCGCCGCGCTCAACGGCACCGGGGCGATCCTGACCGCGCTGGCCGCCGCCGTGTTCGTGGCGACCAAGTTCACGGAGGGCGCCTGGGTCGTGGTGATCACCGTGCCGGCGTTGATGCTGCTGTTCGCCCGGATCCAGAGCTACTACACCGCGGTCGGCCACGAACTCGACCTGACCGGAACGCCCCCGCCGCTCACGCCGACCCCCACCCTGGTGATCGTCCCGGTCGGCAGTGTCAGCAAGCTGACCGAGCACGCTTTGTCCGCCGCGGTCTCCCTGGCGGACGACGTCGTCGCCGTCAGCGTGTGGCCGGACCCCGACCAGTGCAAGGAGTTCCGTGCCGCCTGGGACCGGTGGGATCCCGGTGTCCGGCTCGAAACCCTGGTGAGTCCGCACCGGTCCCTGGTCCACCCGATGGTCGACTACGTCCGCGAAACCGCGAAGGGCGGCCGGCAGATCGCCGTGCTCATCGTCGAGGTTCAGCCACGGCGATGGCGTTACCGCATCCTGCAGAACCAGCGCGGCCTGCTCTTGGCGACGGTGTTGCGGGCCAGCACCGACGTCGTCATCTGCACGATCCCCTACCGGCTCACCTCGCGGTAGGGACGAAAGGAGCGTGAGTCCCACGACGGACAGCACTGATGGAATCGACGCCGGCGCCGGCGCCGCTGCCGGACGGATCGTCTTCGTCCTCGGCGGCGGCGGACACCGGGGCGCGTACGAGGTCGGCATGCTGCGGGCCCTGCTGGAAGCCGGGATCAAGCCCGACGCGATCGTCGGGGCCTCGGTGGGAGCGATCAACGGCGCGGTGTTGGCCGCCGATCCCACTGAAGGAGCCGTGGCGCGCCTGGAAGAGCTCTGGTCCGGGCTCGGCAAGAACGGTGTCTTCGAGGGCTCCCTGACCACGCGGCTCGGCACGGCACTGCGCAGCCGGACGCACCTGTTCACCAACGAGCCGCTGCGCCGGCGGTTGGAATCCGACCTGCCGGTTCGGTTGATCGAGGACTTGGCGGTGCCGTTCCAGTGCGTGGCGGCCTCCATCGAGCGCGCCGCAGAGCACTGGTTCACCCGCGGTCCGATCGCCGACGCCGTCCTGGCCTCCTGCGCGGTCCCCGGGCTGCTGCCGCCGATGGCGGTGGACGGCGAGCACTTCCTGGACGGCGGGATCGTGAACAGCGTGCCGGTCGGGCGGGCGCTCGCGCTCGGGGCCACGACCGTCTACGTGCTGCAGGTCGGGCACCTGGAGCGGCCGTTGACGGCGCCGAGCCGGCCCTGGGAGGTGGCGGCGGTGGCGTTCGAGGTAGCGCGCCGACACCGGTTCACCCGGGACATGGCCGAGCTGCCCGACGACGTCGCCATCCACGTCCTGCCCACCGGCAACGCCACATCGGACGGGGACGGATGGTCGAAGTACGTGCGGTTCCGCGACTTCAGCCGGACGCAGGCCCGGATCGAGCAGTCGTACCACGCTTCGGCCGCCTATCTGGCCGGGAGGTAGCCATGGGCATCGGCATACCGGTTCGCCGTGCGGTACTGCGGTTTCCCTTGCTCCGCCGCACGATCTCGATCCCGGTGCTGTTGTTCTTCACGGCGCTGACGTTCGTTCTGGTCCCGGTCGTCGGGGTGGTCACGGCGCCCTTCACGCTGCGTCCGGGCGGTCGGGGGCGCGCTTTTCGGTTCTCCGTGTTCCTGGCGGTGTATCTGGTCTCTGAGGTCGGCGGGTTGGCAGCGTGCGTGGCGATCTGGGGACGCGCGGGCTTTCGCGCGTCGAAGCGGCCTGAGACGTCCGAGTCATCTCAGGCGTATCAGGAGGCGAACTTCCAGCTGCTGGCTCGCCTGCTCGATCGGCTGTACGCAGCGGCCGGCAGGCTCTACGGACTGCGGATGCAACTGCCGGAGACGGTGGGTCCTTCCCACTCCGGGAGACCGACGGTGCCGGAACTGCCGCCCGGTCCGCTGATCATCCTGAGCCGGCACGGCGGCCCCGGGGACTCGTTCCTGCTGATCCACGCGCTTCTGGTCCATGGTCGGCGGCGGCCTCGCATCGTCCTCAAGGACACGCTGGCCCTGGACCCGTTGATCGACGTCGTGCTGCATCGAGTGCCGCACTGTTTCGTCGACCCGAATCCTGACGGGCATCCCGAGAACGAACACGGCGAAGACAAGCACGGGGAGAAGACCGCGGCGGAGATCGGACGCCTGGCCGCCGGCATGGGCCCGGACGACGCGCTGGTGGTCTTCCCCGAGGGTGGGAACTTCACGCCGGGCCGGCGCATCAGGGCCATCATGAAGCTGCGCCGCAGGGGGCTGCGGGATTCCGCGAACCGCGCTCGTCGGCTGCATCACGTACTGCCGCCGCGGCCGGCGGGGGTGTTCGCGGCGATCGACGCCGCGCCGGACGCCTCGGTCGTCTTCGTCGCGCACACCGGCCTGGACCATATGGAGTCCGTCGCCGACGTCTGGCACTCGGTCCCGCTGACGAAACCGGTCGAGGCGACCTGGTGGACGATTCCCGCTTCGCGGATTCCGATCGAGCGGGAGGCTCGCCTGCGCTGGCTGCAGGACAACTGGGCCGAGGTGGACGCCTGGATCGGACAGCACCAGGAATGAGAAGCAGCGCCTGGGACACGGCTGGTGCCGCGCCTCGGCGGGGAGGCGCGGCACCAGGTCTCTTGCTTGTCTATTAACTTGGCTCTCAACTCGTGGCTACGGCCTACGGCTTGACGCCCGAGCTCTGGGTCGCGCGGGGAACCGTCGCGCCAGGGGCGGCGAGCATGTCCTCGAGCAGGGCCCGGTACTGCATCAGTGCCTTGCGCTCCTCCTCGGTCGACACCAGCGTCGGGTCGGTCGCCGCGCGCTCGCTGACCGATCTGGCCTGGCGGTAGCCGGGCAGGACGTTTCCGTGCTCGACCGACAGCAGCGCCAGATGGTCGTCGTCGTCCGTCGCGGGGTAGCCGCGGGCCGCGACCAGCCGGGCGACCAGCTGCTCGGCGCTGGTCAGGGCGAGCGCGGGGTTGTCGAGGAAGCCGCCTTGCACGTGCTCCCAGGACGTGGTGTAGAAGTCCTGGTCGTCCGCGCTGATCGGTTCCAGGCGCAGCTTCTTGTGCAGGTGGGTGCGCCGGGCGAGTTCCCGGTCCGCGCCGCGTACACCGCCGTAGTCGGCTCTGACCTGCTCGTATTCGGGCCCGAACGAGGCTCGGATCTGGCGCCTCGCGTGCTCGCGCCGGGCCGCGTACACCGCGACCGCGACGATGAGGACGAGGACGATGACGGTGACGATCACGCCGATGGTCATGGGGGCCTCCTGGAGTCTCGGGGCTCAGCCATGCCCGCGATACGGCGACCGAAACAGGCTGTTAGGAATCGCGGGCAGGGGTAGCAGGAGGGCCCGAACTCGACGAGGTACGAGAGGCATGAACATGACGCATGCGACCGACGAGCACCCTGTCGACGAGAACGCGAGCGAAACCGACTACGAAACCGAGAACGAGTACGAGAACGAGAACGAGAACGAGTACGAGTACGAGAAGCAGAACGAGTACGAGAACCAGAACCGCGACGAGGGCGACAAGGGCGACGGCGAGACCGTCCACCACGCTCCGGACGAGGCGCACGTCGAACGTCAGCTGCAGGACGGGCCGCAGGGTCCGCAGGGTCGTGTGGCGATGGCGGCCGCGGGGATCGACGTGGACCGTCAGTTTCCGGTGGACGCCGTCGATCAGCACCCTGACGAGGGCCCGGACCCGACCCCCGAAGGCGGCGCGGACAACTTCGACGAAGCTCCTGCCGTGGACGACCCGGGCGGCACCGAGGACCCTGACAACGTCGCGGCCGCCGCTCCGGCGCTCGCCACTCCCCCGGGGCCGACGTCCGTCGCCGAGCTGCTGCCGTCCGACGACAAGCACACGTTCCTGAGCCGCTGGAACACCATCCAGATCGGCTTCGTCGAGGACCCCGCGCAGTCCGTACGCGACGCGGACGCCCTCATCGAGGAGATCTCAGCCGCCTACGTCAACGCGATCGCGGAGCGCCGCAACGCGCTGAGCGCCACCTGGCAGAGCGATGCCGGGACCGAGGAGATGCGGCGGGCCGTCCTGCAGTACCGCTCGCTCCTCGGCGTGATCCTCCCCGGATAGGGGAAACGGAATTCGGCCGCCGCAGCCCGAAGGCTGCGGCGGCCGAATGCGTTGGTCGGGGTCCGAAGCGAACCCTCAGCGACGCAGGCCACGGCGCCGGCCAGAGGTGAGACCCCGCTTCCCGGTCACCAGTTCGACGGCACCCAGCAGGACGATCGCCCCGAGGATCGCGGTGATCCACGTGGAGATGTTGAAGAAGCCCTGGAGGTTCTCGACGTGGAAGACCTTGTCGGCGATCCATCCGCCGAGCAGGGCGCCGACGATGCCGATCACCGTGGTGACGATGAGGCCGTGCGGGCTGCCCATGATGCGGTCGGCGATCAGGCCGACGACGAGGCCGAGCACGATCCAAGCGATGATGCCCATGAGGATCTCCGATGTCGTGGAAGGGATTTCAGCGCCGCCTTACTTCCCGGCGGCCGGCTCCTGCTACCCGCACCTCACGGCATCAACCAGAATAATCAGGCCTACTCCGCAGAATTCTTGAACCTTTTCCCCGCGGCCGTTATTCGATATTGGACCGGGGCACCAGGCGGCCTATGGCATACGAACTCCGCTCGCGCGGACCCAGAGACCTGATATCCCTCGCCGCCATCATCATCGCGGCCATCCTCGTCCTCCACATCATCTTCGTGTGGCTGAACGCGAACCAGGGCAACGACATCGTCTCCACCGACGCGGACTGGGCCGGCTGGCTGGCCACCTGGTTCATCGACCTGTTCACGCCGGCGAACGTCAAGCTCAGGACCTTCCTGAACTACGGACTCGCCGCCCTCTTCTTTCTGGCCGTCGGCGCGCTTCTGCGCCGCGTGGTGCGCGACCTGTAAGGGCTGCTGACGGCCAGGACCTGCCTGGTCCGAGGAGGAAGGGGGCCCGCCCGGGGGGGGGATGGCGGGCGGGCCCACCTCTGCCTGGTGACCCGGATTCGGATCGGCAAACACTCGCCGACCGGGTCAGTCCTGCTCGTCGAGGTCGACCGGGGGAAGGTCGCGCACCTCGTCCTTCGTGAACCGCAGCCGGACCCCGTTCGCGTCGACCTCCGCCATGGCGCCGATCGGGATGGCGACGCGCTTCTTGCCCCACAGGTGGCCCTCGTCCAGCAGGATGTGCGTCACCGCGTGGTCGGCGGGGTCGACGACCAGGCCCTGGACGCGGCCGATGTCACCGTCGGCGGCGTGGACCGCTTCGCCGCGCCGCACCTGCACCTCGCCGAACGGCACGCGGTCGTAGGTGACGGTCTGCGGGGCGGACGGCTGTCCGGGCGGCGCCATCGCGCTCGTGCCGCCGGTCGTGACGCCCGAGCCGCCGACCCCGAGGCCGTACAGCGGCCACGAGAGCAGGTGTTCCTGCTCGTAGCCCCACTCGCCGCGGGCTCCCGTCACGAAGTCCGTCACCTCCGCGGGCTCGAGCCGGTCGAACTCGGCGCTCGTGCAGCCCAGGCGGATCCGGGTGTCCGTCGAACTCGCCAGGCCGACCGGTACCAGACGGCCGCTTTCCGACCCGTGCTTCGTCGTACCGACCACGAGATGGGTCAGCCTCTGGGCGACGGGGTCGACGACGACGCGCTGAAGCTCCCCGCACACTCCGTCGTCGCACTCGACCTCGCTGCCGATGGTGAACTCCGCGTGAGCGTTCATGGTCCGCCTCCGTTGTCTCCGAGCGGCTCTCACCCGCCGACCGTCACATGCGGCCATGACTCGCTGTCGCTGGCCGTCACTGGTCGTCGGCGAACCGCCGGCTCCTGCTGCCCCTTGCGCAGGGAGGCAAACCGCCCCGAACCGTCAGCTCCACTGCTCCGTGGCCGAAGCCTGCTTCTGGATGTCGTCCAGAACCGCCTGGCCGACGCGCTTCGTCTCGCGGCGGTTGAAGAGCGCACCCGCGGCCGCCCCGGTGAGGAGGGGCCCGAGCGACAGTGCGCTGCGACCGGTTCGGGCCGCCAGCCGACGCGACAGGCGCTTGCGCAGCGGAGAGCCGATCGCCAGGACGAAGCCGCCGGGTACCAGCACGGCGCTGCGGCGCTCGCCCCAGGCGACGACGTAGGCCGTCATGCGGCTCACGCTCGTTCCCGGGACGCCGAGGCCGTACAGCTCGTGCAGTTCGGCGACGAGCTTGACCTCTATCGCGACCACGGCCACGGTCTCCGCGGCTACCTCCACCGGGAACGCCGGGATGAAGGGCAGGACCGCCCAGACGCCGACGGTGGCGCCGGTCGCGGCCGTGGCGCGGGACGCGGTGCGGATCAGTTGAGCCGCGACCTCGTCCGGGGCGAGCCCCGGATACTGCTCGCGCAACGTCTCCTGGCTGCGGACCGGCAGCTTCGGCGCCACGGCCAGCACCTCGTCGAGGAGCTTCTGCCCGGTGAGGATCATCGCCTGCCGGGCCGCCGATTTGTCGCCCCGCACGTTCAGGGCTGTGGACTTCACCTGTCGGATCATGCCGTCGCACCTGCTTCCCGTGGCCTTCGGTCGGCGCACGAGCCCTTCCATACCCCCGATATCCGGTAATCCACGGTCCGGTTGTGGGGAATGGCCGTCAACCGGTCCGCAGCGGAAGATCGAGCAGGGCGTTCTCCACGAGCTCTGACATCGCCGGGTGGATCCAGTACTGGCCGCGCGCGACCGTGGGCGCGTCCTGGCCCAGGCTCATCGCCTGGATCAGCGGCTGGATCAGGACGGACGCCTGCGGGCCGATGATGTGCGCGCCGAGCAGCCGTCCGGTCTCCGGGTCGGCGAGGACCTTGGCGAAGCCCTCCGGGTCGTTCATCGCCCAGCCGTAGGCGATCGCCTTGTACTCGCGCCGTCCGACCACGTACGGGACGCCGTCGGACTGGGCCCGCTGCTCGGTCAGGCCCACCGACGCGATCTCCGGCGAGGTGAAGACGGCATGCGGCACGAACCGGTGGTCGGCCTCGATCGGCTGGTCGGGATGCGCCAGGTTGTGCGCCACCACCCGGGCCTCGTGGTTGGCGACGTGCTTGAGCTGGTACTCCGAGCTGACATCGCCGAGCGCGAACACGCCGGGCACGTTCGTCCGCTGCCGGCCGTCCACCTCGATCCGGCCGTCCGGAAGCGTCGCGATCCCGGCCGCGGGCAGGTCCAGCCGGTCGGCGTTGGAGCGTCGCCCGACCGCCACGAGGAGTTCGTCGCCTTCGACGACTTCATCGGCGGCGCCGTCGCCATCGCCATCTGGACCCTTCATGTGAACGCGGACGACCGCGCCGTCGCGCTCGACCCTGGTGACTTCCCTTCGTTCCCTGAGATCCCACTTCCGTCGGGCGACGTCGGTGAGCAGCTGCGAGACGTCCCGGTCTTCCCGCCTCAGCATGCCGCCGGATCGGGCGATCACGGTGACCCGCACGCCAAGGGCCGCGAAGACATGGGCGAACTCCGCCGCGATCGAACCCGCGCCCAAGATGATCAGCCGCGACGGAAGCTTCTCGACCCGCATGACGGTCTCGTTGGTCAGGAACCCCGCGTCCGCCAACCCCGGCACGTCCGGCACGATCGGCCGCGAGCCGGCGGCGATGACGACGCGGTCCGCGCTGATCGTCTCGCCGCCGGCGACCGACAGCGTCTTCGGACCGACGAAGCGCGCCTCGCCCTCGAACAGGGTGAGATCCGGGCCACCGGTGCGGCGGTGGTGCAGCCCGTCGGTCGAATGCCGGTCGATCCGGTCGAAGATCCGGTTCCTGATGTCCTGCCAGCGCACGGCGGGAGCCTGAAGGTCGAGCCCGAACTCCCCCGCCCCGCCGGCGGCCTCGGCCAGGCCCGCGGTGTAGACGAACATCTTCGACGGGATGCAGCCGACGTTCAGACAGGTCCCGCCGAACCCGACCGCCGCGTCGTCGACGAGCGCGACCTTCCAGTCGCGGGGCCGGCGGCCGATGACCGAGTCGCCGGATCCGCTGCCGATGACGATCAGCTCGAAATGCTCCATGCCTCCATCATCATCGACACCACTGTCCCCGGGAGTCCTCGCCACCGCCGCGCGTTCCGAAGCCGGACTCGTCTCGGCGGATCCGCGCCGTCGAGCAAGTCGCCGGACGAACCGCCGGACGAGCCGCGCCACGAGGCCGACTCGGGCCCGTTCCGCATCGCCGGGGCTCCTCGGAACCGCTATCGTTCCGGGCAAGGAAGGGCGATATCTGCATGGTCAGCGCTCAGATGACGACCGTCTTGGCGATGCTGGACCGGAACACCGGCCAACTCCCGGCCGACGACCGGGCCGCCGCCGAGGCCGCAGCACGCGCCCTGGGCGTCGACGGCATCACCGCCGGGGTCGGCACCGGGCCCGCGGGCACGGTCCTGGCCTGGGGCAGCGGGGCCGTCAGCGCCGCGGTCGACCACCTGCAGTTCACCCTCGGCCAGGGCCCGGGCGCCGATTGCGCGGAAACGGGTCTTCCGGTGCTGGCGCCGGACCTGATGGCGTCCGGCACGCGCTGGCCGGCGTTCACCCCGGCGGCGGCGGCGCTGGGGGTGCGGGCGGTCTTCGCGTTCCCTTTGAACATCGGGGCGATGAGCGTCGGCACGATGCTGGCGTATCGCGGGGCCGAGGGCTCGTTGAGCGACGGACAGTACGCCGACGCCGTGGGGCTGGCGATCGCGGTCACCGTCGTGCTGATCGGCCGCCGGTCGGTGCGGGACGGCGGGCCGGACAGCTGGGTCCCGGCCGGATGGGCCGCTCCGCAGACCTACCGGGCCGAGGTCCACCAGGCCACCGGGATGATCAGCGTGCAGCTCGGCGTCAGCCTCGCCGAGGCGCTGGCCCGGCTGCGGGCCTACGCCTACAGCCAGGACCGGCTGATCGCCGAGGTCGCCGCCGACGTCGTGGGCCGCCGGCTGCGCTTCGACGGGTTGTAGCTCTGTTGTGTCCGAACGCGGTGTCCGATCGCGTGGATGGTGCCGCCGGCAGGGCTGGTGGCCGTATTTTGGAGGCATGGACATGACGCGCGAACGACTGCTCGCCGAGGTGTTCGTCGACACCGCGGACACGTTGGTGGAGGACTTCGACGTCATCGACTTCCTGCACACGCTCGCCGAGCGCTGTGTGGAGATCCTGGATGTGGACGCCGCCGGCATCATGCTCTCCGACGCGGCCAAGGTGCTGCACGCCGCCGCGTCCTCCACGGAGAACGCTCGGCTGCTGGAGCTGTTCGAGCTGCAGTCCGAAGCCGGTCCCTGCATCGACGCCTTCACCACCGGCCGCCCGGTCGTCAACGTCGACCTGTCGGCCAGCGCCGAGCGCTGGCCCCGGTTCGCCGAGGCCGCGCAGGCCACCGGCTTCGTCTCGGCCCACGCGCTGCCGTTGCGCCTGCGCGAGAAGGTCATCGGCGCGCTCAACCTGTTCTGCGAACGCCCCGGCACCCTGACCGCGGCGGACGTGCGCAGCGGCCAGGCCCTGGCCGACGTGGCCACCGTCGCCATCCTGGCGCACCGCAGCCTGCGGCACGCCGACCTGCTGGCCGAGCAGCTCCAGTACGCGCTGACCAGCCGGATCGCGATCGAGCAGGCCAAGGGGGTGCTGGCCGAGCGGCGCGGCATCAGCGTCGACGAGGCGTTCGCCCTGCTGCGCGGGCACGCCCGCAGCCACAACCTGCGGCTGTCGGACCTGGCCCGGGAGGTCGCCAACGGCACCTCGGCCGAGGCCGAGTTGCTGGGCACGGCCGGAACGGGCGAGTCGGGCACGACGGGCGCGACGGGCACGACGGGTTCCTGAACCAGGGGCCGAAGCGCGGCCATCGAGGGAGACGGCGAACGCGTTCGCGAAGTCTTGAGCGATACCGTCTCCGGCGCAGGCGCACCGGGACGACGTTCTACGGGCACGGGATACCTGCCGGGTGCACACTGGCCTTATGCCGAAGAAGCCGCGAACGTCCTGCGAAGGCCGCCAGTCCAAGAAGCGCCTGCTGCGCACCGTCGTGTTCGTCGCCGGGACGATCGCCCTGGAGACGGCCTACATGCGCAAGCGCGGCTACGCCGTCGGCCTGAAGACGGTCGTGCGGTGCCGTGCGGGCCACCTGTTCACGACGATCTGGATTCCCGGCGCTTCGCTCAAGGCGGTCCGCCTCGGGACGGTGCGGCTCCAGTACTGCCCGGTCGGCCGGCACTTCACGTCGGTGCGGCCGGTGAAGGAGGCCGAGCTGACCGAGGAGGTGCGGGAGGCCGCGCAGCAGCACGACGTGCGGATTCCCTGAGCCGCTTCCTCTTCCCTGAGCCTGTGGTCGGCGCGCCTGGTACCTCGTCGGCGCACCCGCTACCCCGCGTCCTCGCCTGCTTCACGGCGGCCCACTACTCTGCCGTTCTCACAGCTTTCGCGCGGAGGACTAGCCAATGACGCAGTGGACGCCAGACCGTCTTGCCGGATACCACCAGCAGGTGTTCGAGCTCGGCCCCGACCCGGACGGCGAGGGTGCCGTCACGGCGGTGCTCGTGCGGCGCGATCCGCGGAAGGGCGAAGTCGTCCACGGCGCCGTCTTGTACGTGCACGGATTCGCCGACTACTTCTTCCAGACGGACCTCGCGGACTTCTTCGCGGCCCGCGGACTCGCGTTCTATGCGCTGGACCTGCGCAAATGCGGCCGGGCGCGGCACGCGGGCCAGACCGCGCACTACGTGTCGGACCTCGCGTACTACGACGAGGAGCTCGACCGTGCCGTCGAGGTGATCGGCCAGGAGCACCCCGGAGCCGCGGTTCTCCTCGCGGCGCACTCGACCGGCGGCCTGATCCTGCCGCTGTGGCTGGACCGGCGCCGCCGGAAGGGCGGCGTGGCCCCGGTCGCCGGTATGGCGCTGAACAGCCCGTGGTTCGACCTCCAGATCTACCCGGCGGCGCGCCGCGCGGCGTTGACCCAGGGCCTGCGCGTCCTGGCGAAGGTCGCGCCCTTCCGCGCCCTCAAGCAGCTGCCCGGTGTCTACGGCGCCACGCTGCACTCCAGCGGCACCGGCGAGTGGGAGTTCGACCTCGGGCTCAAGCCGCTGTCGGGCTTCCCGGTCACGTTCGGCTGGCTGAACGCCGTCCGACGCGGCCATGCCCGGCTGCATCGCGGGCTCGACCTGGGCGGCGTGCCGACGCTGGTCCTCAGGTCCGACCGGACGCACTTCTCCCGCCGGTATTCGGACGTCAGCGACCGTGCCGACCTGGTACTGGACGTGGAGCAGATCGCCGGACGGACGCCGTGCCTGGGCGGCCGGTTCACGCTGCTGACGGTGCCCGGGGCACGGCATGACGTCTTCCTCTCGCTGCCCGAGGTGCGCGCGCACGCCTACGCCGGGCTCGGGGACTGGCTCGACCAGGGCTCGTTCGGCGCCGGGGTCGGGGGCGCACAGGCGCCCACCCCGCAGTAAGGGGTCTGAAGCAATGCGGCCTCAGGCCGCAGTGTCCAAAACCACGCGGAACCTGGCCTGCCCGGACATCATGTGCTCGTAGGCCTTCGCCGCGTCCGCCAACGGCATCAGCTCCGTCATCGGCCGGATCCCGTGGGCCAGGCAGAAGCGCAGGTTGTCCTCGTTGTCGCTCGGCGTGCCGGTGAGGCTCCCGACGATGCTGCGGCCGCCGAAGATCAGATCTGAGGTCTGGACCGAGATCGGGTCGGCGGAGGCGCCGAGGACGACCAGCCGTCCGCGCACGGCCAGCCCCGGAATCAGGGGGCTCATCGAGGCGCCGGAGGACGCCGTGGCGATCACGGCCGCCGCACCGCCGAGCTCCTGCAGCGCCGCTCCCGGGTCCTGCGCGCTGCTGTCGATGTAGTGGTCGGCCCCGAGCGAGTACGCCAGCTCCGCCTTCTCGCCGCCGCGCGCGACGGCCGCGACACGGTAGCCGAGCTTGTCGGCGTACTGGAGCGCGAGGTGACCCAGGCCGCCGATGCCCTGCACGGCCACGAGCGCTCCGGGCACCGCGTCGATCGCGCGCAGGCCCATGAAGGAGGTCAGGCCGGCACACAGCAACGGCGCGGCCTCGTGTGCGGACAGCCCGTCCGGGATCCGCACGAGGCCGGTGGCCTTGACGATCACGGACTCCGCGTAGCCGCCGTCGATCGTCGTACCGGTCTGCTGCTGGTTCTGGCAGTACACGAAGTCGCCCCGGCGGCAGGAGTCGCACACGCCGCAGTGGCCGGCGAGGAATCCGACGCCGACGCGGTCGCCGACCTGCCAGCTGCGGACCTGGCCACCGGCCTGCCCACCGGCCCGCTCGCCGACCTGCTCGCCGACCGCCTCGATCACGCCGACGATCTCGTGCCCGGGCACGACCGGCACGGACGGATCCGCGCGCAGCCCTTCGACGGCCAACGCGTCGGAGTGGCACACACCGCACGCTTCGACCCGCAGCCGGACGAAGCCGGGTCCCGGCTCCTCGGCCTCGCGCTGGACCGCGGCGAAGCTGCGCGAGCCGCTGACCTGCACTGCTCGGTAGACAGACATGAGAACTCCAAGGTGTGGAGGAAGCCGGCGAACCCACCGGGCTCTTTCATGATGACCGGTCGTCTTGAAATCCGTCAACCGGAACGACCGGGCTTGACACGACTTAAGACGAGCGGCCATATTGGAGATCGGAGGTGGCGATGGCCAGGCAGAGCATGCGAGCGCAGATCGTCGACGCGGCCGCGGAGCGGTTCCACACGCACGGCTACAACGCGGCGGGCGTCAAGGACATCACGGACGCGGCCGGCGTCCCAAAGGGCTCGTTCTACAACCACTTCGAGAGCAAGGAAGCCCTCGCCGTCACCATCCTGGACCTGTACGGACAGACCAGACGGCTGGAAGACCTCGCCGACGAATCGGTCGCCCCCCTGGCGCGCCTACGCAGCCACTTCGAGTTCCTGCGCGGGGAGCAGGAGGGCTACGACTACTCCCGCGGATGCCTGCTGGGCAACTTCGGCGCGGAGATCAGCGACCACAGCGAAGTCCTGCGCGAGCAGGTCCAGCGCGGGTTCACCTACTGGCGCGAGGCCCTGGCCGGGGCGCTGGCGGACGCGGTGCGCCTGGGCGAGGTCGATCAGAGCCTGGACCCGGAGACGACCGCACTGTTCGTGATGACCGCGTGGGAGGGTGCGCTTCTGGCGGCTCGGACCAGTCGCAGCGGTGCTTCGTTCGATGCTTTCTTCAGCAACGTCTTCGACCGGCTGTTGCGGTCGCCTGCGGGGTCGTGACTTACGACGCGTCACGGTATCGCTGGGCACTTACAACGGCGTTCTGAAGAAGCCCCCGCGCGTTTCCCGCGTCGGCCTTACCGACGAGAATCGACAAGAAGTCAGCATCCGGATACCCGGCAACCGCACGATCATCAGTAGCCCATGCCTGCGAGAAGACAGAGATCATCATCTCGTTGCACGCACTAGCCTGAGCGGCGTCGACAGTTGCGGGATCGGCGTAGAGCTCCCGGGCGGCGATCCCCAGCCGGTGGCCCAACGCCAGCAGGAACGCCATCCGGGAATCCGATGCCAGCGCCTCTAGTACTGAGTTTTCCACGGCTAATCCAGATTCCAGAAGTCTTCGTCGGTCATGACCGCCTCACCATAGCGCTCACGGGCCACCCAATCCCCCAAAGATCGCGCACGGCGGCGGACCGTGCCGCTTCATGATCCGGTACCGACTCAGCGCGCACTCAAACCACGGGTCAGGGGGCCAGCCAGCGGCCCGGTCAGTGTTTTGAAGCGAACGGCCAGTGATTTGAAGCGATCAACGGGTGATTGTTGTGTGTGTCATCCCCCGCAGTTACTTTCGACGGTCGGCGGTGTGTGATCACCGGTGGGGTGTGGGGCGTGCGCCCGTTTCTCGAGGAGTTTCGGCCGATGTCAAGGTTCAGACATGGTTCTTCCGGCGCAGCCGCACCTCCCCCGGGCATACGCCCGGCGGGTGTGCGGATCAGCTCTCTGACAGGGGTGGTGTGCGCCGCGCTCGTCGCGGCGCTGGCCCTTCCCGGCGCTCCGCAGGCGGCCGCGGCCACCGGCGACGCCGGCAACGGCAAGGGGCACCACCAGGCTCCGCCGACGATTCCGGCGGCGGCGCCCCGACCGACGTTGGACAAGAAGGTGCCGCCGGGGGCGGCCGCGACCGGGTCGAGCAGCCCGGCGAGTGCCAAGGGGGCTGCTGCTGCGCCCAAGGCCGCGCCGGCGAAGACGGCCCCTGATCCGCTGGCGGCGGTGCACAGTGCGGAGACCGCCGATGCCGCCAAGGCCAAGTCCACCGGCAAGCCGGTGGCGATTCCGGAACTGACGACCGAACGCTCCACGAGTGTGGTCAACCCTGATGGGACCGTGAGCGCCGCGATCTCGCTGGGCCCGCAGCGCGCGTGGGTGAACAATGCCTGGGCCCCGATCGACACCAGTCTGGCCAAGACCGCGACCGGTTGGTCGCCGAAGGCCGCTCCGGCGCAGATCACCCTGTCCCCGGGCGGGACCGGGCCGCTGGCCGTGGTCGGTCTGCAGGGCAAGAAGGTCACCGTCACCTGGCCGCTCGGCGCGCTGCCGGCTCCGCAGGTGTCCGGCGGAAGCGCCGTCTACCCGCAGGTGCTCCCCGGCGTCGATCTGCGGGTCACCGCAGGGCCGGAAGGCATCCGCGAGGTTCTGGTCGTCGCCGACGCCCACGCCGCGGCCAACCCGGCCCTGCGCACGCTGCGGTTCGGCGTGACCGGCAGCGGCCTGAGCGTCAAAACCGACTCCTCCGGGGCGCTGCTGGCCGTCGATTCCAAGGGGAAGACCGTCTTCGGTGGGGACGCACCGCAGATGTGGGACTCCTCGACCATCGCCGAGGACCACAAGGCCGTGGCGAACACCACCACCGCCGGCTCCGATGCCAGCGCACCCGGCATCGCCGACCAGCCCGATCTGGGCTCGAAGACCGCGGTCATGCCGATCCACCTGGCCGGCACGACCGCCGAACTCACCCCCTCCCAGAGCCTGCTCACCGATCCCGGCACGCACTACCCGGTGTACATCGACCCGACGATCGCGATGCCGACGCTGTACTGCCGCGAGATGTTCGAGGGCGCGCCGACGATCACCGCCGACTGCGGTGACCCGACCACCAGCGGCAACCTGAACATCATGCGCGCCGGATACGACCCGAACTCCGGCTCGGTGGGCGCGGTGCGGTCGCTGTTCTCCTTCGACGTCCTCAACGGTCTGACCGGCGACAACCCGTACAACGGCCAGCCCGGCGGCGCCGTCTACGACGACCCCTCCGTTCAGCCGGGCAACATCCTCAGCGCCAACCTGTCGCTGACCGTCAACAGCGCGCCGAACTGCAACGGCAACCTGTTCGACCTCTACCGCACCGGACCATTCGTCGGACCGAACTGGAACTCCGACGGCCCGAACTCCGCGGGGGCGTTCGGCAAAGAGGCGATATTCCTCGGCCAGCGTTCGACCAGCTCGTGCAGCCAGGGCGGGAACATGTCCATCGACGACACCGCCCAGGTGCAGTCGGTGTTCCAGTCCTCCTTCTACGGCGGCGGATCCGGCACCGCCTCGCTCGGCGTGCGCATGGCCAACGAGGAAGTCGCCGCCAACAACTACTGGTCGTTCTTCTTCACCCGGCCCGGCAACGCCTCGTCCTCGGCCAGTCTGAACGTCACCTACCGGCCCAACCCCTACGTGGTCGCGAACAGCCTGACGACCAACCCGCCGATGACCACCTCGGTGTGCCAGCAGGAGCTGGTCAACCCCAGCCAGCCGATCTTCTCCAGCCCGCCCCCCACGGTCGGCTACATCGGCAAGAACTTCGGCAATCAGGTCCAGCTGTCCGCGCAGCTCGGGGACATCGACGCGAACGGCGTCTACGCGCAGTACCAGTTCGCCGACGTCACCTCCGGCAGCGGCAGCAACTCCCTGTTCTTCCCGTCCAGCGGCTGGTACGGCGACTCGGCCCACGGCGCCCAGGCCGCACCCGGGACCATGCCCATCGCCACCATCACGCAGAACACGACTCCGCTGATCGACGGACACAAGTACCGCTTCGCAGCCTACGTATACGACCCGAACAACGGGGCCGTCACCGAGCAGAACCCCGCCTGCTACTTCACCGTCGCCTTCAACGCCCCGCAGGCACCGACGATCACCTCGGCACCGGACTTCAGCCCCCTGGGCACACCGGCCAAGTCCGGCATGTACGCCACCATGGCCAGCAGCGCCGGCATCTCGGTCCAGGCCCAGACCGCCGGCGTCAACATCGATCACTTCGAGTACATCTTCAACAACGACCCCTCGGCGATCCCGGCCACGCCGGCCGGAGCGAACTGCGCCAACTCCGGCAACAGCGGCTGCGTGTCGGCCTCGACCACCGGCACCGCGCTGGCCGGCAACACCAGCACGGCGACCATCCCGGTCCCGGCCGGAATCACCACCTTCGGCACCAACAGCCTGTGGGTCCGCGCGGTCGACGCCGCCGGCAACGTCTCTCCCGTCGGCCAGTACGACTTCTACCTGCCCGGCAACCCCACCGCCACGCCGACGCTCGGTGACATCACCGGCGACGGCGTCCCCGACGTGCTGGCCGTCCAGCCGGTCGACACCACCAAACTCGCCAGCGCCACCAACCCCGAACGCCTGTTGACCTTCCCCGGCAACGCCGACCCCAACGTCACCGGAAGCGTCAACCAGACCGTCGAAGCCGCCCCACCGACCGCCGCACCCGACGGCGTCACCTGGGCCAACACCCTCATCAGCCACCGCGGAGCCCTGCGCGGCGTCCCCGTAGACGACCTGTTCGCCTACTCCACCACGAACAAAGCCCTCTACTACTACCTCAACTCCGACATCTTCGGCGGCGTCGTCAAAACCGACATGTTCGCCATCAACCAGAAGGTCGTCGTCACCCGACCGCAATGCACACCCGGGCCGACGAACGGCTACTGCGCCAACGGCGCCTACGCTCCCGACTGGTCGAAGGTCACGCAGATCCTGGCCTTCGGCAACGCGGCCGGCACCAAACCCGGCACCTTCGCCGGACGCACCAACCTCATCACCGTGGAGGATGACGGCAACCACAACGCCAACGTCTGGATGTTCTCCGCGGGAGCAGGCCTGGGCCAGTTGGCCAACCCGGTCCTGCTGTCGACCGGCGACACCTCCAAGTTCAACTGGCTCAACGCCGACCTGGTCGCGCCCGGCGCCAACCCCGGCCAGACCCTGCCCAACCTGTGGGCCCGCGACCGGTTCACCGGCAATCTCTGGCAGCTCAACAACGCCCTCAACGCCGCCGGAGTCGAGGACCCGACCAGCCTGGCCAACCAGAGCGCGGCAACCCAGCTCGGCGCCAAGGGTGCCTACGGCATCGACACCTACCCGACCCTGTTCGCCGGCGGCCGGCCCAACATCGCCCCCGGCGGCACCCTCGCCGAAAACGGCTACCCCGCGCTGTGGGACGTCCAGAACGACGGACAACTCAAGTTCCTCCCCGGCGCGGCCGGAGGTCCGATCACCACCACCGGCAACACCTGGCAGACCACGCACACCGCCTGGACCAGTGCCAACGCGATCACCTCGGCCGACGGCACCGCCATCACCGCCCCCTCCGGCCCGCTCCTGCTGGGTGAGGGCTACACCAGCGGCAGCCCACAGCTGTGCATGGACCTCCAAAGCGGCGTCGACAACCCCAACACCCCGATCTGGACCTGGAACTGCAACGGCCAGAGCGCACAGGGCTGGATCATCAACGGCGACGGCACCATCCGGCTCGGCACCGACACCACCAAATGCCTGGAGATCGCCACCAGCGTTCCCCCGTATCAGGTCCTGACCCAAAGCGGCAGCGCGGCCGGCAACTGGGGCGCCAACGCGGGCACCATGGCCGGAACCCCCGTGCAGCTGAACACCTGCAACGACACCAACGGCCAAGCCGCCGCCAACCAACACTGGATCCTGCGGCCCTCCGCCAACGCCCAGTCGCTCAACCAAAACGGCTGGTACGACATCTACAACCCCAACTCAGCCCGCTGCCTGGACAACGGATACGACACCACCAACACCAAACAACAGCTGTGGATCTGGGACTGCCTGGACAACCAAGCCCAGCAGTTCCAGGCACCAGCCGCACCCGGAGGCTGGGACAACGCCAGCGCCGGAGTCCTGGCCTCCTACCCGACCACCCCACCGAGCACATCGACCACCATCAACGGTGACACCTACTCCCTCGCGGCCACCAAGGTCGGCGACAACTACAGCCTGAACTGGTACATCCCCTACGACGGCGACTACTTCATCGAATCCACCGTCGGCACCGGACCCGGCAACGGCATCATGCAGGCCAGCATCGACGGCGGCAGCACCCTGCCATACAGCGTCGACAGCTACACCGCCAACGCCGGCACCGCACCCGCCTACTACGGCGCACAACACCTCACCGCCGGCACCCACACCTTCACGTTCACCGTCACCGGCAAGAACCCCGCCTCCAGCGGCTACCAACTGGTCCTGACCCACATGAGCCTCGCCCCCGCGCACGGCACGGGACCGGTGAGCGTGCTGAAGACCACTCCGACTCCGACGAACGGCGTCGCGCCGCTCGCGGTCAGCCTCGACGCGTCCCAGTCCTACCCGGGCCGCAACGCGATCAGCAGCTACGCCTTCAACTTCGGCGACGGCACCTCGGTGCCGGCCGGGACCGCCACCACGGCGAGCCACACCTACACCGCGGCCGGAACCTACACGGCCTCCGTCACCGTCACCGACTCCGCGGGGGTCACGACCACCGCGACCCAGTCGGTCGTCGTGACCGTCGTGCCGACCGGCCTCACCAGCGCGGACGGCACCACCACCGCGGCGTGCGCCACGACCTCGGCGTCTGCGGCGACCATGGCCTCGCTCACTCCGACCCTGAGCGCGACCGTCGCCCCGACCCAGGTGGCGCAGTTCGAACTCCGGGACCTCACCGACCCCTCGCTCACCCCGCCGATCGCCATCGGTGCCGCCGGCTCCAACGGCTCTTCCGGACCGACCTCGAGTACGAAGGCCCCGACGCTGGTCAACGGACACGAGTACGCCTTCGCCGCACGCGCGAACGACGGATCGGGCAGCATCTCGCCCATCTCGCCGACCTGCTACTTCTGGGCTCTGACCAGCGGGACGCAAGCCACCGCGACGGGTGCGGCCGGGCTGCCGTTCGACAACACCCTCTACCCAGCGAACAGCCCGCAGACCTGGACCGGACCGCTCACCACCCTCAAGTGGAACAACGGCGACCTCGACGTCTACCGCAACAGCGACAACGCGCTGATGTGGGGAGCCGGGGTGGCCAACGCGAACAACGTCCTGGCGTTGCAGAACGACGGCAACATCGTCATCTACAGCGCGCAGCCCAGCATCAGCATCACCGGCTGGCTTTCCGGGACACCGGTGTGGAGCACGAACACCTCCGGGCAGGGCGCCACGTCGGCGTTGCTGGCCGCGGACGGCAGTTTCACGGTGCGCAAGGGCACCACGGTGCTGTGGACCGCGCCAATGGCCAGCCATGCCTGGCCGCTCAGCGACGGCCAGGGGCTCACGGCCGCGGACAACGGCTTCGTCGGGGGCTCCCCGGCGAAACTGGACAACGCCGGCGTGTCGTGGCAGGGCGGCGGCTACGTCGGCTTCGCCGGGACCAACCGGATCGCCACCGCCGCACCGGTCGTGGACACCACGAAGAGCTTCACGGTTTCGGCGTGGGTGAACCTGGCGACGGTGGGGACCGGCACCCAGACGATGCTGGTGCAGCAGGGGACCACGAACTCCGCGTTCTATCTGGAGTACAACGGCTCCAACTGGCAGTTCGCGATGCCGACCACCGACAACGCCTCGCCGACGTGGACCCGGATCACCTCCACGAACGCGGCAGCGGTCGGAGCATGGACACACCTGATCGCGACCTATGACTCCACAAGCGGACGGATGGCCCTGTACGTCAACGGCGCCCCCAACTCCACCGGGACCATCGCCAACTCCATCGCCAGCACCGGCATATTCGCCATGGGCCGCGGCTTCATCGGCGGCGTGGTGAACAACCGGTTCAAGGGCTCCATGGCCGACGTGCGAGTGTTCCAGCAGACCGTCTCTGACAGCCAGGCCGCTTCGGTGTACCAGAGCAGCAGCTTCGCCAAGCCCGCTGTTCCCGGTATCGCCGGTTCGCTGGTCTCGGGCAACAGCCCGGCCGGCGACCAGATCTGCCTGGACGACCTCAACGGCAGCCTGACCAACACCACCACCGTCATCGACGTCTACGGCTGCAACGGCACCTGGCCCCAGGCCTGGCAATTCGCCGCCGACGGCACCATCCGCCTGATGGGCGCCAACCCGGCCGCACCGCCGAACAAATGCCTCGACACCGGCGGCGTCAACACCCAGGGATCCAAGGTCACGCTCTTCGACTGCCAGCCGGGCAACGGCAACCAGCAGTGGAAGGCGGTTCCCTCAAGCAGCACCCCAGGGCAGTACTCACTCCAGAACCCGCCCACCGGGATGTGCCTGGACAACTCCAACGGAGCCACCAACAACACCAACCCGTTCCAGCTGTACAGCTGCCTGGACAACGCCAACCAACACTTCACCCTGCCCACCGCATCCGGCCAGGACCAGAAAGCCGAGGGCGAATCGCTGTGGGGCTCGGCCGCCGGCGGCGGCACCATGCAAATCCAAACAGGAAGCGAATACTCCAACGGCGCTCAGGAGTTCATGGGCAGCACCGCCTCAGGGGCTTCGATGACGCTGAACATGTACGTGGCGAACCCCGGCAGCTACGCGGTCACACCGTTGATGACGATGGCCGCGGACTACGGGATCGTCTCGGTGAGTGTTGACGGCGCGGCGGCCCTGCCGCTGACGTTCGACGGCTTCGGCAGCGGCATCACCACGAAGCAGTTCGACTTCGGCGGCACGGTGAACCTCACGGCCGGGATGCACGCGTTCACCTTCACCGTGACCGGGACGAATACGGCCAGCACCGGGAACCGCTACAACCTCGGTGTCGACACGCTCATTCTGCAACCCACCGCGCGGTAATTCCCAAGCACCACAGCAGGACAGATCAGGGCTTTCCAGAGAAATCTGGAGAGCCCTGATTATTTCACTTAAGACATTTGCTCTACGATCAGTGCTCCACCGCCCGACGAGTCACGGAGGAGAGAACCATGGCCCAGCAGAACGGACCGATATCCCAGCAACAGCAGCCGCTTCCGGACTCGGCGAGGGGTCGGCTCGCGCAGTCGCAGCAGGGGCGGCCGTGCTTCACGTCCGACTTGTCGGTGAACGAGTTCGTGCTGGCGACGCAGGCCGGGTTCACGCCGGTCGGGCTGGTGATGGGGACCAGCATCTACCACATCGGGATCCAGCCGGCGCGGTGGAACACCAGTCAGGAGCTGACGGTGTTGACGCAGGCGATGTACACCGCTCGGGAGTTGGCGATGGCGCGGATGGAGGCCGAGGCCGACATGCTGGGCGCCGACGGGATCATCGGGGTCGAGGTGCGGGCCCGGCGGTACGCGTTCTCGGCCGAGATCATGGAGTTCGTCGCGATCGGGACGGCGGTGAAGGCCGAGAACAACGACATGCGGCTGCGGACGCCGGCCGGGCGGCCGTTCACGTCGCACCTGTCCGGGCAGGACTTCTGGACGCTGTGGCAGCACGGCTGGGTGCCGCGCGCGCTGGTGCTCGGGACGTGCGTCTACCACGTCGCGCACCTCACCTTCCGGCAGGCGCTTCAGGCCTCCGGGCAGAACACCGAGCTGGGGACGTACACGCAGGCGGTCTACGACGCGCGCGAGATCGCCATGTCGCGCATGCAGTACGAGGGGAACCAGGTCGGGGCGGACGGCATCGTCGGGGTCACCGTGCACGAGAACGACTGGGTCTGGGGCGAGCACGCCATCGAGTTCTTCGCGATGGGGACCGCGGTCAGCAAGCTGCACCAGGACGCGTCGCCGGTGTCGCCGCAGATGACGATGCCGCTGTCCGGCTGACGCAGACGAGCAGCCGGGGAGCAATCGGCGGTGGCGCCCTCCAGGTTCCGAGGGCGCCACCGCGCTTTTCGCTGTCCGCCGTTCACAACGTCCCGCGAACCCATGTCGGCAGCAGTCGAGTCGCCGCCGATTCCGGGTGCTGCCGTTCAGCGCTCCCGGCCCGGACCTCACGGCTTGAGCGGCACGTATTCCTTCACACTCGCCGCCGCGGCCATCTGCTCCAGCGTGAACGGGAACGGGTTGTAGACCGACCCCGGCTGCTCGATCGCGGACGTGCTGTCGTAGCCGTCCCAGGCGACGATCGTCAGCGCCGAGCCCGAGGCCAGCACGCGCCTGGCCTTGAGCGCCACCCGATCTCCGTTCTGCACCTCGCTGAGGGTCAGCGTGGAGCCGTCCTTCAAGGTCGTGGTGCTCTTCTCGATCCAGGGGGTCGATCCGCCGCCGACACCGGGCCCGCGGTTGGCCAGCGTCAGGTCGCCGGTCTGCGGGGACGGGTCCGGTTCGCCGGGGTAGGAGAAGGTGACCTCGATGGCGACCTCGGGAAGCTCGGCGCACATGGCCTGGTTCCTGGTGGAGGCGAGGCCCTCGTTGTTGTAGCAGAGGTTGGCGACCGGGCCGAGCTTCTTGCCGTTGCTCTCCACCCCGGCCGACGTGATGTCCGGCCGCTCCGCGAGTCCGCCGCCGTTTGCCTCCACCAGGTGCTTGCCCGACGGGTCGAGAACCGTACCGATCGCCCGCAGCATTGGGCACGTCTGGAGCGTCAGACGCTTCCGTGCCTCGTTTCCCGCATCGTTGGGGACCTGCACGAAGGCCTTGGCCACGTCCGCCGCACAGACCGGATCCGGTGCGGCCGGCGAGGAAGAGGTGGCGACGGCGCTGATCTTCGCGGACCCGCTCGCCCCGCCCCGGCCCGAGCCCACGGCTCCCGGCAGCGCGGCGACCGCGATGGCGATCGCGGCGACGCTGGCGGTGGCGCCGCTGACGGCGGCGATCCGGCGGGTGCGGGCCCCGCGGCGGCCGACGTCGGCGATGCCGTCGGCGGTGAAGCCCAGCGGCGGGGCCGGGTCCTCGGCGAGTTGCGCGAACAGGTCGTGGACCCGGTCGTCGCGGTACTGGTTGTCGGTCATCGATCCCACTCCTTCTCGGTCCGGCTGATGGAGGGTTCTGCGATCGGCTGGAGCAGCACGCGCAGGGCGGACAGGCCGCGCGCGGTCTGGGACTTCACGGTGCCGACCGAGCAGCCCAGCACATGCGCCGCCTGCTCGACGGACATGTCCTCCCAGAAACGCAGCACCAGCGTCGCGCGCTGGCGCGCCGGCACCTTCGCGAGCGCGGCGAAGATCTCGTCGCGGGTCCCGAGGCGGATCTCGAAGCCGGAGCCGGAGCTCCCGTCCGCGCCGCCCGCGCCGTCCTTGTCCCGCACGTGCAGGCCTGCCTCCGGCAGCTCGGCGAACGGCCGCTCGCGGCGCCAGCTCCGCCGCCGCTCGTCGATCAGGCAGCGGACCAGGACCTGGCGGACGTACGCGTCGCGGCTGTCGCTGCGCTGCACCTTCGACCACGACCGGTAAAGCCGCAGCAGGGCGGTCTGCACGAGGTCTTCGGCCTGATGCCAGTCCCCGCACATCAGATAGGCGGTGCGGCGCAGCGCGAACGATTGCGCGGCGACGTACTCCTTGAACTCTGCCTCATCTCTAAGGCGCATCCAGCACCCTCCCCTCCCATGTCCCGCCTAGGACGGAAGGAGTGTGGCAGGAGGTTGCACGGCGATCGGAAGCGGTTCGATCGCGATGATCGGCCGGGGCGTTATCGCCGGGTCCCGACGAGCGGCGGGTTCAATCGCGCGAACGCCTCCTGCCGCTCGTAAGGGAAGTACGGATACGGCGCCGCCTTCCCGCTCGCGGCGTCCAGGCGCGCCACCTGCTCCGGCGTGAGTTCCCAGCCGACGGCGCCGAGGTTCTGGCGAAGTTGCTCCTCGGTGCGCGCGCCGACGATGACGGAGGCGACCGTGGGGCGGCGGAGCAGCCAGTTGATCGCGATCTGCGGGACGGCGGCGCCGGTCTCCTCGGCCAGCTGTTCCAGGACGTCGACGACGTCGTACAGCTGCTCGTCGTCGACCGGCGGGCCGAAGTCGGCGGTCTGGTGCAGGCGGCTGCCGGCCGGGAGCGGTTGTCCGCGCCGGATCCTGCCGGTGAGGCGGCCCCAGCCGAGGGGGCTCCAGACCAGTGCGCCGACGCCCTGGTCGGCGGCCAGCGGCATCAGCTCCCATTCGTAGTCGCGGCCGACGAGCGAGTAGTAGACCTGGTGGGCCACGTAGCGCGAGGCGTGCAGACGGTCCGACGCGGCCAGGGATTTCATCAGCTGCCAGCCGGAGAAGTTGGACGCGCCGAGGTACCGGATCTTGCCTGCGCGGACCAGGTCGTCGAGGGCTGAGATGGTCTCCTCGACCGGTGTGCGGGCGTCGAAGGCGTGCAGCTGGAACAGGTCGAGGTAGTCGGTGCCGAGTCGGCGGAGCGCGTCCTCGGTGGCCTTGACCAGGCGCGAGCGGGAGGTGCCGGCGTCCTGCGGTCCGTCGCCGACCGGCAGGCCGGCCTTGGTCGACAGCAGGACCTGGTCGCGCCGGCCCTTGACGGCCGCGCCGAGCACTTCCTCGGAGGCGCCGTCGGAGTAGACGTCGGCGGTGTCGAACATCGTCACG
Organism: Catenulispora sp. EB89; assembly: GCF_041261445.1. Classification (NCBI taxonomy): domain Bacteria; kingdom Bacillati; phylum Actinomycetota; class Actinomycetes; order Catenulisporales; family Catenulisporaceae; genus Catenulispora; species Catenulispora sp. EB89. The sequence continues at coordinate 317,034 of NZ_JBGCCU010000003.1, forward strand.
CCGGCGTCGAGGCTGATGTCGATCAGCCGCCGCGCCTCGCGGGCGTCCGTGTCACCCCACGCGCTGAACAGCGCGCCCTTGCCGCCGAACGTCCCCGCGCCGAAGCTCAGGGCGGGGACGACGAGCCCTGATTCGCCCAGCCGTCGGTATTCCATGGGTCTCACCTCCAGATCGCTAACGGGGCTATAGTCCCGTTAACACTGGAGATCACCGTAGCACCGATGCAGCACCTAAAGGAACTGGAGACCCGTTACGGGAGTTTGCCCACGGCCTTGCCGACGATCTGCTGGACCAGCGGCGCCGACACCGGCGAGATGCCCGGAACGCCGAACACGGCCACCTCGACGAAGGTCTGCCCCTTGCGGACGACGACGACGTCGCCGGTGTAGGTCACCCCCGCCCTGACGGCCTTCAACTGCAACGCGTAGCTCTCGTCGCCGTAGGACGGGAACTGCGTGGTGGACAGCGTGGTCGACTCCCCGTTGGCGTCCGGCGTGGCGCACTTGGCCGCCGCCTGCTGGATCGACGCCCAGACGGTGTGCACCTGCGGCTCCGGGCCGGTGGCGAGGATCTCCTGGAGGAACGGGCCGTCTTCGGACTGCTGGAAGTCGGATTCGGCCTGCGCCGACAGCTGTTTGCTCGCGTCCGAGGTGAGCGCCGCGCACGGCGACGACACCGAACTGTTCGCGGACAGCACCGAAACCGCCCAGCCGTACGGCAGATCGGGCAGGCCCAGCACGAGCGCCTTCGTACCCGTCGCAGGGGGCTGTGTCGTAGACGCCGAAGAGGGCGAGGAAGGAGACGACGAAGAAGACGCCGACGAGGTGGTGGAAGCGGGCGTCGTCGACGTCGGCCGCGGAGCCGGATGCGACGTCGAGGAAGAACAAGCAACGAGCACAGCTGATGACATGACCAGGACCAATGGCGCCATGATGCGGTTCATACGCTTCGCCTTACTGCTGCTGTGGCGGCGGCACTCTCGAGGCAGGCTACCGCCACCGACTATGTCAAGGCTCGCGCATTTTGAGTAAGGGTCGCTCGAACCGGTCTGGACCAATTCCGGCCCAAACCCTTGACTGGTCTGGACCAATTCTGTTTGCTCCTAAGGGAACCACTCGATGTCCCCCACAACACAACGGAGTGGCACATGACCCATACTCACGCACCGGGGCGCTCCCGGTTGCTCGCGCTGCTGGTCGCACTGGCCAGTGTGCTCGGGCTGACGCTGGTCGCCTTCCCCCAGGCGCCGGCGCACGCGGCGGCGGCCTGCGCCGCGCCGTGGAGCTCGACCGCCGTGTACACCAACGGACAGACCGCTTCCTACAACGGCGACAACTGGTCTGCCAAGTGGTGGACCCAGGGTGATATCCCCGGCAACAACGGCCAGAACGTGTGGGCCGATCAGGGCGCGTGTTCCGGCGGGGGCGGAGGCGGGGGTGGCGGCGGCAGTTGCAGCTACCCGGCCTGGGTCGCCGGCCAGAACTACAGCACCGGCGCCATCGTCACGTACACGGCCAACGGCGGGCTCTACATAGCCACCCACGACAACCCCGGCTATGACCCGACCATCAGCACCTGGTACTGGTCGCCGTACACCTGCTCCGGCGGTGGCGGTGGCGGTGGGGGTGGTGGCGGCGGTGGCGGCTTCGTGGTCAGCCAGGCGCAGTTCAACCAGATCTTCCCGAACCGGAACTCCTTCTACACGTACGACGGACTCGTCGCCGCGCTGAGCGCCTACCCCGCGTTCGCGACCACCGGCAGCACCGCGACGCAGCAGCAGGAGGCGGCGGCGTTCCTGGCCAACGTCGACCACGAGACCGGCGGCCTGGTATACATCTCGGAGATCGACCAGACCGGGAACTACTGCGCCAGCGAGTCCTACGGCTGCCCGGCCGGCACCTACCAGTACTACGGCCGCGGCCCGCTGCAGATCAGCTGGAACTTCAACTACTACGCGGCCGGAAACGCTCTCGGCATCGACCTGCTCGACAACCCGAACCTGGTCGCGACCGACTCGGCCACCTCGTGGAAGACCGCGCTGTGGTACTGGTTCACCGGGACCGGCAACGGCTCCGTGACCTCTCACGACGCGATGGTCAACGGCAACGGGTTCGGCGCCACCATCCGCGCCATCAACGACATCGAGTGCAACGGCGGCAACACCGGCGAGATGCAGGACCGGGTGAACGACTACGAGTCGATCGCCGGGGTTCTCGGTGTTTCGCCGGGCGGGAACCTCACCTGCTGAGGCAGCTCGCTGCTGACTGAGGATCAGAGCACTGCGGCGGCGGCCGGGGATCGGCTGTGCGGTGGTTCGGCGCGATTGACGCCGGACCGGCTGGGCAGCTCCCCGGCCGCCGCTGGTTGCGCAGGCGATACGGCCGGGCCGGTCAGGGCTTGGTCAGTTTGATGGCGACCCTGGCCACGACGCGGCCGATGCGGTCGGAGAGCGACTGCGGTTCGGGCGGCGTGTCAGTGTCCTGAAAGGTTTGTACGGCCTGTTCAGCGGCCGCTGCGGCGGTCGCGGCCCGCACTCGGATGACGTAGCGCGCGCCGAGGCGTTTTAGGGCCTTGTGACCCTCCTCGATCCCCGCGGTCTGGTCTGGCGGGTAGGGCCCGGTCTGGCCCGTCGACCCACCGTCGCGGCCGAAGCCGTGGAGGTAAATGCCGTCCCCGTTGTCGTTCACGATGGTGGAACGGCCGACACCCGGGCAGCGTTCCGCCGACATAGACCGCCGACTTCTTGATACTCAGTAGCCTGAAATCTTCGAGAAGATCAACTGGGAGGCGGAAGCGATGAGCGCTCTGACTGTGGTCACCGGGGCGACGGGCAACGTCGGCGGGTCTTTGGTGTCGGCCCTGGTCGCCAGGAACATGCCGGTGCGGGCCGTGGTCCGTGCCGAGGCGGACGCGGCGCGGCTCGCCGGCGACGGCGTCCAGACCGCGGTCGCCGACCTCGACGACCTCGCGACGATGGCGTCCGCCCTGGCCGGCGCGGAGGCGCTGTTCCTGCTGCCCGGCTACGCCGACATGCCGGGGCTGTACGCGGCGGCGCGTGACGCCGGGATCGGTCACGTCGTGCAGTTGTCGGGGGTGTCGGCCGGGAGCGGCGACATGACCAACGCCGTCACCGAGTACATGGTGCGCAGCGAGCAGGCCGCGGCGGAGTCGAAGCTGCCGTACACCGTGGTGCGGCCCTCGGCGTTCATGACCAACGCGCTGCGGTGGGCCGGTCAGGTGCGCGACGGCGACACCGTGACGCTGCCGTTCCCGAACGTGGCCACCGCCTGCCTGCACCCGGCGGACCTGGCCGCCGTGATCGCCGCGGTGTTCGCCGATCCGGACCGGTACGCCGGCGAAGTGCTGCTGCCCACCGGCCCCGAGGCGCTGCTCCCCCGCGAGCAGGTCGCGATCGTCGCCGAGGTCCTGGGACGGACGCTGGACTTCGTGGGACTCACCGACGAGCAGGCACGCGAATCCATGACCGCCGACGGGACGCCGCAGCGGTACATCGACGCCTTCCTGGACTTCTACGCCGACGGGAAGCTGGACGAGTCGCCGGTGCGCAGCACGGTCGCCGACGTCACGGGTACCGCGCCGAGGACGTTCGCGGCCTGGGCCGCCGACCACGCCTCCGCCTTCACGCGCAGCTGACGACCTCGTCGTTGTAGCGCGGCCGTGACCAAGCTGTCGCCGCCCCGGGCCATCAGATCGCTGAGATCGGGGTGTTCGGGGGGCGTCAGCTTTACGGGAACGGGAAGTGGGGGTGCGGCATGTCCGATCACTGGCAGCCGGACGAGCACGACGGGTACGACGGATACGACGGATACGACGACCACAGCGCGTACGACCAGCATCACGAGCACCACAAGCACCACGAGTACGGCGAGAACGAGGTACACCAAGGACGCCGGGCACCTGAACCGGGGCATGGCCGGCGCCGGCAGAGCCGCCCCCGTTCCGGCAAGGAACGTCCACCCGCGGGGGTGATCGCCGGCCGGGCGCTGGCCTGCACGCTCAGCGCGGCCGTCGTCGTCGCGACCGGCTCGGTCTGGTATGTCAACAGCAGCCTGAACGACAAGCTCCACACGTCCGACGCGACCAACGCGGCCAAGCCCGGCGAGGGCGGCTACGTCCCCAAACACCTCGGCAACGACATCAACCTGCTGCTCATCGGCCTGGACTCGCGCAAGGACATGAACGGCAACGACCTGCCGACCTCCCTGGTCGAGGACGAGCTGCACGCCGGGTCCTCGGAGAAGGGCGGCTACAACACGAACGTCCTGATCTTCATGCACATCCCGGCCAACGGCGGCAAGGTCACGGCGTACTCGATCCCGCGCGACAGCGACGTCGACCGGCCGGGAGGTTCGTCCACGGTGTCGTTGGTGCCGAGCTTCCCGGACGACGGCAAGGGCAAGATCAAGGAGGCCTACGGCGACGCCAAGTCCTACGCCGAGACCAAGCTGGTCGCGGCCGGGAACAAGAACAAGGCCGACGTGGAGGCGAAGAGCCGGGAAGTCGGGCGGGAGGCGACGATCGCCGCCGTGCAGAAGCTGACCGGCCAGCACGTCGACCACCTCGCCGAGGTGAACCTGCTGGGCTTCTACGACATCGTGAAGGCGATCGGGAACATCCAGGTCTGCCTGAAGGCCCCGGCCTACGACCCGATCGAGGACGGCGCCGGCACCGGCCTGAATCTGCACGCCGGCATCTCCACGCTCGACGCGGCGACCGCGCTGCAGTTCGTGCGCCAGCGGTTCCACCTGCTCAACGGCGACCTGGACCGCACGCACCGGCAACAGGCGTTCCTGTCCTCGGTGATGTCCAAGCTGCGCAGCGAGGGCCTGTTCGGGGACCTGGGCAAGATGGACTCGCTGATGAAGGTCGTCGCGAACGACATCGTCATCGACAAGAACGACAACTGGAACGTCCTCGACTTCGCCGCCAGCGCGTCCAACCTGACCGGCGGCAACGCCGAGTTCATCACGCTGCCGACCGGCGCGCCGATCACGGTCAAGGGCGAGGACGCGGTGACGGTCGATCCGGCCGCGATCAAGCAGGAGTTCACCTCGACCTTCGACAACGACGCGGCGGTCGCGCCGCCGCCGACCACCGCGTCGTCGGGCTCGTCGGCGCCGACGACCCCGACGTCCGCCTCGGCCCCGACGACCCCGGCGCCGCCGAAGGACGCCATCACCGTGCTGAACGGGACCCCCAGCAACGGCCTGGCGTTGAAGGTGTCCTCGTTCATCATGGACAAGACCGGGGTCCCGGTCACCAAGACCGGCAACCACGACAACGTCCGGCGCAGCGTCATCCAGTACGGCAGCGGCGCGAAGGACGAGGCACAGAAGATCGCCACCGCGATGGCCGCCGGGACGGTGCCGGTCGCCAGCAGTTCGCTGCCGGCGAACGGCATCACCGTCGTCGTGGGCAGCGACTTCAAGCAGTCCACGCTCAGC